>JBBSVE010000026.1:0-28268 GCA_038233815.1 Rhodobacterales bacterium
AAAGGTCAGCACCCCTGACTTTCATTCCCGCGAGCGGCGCTTTATCACAAAGCGTTGCGGTGGAACGGGAGAGACAGGGCATGGCCAACGACCGGATGCTGCGCTTCGTGGGCACCCCGCGCGAGACGCCGGAAAAGCGCCCGCCCGACCTGCGCTCGCATGATTTCCGTGAAATCTACCGCGAGTTTGCCGCCGACAAGGCCGCTGAGCAATCGGGCCGCTGCAGCCAGTGCGGCGTGCCCTATTGCCAGACCCATTGCCCGCTCCACAATAATATACCCGACTGGCTGCGCCTGACCGCTCAAGGACGGTTGCGGGAGGCCTATGAGCTGTCGCAGGCCACCAACACCTTCCCCGAGATCTGCGGCAGGATCTGCCCGCAGGACCGGCTGTGCGAAGGCAACTGCGTGATCGAGCAGGCCGGGCACGGCACCGTCACCATCGGCGCGGTGGAGAAATATCTTTCTGATCTTGCGTGGGAAGAAGGGTGGGTGAAGCCGATCCGGCCGTTCGCGGAGCGTGGCGAGTCCGTGGGGATCATCGGCGCGGGGCCGGGCGGGCTCTCCGCGGCCGACGTCCTGCGGCGCAAGGGGGTTCAGGTCACGGTCTATGACCGATACGACCGGGCCGGCGGGCTGATGACCTACGGCATCCCCAGCTTCAAGCTGGAGAAGCCGGTGGTGATGCAGCGCATCGCGCAACTCGAGGCGGCAGGCGTCCGGTTCGCGCTCAACTGCACCGTGGGGGTGGACATCGCGTTCGACGCGATCCGGGGCCAGCACGATGCGGTTCTGATCGCGACCGGGGTCTACCGGTCGCGCGATCTGACGGTTCCGGGGGCGACGGTGCGCGGCATCGTCCCGGCGCTCGATTTCCTGACGGCGAGCAACCGAAAGAGCTTCGGCGACAATGTGCCCGCATTCGACGACGGCACGCTCGACGCGGCCGGCAAGCGCGTGGTGGTGATCGGCGGCGGCGATACCGCGATGGACTGCGTGCGCACCGCGATGCGGCAGGGGGCCACGTCGGTCAAATGCCTCTACCGCCGCGACCGCGCGAACATGCCGGGCTCCAAGCGCGAAACCGCCAACGCGGAGGAGGAGGGCGTGGAGTTCGTCTGGCTTACCGCGCCGCACGGCTTCATCGGCAGCGCCGCGGTGGAGGGTGTTCTGGTCCGAAAGATGCGCCTCGGTGCGCCCGACGCGACCGGGCGGCAAGTGCCGGAGGTCATGGAGGGCGCGGACTATACCGAGCCCTGCGATCTCGCGATCATGGCGCTGGGGTTCGAGCCGGAGGATCTGGTGACGCTCTGGGACCAGCCGGAGCTGACGGTCACGCGCTGGGGCACGGTCCGCGCCGATTTCCAGACCCATGCCACCAACCTGCCCGGCGTCTATGCGGTGGGCGACATCGTGCGGGGCGCGAGCCTCGTCGTCTGGGCGATCCGCGACGGGCGCGAGGCGGCCGACGCGATGATGGCCTACATGACGCAGGACAGTATGGTGGCGGCGCAGTAGCCTGTGCCTCACGACCCCGATACAGGATGATCCCGATGCACCGTCTCCTCTGCCTCCTCCCCCTGATCCTGCTGCCGATGCCCGCGCAGGCGGGGTCGTTCACGCCGCCCAAGGGCTGCACCGGATGGATGACCGTGCAGGCCCGCGCCTGCCGGGTATCGAACTACTACAAATGCGACGGCGACGCGCTCGGCGACCAGTGGCGGGCGGATTTCGACCAGGAAGGACTGTTCTTCGCCAGCAAGATCGACCGTGAGACGCAGTGGATCCTCAGCATCGAGATGAACCCGATGGTGCGCCAGACGCTCGACCCCGGCGGTGCCGATCCGGCCTCGTTCGACGACCTGCTGCGCGGGCGCGACGATTTCGACTTCCACCTCTCGCGCGACGACGGCACGCAGAGCCATGTCACCGGCCACGATGCGCTGACCGGCAAGACGGTGGTGATCGACAACATCCCGCTCCAGCAGACCGCGTTCGAGTTCCGCGAGACCGATGAGGACGGCACCTTGCTGCGCCAGAGCCGGGGGCATGAATATATCTCCGCCGAGTGGCGCATGTTCTTTTCGGGGCCGTCCGAATATGACAGCGCGGAGGGTCAGGGCTACGTCCCGCTCGACGGTTCCCCGCTGGAGTTCATCTTTCCCGGCGAGAAGGGCTACATGAGCACCCAGCCCCTGTTCGAATGCGACGCGGTGCTGAGCAGTTACCATCCGCAGCGCCCGGACGCGGACGGTGCCGATGTCCGTTGAACCGCCCGAGTTTCGCGGCGACCTGCCGGAAACGGAAGCCGGCGGCTTCTACCTGAGCCATGCCGAGGGGTTCGATCCGGTGACGATCTGGGTCGGGCGCATCGGGGACGACGATGTCGTCAGCCTGATCGTCCGCCATGTCGCGGGCGCGGGGCCGGTGCTGGACCATGCCGCCTTCACGAAGGATGCGGGCCTCGGCGGTATCGTGGCGCTGACGACACCGTTCGAGGTCGACGAGGCCGTGTTCGCCAATGCCTGCGGGGTGTGGGACGAGGCTCATGCGGCGGGAGAGGCGGCGATCCACGACCGTTCACCCAACGAGATTTACGCGCAATTGCAGGCGGATGGGGAGGGCCGGACATGACCGAGGGACAATGTCTTTGCGGCGCAGTGCAGGTGCGCGTCACGGCGCTGTCGGAGACCTTGTCGGCCTGCCATTGCGACATGTGCCGCCGCTGGTCCGGCTCCGTGATGATCGGCGTCGATGCGGAGGCGGACGATGTGACGGTGACGGGGCCGGTGAAGGTCTTTGCCTCCTCCCCCTTTGCGGAGCGGGCGTGGTGCGACACCTGCGGCTCCGCGCTCTGGTTTCGGCAGACCGACGTCGATGGCAAGCCTTACGAGCTGATGCCGGGTCTCTTTCCAGATGTCGGCGGGGCGACGCTGACGCGCGAGGTCTATGCTGACAGATGCCCCGCGGGCTACGCCTTCGCGGGTGATCTGGAGCGGGTGAGCCAAGCGGAATACGAGGCCCACGGCCTCCATGTGAAGGGAAACGGGCCATGACCACCTATGATGCGGCGTGGGTCGCGGCCGAAGAAGCCAAGCGCGCGTGGATGGCCGAGAACGGGCTTTACCGGGCCGACGACGAACATTCCTCCTGTGGGGTGGGGCTGGTGGTCGCGATCTCCGGCAAGGCCAGCCGCCGGGTGGTGCAGCACGGGATCGACGCGCTGAAGGCGATCTGGCACCGGGGGGCGGTCGATGCGGATGGCAAGACCGGCGACGGGGCGGGCATCCATATCCAGATTCCGGTGCCGTTCTTCTACGATCAGGTCCGCCGCACCGGGCACGAGCCCGACATGGCCAAGATGATCGCCGTGGGGCAGGTCTTTCTTCCGCGCACCGATTTCAGCGCGCAGGAACGCTGCCGGACCATCGTGGAGACCGAGGTCCTGCGGATGGGCCACAACATCTACGGCTGGCGCCATGTGCCGGTGGACACCTCCGTTCTGGGCGACAAGGCCAACGCGACCCGGCCGGAGATCGAGCAGATCCTGATCCGCTGCGACCGCCCCATCGACGAGGACCAGTTCGAGCGCGAGCTCTACATCATCCGCCGCCGGATCGAGAAGGCGGCAGCGGCCGCGGCGATCCAAGGGCTCTACCTCTGCTCGCTGTCGTGCCGCTCCATCATCTACAAGGGCATGATGCTGGCCGAACAGGTCGCGGTCTTCTACCCCGACCTCATGGACGAGCGGTTCGAGAGCGCCTTCGCGATCTACCACCAGCGCTATTCCACCAACACCTTCCCCCAGTGGTGGCTCGCCCAGCCGTTCCGTATGCTGGCCCATAACGGCGAGATCAACACGCTCAAGGGCAACATGAACTGGATGCGGAGCCACGAAATCCGCATGGCCTCGAACAATTTCGGCGACGCGGCGGAGGATATCAAGCCGATCGTCCCGCAGGGCACCTCCGACAGCGGTGCGCTCGACGCGGTGTTCGAGGTGCTGGTGCGTTCGGGCCGCTCCGCGCCGATGGCGAAGACCATTCTGGTGCCCGAGGCCTGGTCCAAGGCCACGACGGACATGCCGCAGGCGTGGGCTGACATGTATTCCTATTGCAACGCGGTGATGGAACCGTGGGACGGACCGGCGGCACTTGCCATGACCGACGGGCGCTGGGTCTGCGGCGGGCTCGACCGGAACGGACTGCGCCCGATGCGTTACGTGGTTACGGGCGACGGCCTGCTGATCGCGGGGTCGGAGGCCGGGATGGTGCCGGTGGACGAATCCACCGTGAGGGAGAAGGGCGCGCTCGGCCCCGGGCAGATGATCGCGGTGGATATGGCCGAGGGGCGGCTTTATCACGACGGGGATCTGAAGGATCGGCTATCCTCCGCCCTGCCTTACGGTGAGTGGATCGAGAAGGTCGTGGACCTCAATTCCCTGCTCCGCGACGTGCCGGAGATAGCACTCTTCGAGGGCTCGGACCTCCGCAAGCGCCAGATCGCGGCGGGCTATTCGGTGGAGGAGCTGGAGCAGATCCTGGCCCCGATGGCGGAGGACGGCAAGGAGACTGTGGCCTCCATGGGCGACGACACGCCTGCGGCGGTGCTGTCCTCGGTCTATCGGCCGCTGTCGCATTTCTTTCGCCAGAACTTCAGTCAGGTCACCAACCCGCCGATCGACAGCCTGCGCGAAGGCCGGGTGATGAGCCTCAAGACCCGGTTCGGCAATCTCAAGAACGTGCTGGACGAAAGCTCGGCCCAGACCGAGATTCTGGTGCTGGAAAGCCCGTTCATCGCCAACGCCGAGTTCGACGTGATGGTGACCCAGTTCGGTGAGGCGGTGGCCCATATTGACTGCACCTTCGCCCACGGGACGGACGCGCTGCGGCAAGGGCTGGAACGCATCCGGGCGGAGGCGGAGGATGCCGTGCGTTCGGGTGCGGCCCATCTGGTGCTGACCGACCGGCATCAGGACGAAGACCGCATCGCGATGCCGATGATCCTCGCCACCTCTGCGGTCCATAGCTGGCTGACGCGCAAGGGATTGCGAACCTTCACCTCCGTCAACGTGCGGTCGGCGGAATGTATCGACCCGCATTATTTCGCGGTGCTGATCGGTTGTGGTGCGACCACGGTGAACGCTTATCTGGCGCAGGATTCGATTGCCGACCGGGTCGCGCGCGGGCTGATCGAAGGCACGCTGATCGACGCGGTGCGGCGGTACCGGACGGCGGTGGATGCGGGGCTTTTGAAGATCATGTCGAAGATGGGGATTTCCGTCGTCTCCTCCTACCGCGGCGGGCTGAATTTCGAGGCGGTGGGACTGAGCCGCGCGATGGTGGCTGAATATTTCCCGGGCATGCACAGCCGGATCTCCGGGATCGGCGTGTCGGGCATCCAGCACAAGCTGGAGGAGGTCCACGCGAAAGGCTGGCGCGGGGGTGCGGACATCCTGCCCATCGGCGGCTTCTACAAGGCGCGCCGGTCGGGTGAGAAACACGCCTGGGAAGCGCAGACCATGCACATGCTGCAATCGGCCTGCGACCGGGCGTCCTATGACCTCTGGAAGACCTATTCCGCCGCGATGCGGTCGAACCCGCCGATCCATCTGCGCGATCTCCTGGACATCAAGAGCCTCGGCAAGCCCGTGGCGATCGAGGAGGTGGAGAGCATCACCTCGATCCGGAAACGCTTCGTGACGCCGGGCATGAGCCTCGGCTCGCTCAGCCCCGAGGCGCACAAGACGCTGAGCGTCGCAATGAACCGGATCGGGGCAAAAAGCGATTCGGGCGAGGGTGGCGAAGACCCCGCGCATTTTGTCCCCGAGGCGAACGGCGACAACCCCAGCGCCAAGATCAAGCAGGTGGCCTCGGGCCGCTTCGGCGTCACGGCGGATTACCTCAACGCCTGCGAAGAGCTGGAAATCAAGGTGGCGCAAGGCGCCAAGCCCGGCGAAGGCGGGCAGTTGCCGGGCATGAAGGTCACGGCGCTGATCGCGCGGCTGCGCCATTCCACCAAGGGCGTCACGCTGATTTCTCCGCCGCCGCACCACGACATCTATTCGATCGAGGATCTGGCGCAGCTGATCTATGACCTGAAGCAGATCAACCCGCGCGCCAAGGTGACGGTGAAGCTGGTGTCGTCGTCCGGCGTGGGGACGATTGCGGCGGGGGTCGCGAAGGCCAAGGCCGACATCATCCTGATCTCCGGCCACAACGGCGGCACCGGGGCCTCGCCCGCGACCTCGATCAAATACGCGGGTCTGCCGTGGGAAATGGGGCTAACCGAAGCGCATCAGGTGCTCGCCATGAACAACCTGAGGGAACGGGTGACGCTACGCACCGATGGCGGCCTTCGCACCGGGCGCGACGTGGTGATGGCCGCGATGATGGGGGCGGAGGAATACGGCATCGGCACGGCCGCGCTGATCGCGATGGGCTGCATCATGGTGCGCCAGTGCCAGTCCAACACGTGCCCCGTGGGGGTCTGCACGCAGGACGACCGGCTGCGTGCGAAGTTCACCGGGACGGCGGACAAGGTGGTGAACCTCATCACCTTCTACGCGCAGGAGGTGCGGGAGATATTGGCGAGCATAGGCGCGCGGTCGATGGACGAGATCATCGGGCGCGCAGACCTGCTGACGCAGGTGTCGCGCGGGGCGGCACATCTCGACGACCTCGACCTCAACCCGCTGCTCATTACCGTCGATGGCGCGAACCGGATCCATTACGATCGCACAAAGCCCCGCAATGCCGTCACCGACACGCTGGATGCGGAAATCGTGAAGGACGGCGCGCGGTTCTTCGAGGACGGGGAGAAGATGCAGCTTTCCTACGCCGTGCGGAATACCCACCGCACCATCGGCACGCGGGCATCGAGCCATATCGTCAAGCGGTTCGGGATGCTCAACACGCTGCAGGAGGATCATCTGACGGTCAAGCTCTCGGGCTCGTGCGGGCAATCGCTGGGCGCGTTCGCGGTGCGCGGGTTGAAGCTGGAGGTGATGGGCGACGCCAACGACTATGTCGCCAAGGGCCTCTCGGGCGGGATGATCGTGGTGCGGCCGCAGATGGCCTCACCGCTGGTGGCCGCACAGAACACCATCATCGGGAACACCGTGCTTTACGGCGCCACGGCGGGGCATCTCTTTGCCTCGGGGCGGGCGGGGGAGCGGTTCGCGGTCCGAAACTCGGGCGCAAAGGTGGTGGTGGAGGGCTGCGGCACCAACGGCTGCGAATACATGACGGGGGGCGTGGCGGTGATCCTCGGCTCCATCGGGGCGAACTTCGGGGCCGGGATGACGGGAGGGATGGCCTATCTGCACGATCCTGACGGAACGGCCGAGGATTTCATAAATATGGAAAGCCTCGTCACCTGCGCCGTCGCCCATCCGCACTGGGAAGAGCAGCTCCACGACCTGATCCAGCGCCACGCGGCGGAGACCGGCAGCATCAAGGCGCGCGCGATCCTCGACGACTGGACGGCGGAGCGGCAGAATTTCCTGCAATGCTGCCCGAAGGAGATGCTGGCCCTTCTGCCCCATCCGTTGAGAGACGAGCGCGAGGCCGTGCCCGCCGAATGAACTCCGCCGCTCCGGCTTGACCGCCGGGGCGGCATCGGTCCTAAGGGGGCATGGCCCGACCCCGAAAGACGACGCCTGTGGAAACGCCGCGCGAGCCCCTGCGCCAGCGCATCCTGCGTTGGGGACGGCGCGGGATCGCGGCTATCGCGCTGTGCCTCTTCGCGCTCATCGTGCTCTTTGCCGTGGTCGATCCGCCGACGGACATCTACATGATGCAGGAACGCGCGCGGCTGGGCACGCTGGATCATGACTGGGCCGACTGGGACGAGATTGCCCCGGTTGTGGCCCGGTCGGTGGTGGCGGCGGAGGACGCAAACTTCTGCCGTCACTGGGGATTCGACATGGGGGCGATCCGCGCGGCCATCGACGCGGGCGGCAGGCGCGGCGCATCGACGATCAGCCAGCAGGTCGCCAAGAACGTGTTCCTCTGGCAGGGCCGGTCTTACATCCGCAAGGCGCTGGAGGCGGCAATCACCCCGGTCATGGAGACGGTCTGGACCAAGCGGCGCATCCTCGAGGTCTATCTCAACATGGCGGAGTTCGGGCAGGGCACCTTTGGAATCCGCGCCGCCGCCGAACGTTATTTCAAGACCAGCCCGACCGATCTCTCGCCGCAGCAGGCAGCACGACTTGCGGCCGTCCTGCCCGATCCGAAGGGGCGCGACGCGGGCCGTCCCTCGGCCTTCGTGCGGCAGCGTGCGCGGGCGATCCTCGACGGGGCGGCGACGATCCGAGCCGATGGGCGCGCCGCCTGTTTCGAGTAGCCCCGCCCCTGCGGCATTGTATCCGGGCCCGGGTCGGCGCTATGAAGACCCGGCCCGATCCCGTTTCCGCCCGAGCGGGCGCGACCCCGGAAAGCAAGCCCATGAACCGTCTTTACCATTTCGCCCTCTCGCCCTTCTGCCGCAAGGTGCGCCTGACGCTCGCCGAGAAGAAGCAGGAGGTGGAACTGGTCGAGGAGCGCTACTGGGAGCCCTCGCCCGACTTCCTGCGCCGCAATCCGGCGGGTCAGGTGCCGGTCCTGAAGGTCGATTCGCGGGTGATGCCGGAAAGCCAAGCGATCTGCGAATGGCTGGAGGAGGCGCATCCGACCCCGCCGCTGATGCCCAAGACCCCCGAGGCGCGCTATGAGGTGCGCCGAATCTGCGCGTGGTTCGACGACAAGTTCCACGGCGAGGTGACCTCCAAGCTGCTCTACGAGCGGGTCAACAAAAAGCTGATGGGACTGGGCTATCCTGACAGCAAGGCGGTGAAATCGGGCTCGCAGCGGATCAAGTATCATCTGGATTACATGAGCTGGCTTCTGGATCAGCGCCGCTGGCTCGCGGGGGATGCGATGACGCTGGCGGATTTCACGGCAGCCGCACATCTGTCGTGCCTCGACTACATCTCGGACGTGGACTGGCACCGGTCGGCCAACGTCAAGGACTGGTATGCCAAGATCAAGTCGCGCCCTTCGTTCCGGCCGCTTCTGGCCGATCAGGTGCCGGGATTTCCGCCGCCGCCGCATTACGCGGACCTCGATTTCTGAGGGGAGCGCGCCAGCGACGGGGGGCATCGAGCCCCCCGTCGCTGGCCTGCCGCCGCGTGCAGGACCGGTGCGCGGATTTCGCGGCGGTCAGGACTGCGTCCAGTCGGCAAAGCCGAAACCCGTGTAGTCCCGGCCGTAGGCCTCCCGCGCGGCGGCCTCCACGGCGGGATCATAAATCTGCGTCAGCATGTCCTTGGCATCAATTTCGGACGCGGGGAGCGGTGGAGCGATCAGGCCCGTTTCGCCGGCAAGATAGGCGAGCCCCTGCGCCAGCCGATCCTCACGCAGGACCACGTCGGGGCCCTGATGCTGCGCGAAGCCCTGCAGGATCGCGGTCTGGCTTGCGATGTGGGCGTCCACGTGCAGGCCGGTCTGGCCCGCGACGCTGAGCTTGCAGAACCGCAGGAATGCCAGAAACAGGGCGCGATGATCCGCCAACGTCAAGCGTTGGCCGGGCACTGGCAGCGCCACCTTTTGTGCGCGCCGGAAAGCCGCTGCGATCTTCGGGCGGGCGCCGCTCAGGATCAGGCTCTCGAAGGCGGCGTTCGCGCGGGCTATTGGGTGACGCAGGACGGTGAAGCTCCGGTGCGGTCCGGGGCGCCGCCGCCACTGGCGCAGGCTCTTCTGAACGAAGTCGCCTTCCACCGGGCCGAGCGCGCCGAGCCATTGCGTCACCCGCGCCTCCGGTCCACCCTTGATCGGCATATAGAGAAGCGGGCCAGAGGCTGCGAACGACGGTATCCCAGGCGCACGCCGGGGCTCGAAGTTCGGCGTGCGGCCAAGGTTGAAGCGGTCGAGCCGGGCCAGCGCCGCCTCCATCTCCGCCATGTTGTCGACCTTGTCCTCCAGCCCGCCGGGGTTCTGTTTCTTCAGCGCCTCGTCCAGCGCATCGATGCCTCCCACACCCAGAAACCGGGCCAGACCGTTCAGAACGCCAAGATCGAAGATATCCTCGTAACCCAGATGGAACGCGGTCTGGCCGGAGGTCTGGAGCGCGTGGAGCAGCGTGGTCTGGAAGCCTTGCAGCGCCTCCAGATGGGCCCCGAACTCGGTCGCGTCGAAATGGGCCTTCGCCTCGCGGAGCTTGCCGGGCTGCGTCAACTTCCACTGGCCGGTCGCCTGCGCAATCTTCCAGCTGACGTAGCTGTCGACCGGGTTGCGGGTCAGCGCGATCTTGGCGCATGTGGGATCGTCCAGCACCAGCGGCAGGATCCGCGGATCGTGGTCGTGGAAATAGCGAAAGCCGGCCAGCCCCTCCGTCCGCTCCGACAGGCGGGCGAGCAGCGCCGCCGGATCGCGGTCGCGGGCGGCGAGGTCGATCCCCAGATACACATGCTGGTTCAGACGCCCGATGAAATGCGGGTTGAAGACCTCACCGTGGCAGGTGACGCCCGGCATCGCATTCAGGTTCGCCTCAAGAAAATTGCTCCCCGTGCGCATTTCGGCGAAAAGAACGAAGGATCGGAACGGAGCCATCATCGCACCAGATAGGGGCGGTCATTGCGGGAGGCGGACGTTTCGGGATCACCGCCGACCGGAAAATCGCCCATCAGCATCGGCTGCATCCCCTGATTGCGCAAATTCTGGAGGAACCGGCCGAAGCCGGTGAAATCGGTCAGGAGCGGCGCTTCGGTCAGGCGGCGCAGGCCGCGCGGGCTGATCTCGTCGATGATCGTCTGCAGGGGTTCCATCGGATTCTCCACGAATTCCGCCAGCGACCAGATCCGAACGCGCGCACGGACCCATGAGTGGCGCAGGAGCGCCAGATGCTCCGCCTCGGTCTTCTGTAGCGCGGCGGCCGCCTGCCGGATGTCGGCAAAGTTCCGGTTCGAGCGGAAGAGCGGCACCGCCCATGCCCCGGTGACGACCGAGATCGTGGAATTGGGGTCGGTGACGAATACACCCGCGACCTCCTGACGATCGGAGGGGCCGAACTGGAAGCACTGCCGTTCGCCCCGCGTGTTCCAGACGAGGTTGGTGAGAAAGCTGCGGGGGTCGTAATCCCGGATCGCGGCCGACGCGGGAAGCGCGCCGTTGTGGACCGGCTCGCGGCCCGAAAACTCCACCCGGTCGGTGTCGAAGAGATGGCCGTGGACCCGGCTGCCGGTCACGCGGCCGAGCCATGTCTCGAAATTCTCGAAGATCTCCGTGAAGCCCTCGAAGATCGAGTAGGGGGCCGCGGTCAGACCGTTTTCCCAATTCGGGTTGGGATGGCGGCTCTGCATGTAGAGACCGGGACGGCCCTTGGTGCGCCGTTCCACCGCGCGGGAAAACAGCCGGTCGATCTTGCCGGGGTTGGGCTCCGCGACGGTCCGGCGCGTCGCCTCGTCCGCAAGAAGGACGCGGTAGAGTTTCGAGGCACGCGGCCAGATCTTGCGCGCGACGAAACAATCGGACTTGCGCAGAAGCTGGAGGTGATCGTCGTAGAAGATGTAGGGCTTGCCCTGAAAATCGAACTTGGAGAGGGTCAGGGACCGGCTTTCGACCATGGCAGACCAGCGTCGCACGAGGGTCTGGAAATAACTCTCGTCCGGAATCCAGACGCGGCGGAAATAGCGGTCGATGGCGGGGCGGTTCGGATCGTCCAGTATGGCCGACAGCGTGCGGCGGCTGAGGCACCACCACTGGCTGCCCAGATGCGGCACCAGCCCGTCGGGGATCCGGCGGCGGAAGCCGAACCGGCGTTGCAGCCGGACATAACCGTCGAAGAGCCGACGGTGCCTGCGCCATGAGAACGGGAATCGCAGGGTGAATCGCTCCAGATCGAGGCCGCCGACGGTCCAGCCGACATCCTCGGTCGTGACGCTTTCGATGAAATCGGTCTTCGGGCGCTGGGCAAGATAGTCCGTCAGCTCATGCACCGGGCGCAGCGGCAGGCAGGAACCGGAGGCGAGGAACACATGCCCCAGATCGGCGAAGTCCCGCAGCAGGATACCCGCCGCGTCCTGCGTCGCGGCGACGATCCCCCACGTTCCCCACTCACAGACATGGCGGGGCGAAAAGCGGATATCGGCGCAGTCTGCCAGATCGCGCTGGAAGCGGTCGAACTCCGCTGGCACGACGCGCGCATCGACATGGATCGCCACCGGGCAACCGCGCGTGGCCCAGTGCCGCGCGACCTGCGCCGCCCGCTCCAGCGCGGTGTGACACAGCATGACGACGCCGAGGGTGCGCGGCAGCGTCATGCCCAGTTGCCCTTGGACATGAGGCCCAGGATCTCCAGTTGGCGCCAGTTGATGTATTTCTCCGACCATTGGCACCAGAGGTCCGGCGCCTCCGTGAGACCGCTCCGGTAGGCGCGGTATTCGTGGCTCGCGGCATAATGCTGGGCGCGGGTCATCTCCTCCTCCGCCTTGGCCGCGAATGTGTCGAGAAACTTCGCGTGGAGCAGGCAGCCCGCCGCCTTTTCCCCGCCCCATTCGTCATAGACGAGGTTCAGCCCGCGCGGCAGCAGCGCATGGGTGGAGGAGACCCACGCATAATCACGGTCCCAGCGGACCAGCGGCACCTTGTTGAGCGCGGGTGCGCGGTCCGGCATGTCGGCAAAGAAGCTGCGCGCCCGGGGACCGCCCTGAATCCAGAGGTTGCCCAGAAGGTGATTGCGCGAAATCGTGTAGTTGCCGCTGTCGAACCATTGCAAGGTGTCGAACGGATCGTCGCCCTCGGCATAGGGCTGCGCGCCGAGCGGCCCGCGGGGATACATGTCGAGCAGCATGGCCGAAAAGCTCTTGATCGAGCTCGCGTCGAGCCAGTCCGTCAGCGCGCGCAAGGGCCGCGTGTCGCAGAACGGATAAATGAAGAACTCGTCGGGATCGACCGTCAGCGTCCAGTGACCGTGGCCGTGGCGGCGCTGGAGCCAGTTCAGCCAGTCGACCCCGAACCGCGCCCGCTTGTAGCTGGCCGTCGTGGTCCAGAGCGAGACATCCTTCTGCCCCGCCAGATACTCGCGCGAACCGTCGGTGCTGTCGTTGTCGACGATGAGGAAATGGTCGATGCCCAGATCGCGGTAGTATTTCAAAAAGAAGGGCAGGCGCACCCTTTCGTTCCGGAGCGTGGAAAAGCAGAGGATCGCGTCCGCGCCGATGCGGTGGACGCGGCTGTGCACGGACCGCAATTCCCGACGCTTGCGGAACGCGCGGTAGCGCCACCTTTGCCGCTGCAATCGCAGCCTGTATGCGGAGACTATGCCCACATCGGTCCTTTCCGACCCTCGCCCTCAGGCCCACGATTATCAGATCCGGGTTAAGACCGCATTGAAATGATCGGCCCAGGTCGGCAGCACGGGCGGCACCGTTCGCGGCAGCGGGCCGTCGTGCGCGCGCGTGAGGATCGCCGCCATCCAGCCCCCAAGATCGGCGGCGTCCCGGTAGATCGGGGTATTGCCCAGCATCTCGCGGAGCACCGGCAGCGGCGTGCAGATCACCGGCACGCCGTCGCGCGCGGCCTCCATCGGCGGAAAGCCGAAGCCCTCGGCATGACTGGGAAAGAGCAACGCCGACGCGCCCGCCATCAGTGCCGCGACATCGCTGTCGGAGGCGTCGGAATGCTCGAACATCGTGCCGCCCCGGAACGGCGCGCTGTCGAGCCGTGCCAGTAACGCGGTATCCGCCCATCCCCGCGCGCCGACGATATGGAGGTGGGGAATGCGGTCCTCCGGCAGGGTCGCGTGCATCCGCTCCCACAGGTCGAGAAGCAGCGTGTGGTTCTTGCGCGGCTCGATCGTGCCCAGCGCCACGAAATAGGGGGGCAATGCGGCGATTCGGCCGGCGGTGTTCGCCGTGCTCACCCGCAGAGGCACCCCGGGATGGGCGACAAGACCGGGCGGGACACGACCGAACCTTTCCAGTTGCACCTCGTTCGCCGTCCGCGTTGCCTGCGCCGTATGGATCACCAGATCCGCGTGCCGGGCAATCGTCTCCACCTTCCTCGCGAACACGGTAGCGGTTCCCGGCCGCGTCATGTCCGGGTGATCGAGGGGAATCACGTCATGCAGCAACACGGCAATCCGCGCCCCGTCCACGTCATGGATCGCCCGCATCACCCGCGAGTCGATATTGGCATGCCCGATGTTGAGATAGCAAAACCCGCGTGGCAGCATTTTCAGCAAACGCGCCAGCCTCCATCGCGGTGCACGCGCGAGCGCGCAACGTCGCAGCGACGTTTCCGCCAGACCCCGGGCGGGCGACCCGGGCCAGCACAGCCACCCCAGAATGTCGGCACGCTCCCCGGCAACGAGTCCCTCGGCATGCCGAACGACCTCTGCTATGCCTGACCGGTCCAGCAGAACGAACCCGAGCCGCGTGCGGACCAAGCCCCACACAAGTGACGCGGCCCCGGCCAACTGGCTGGCCCACGCATGCTCGACCCGATCCACCCCGGTCATCCTGCGCCCCTGACGCGACACGAGGCGCGTGAGGTCGATCAGGATGCCCGGGGAGTCCATCAAGCGTTATTGCGCGGCTTTCTGCTGCGCCATCATGCCGTGGAGATAGCCCTCGAACTCCTCCCGCAGGTCATCGCGAGCCAGACCGAAGGCCACGGTCGCCTGCAGGAACCCCGCCTTGGAACCGCAATCGTAGCGTTGACCGCGAAAGCGGAAGCCATGCACCGTCCCGGCCTGCGTCTCCTGCGCGATGGCATCGGTCAACTGCACTTCGCCGCCGGCACCCTGCTTGGTCTTGTTGAGGTTCTCCATCACCTTGCTGGTCAGGATATAGCGCCCGATCACGGCAAGGTTCGACGGCGCCTCATGCGCTTTCGGCTTCTCCACCATGCCGCGCACCGTGACGATGGAGCCCATGTCCTCCGCCACGTCGAGGACTCCGTAGGAGGACGCCTTCTCCGGCGGAACCTCCATCGCGGCGACCATGTTGCCGCCGGTCTCGGCGTAGGCTTCCACCATCTGCTGGAGACAGGGCTTTTCAGCCGCGATCACGTCGTCGGGCAGCAGGACGGCGAACGGCTCATCCCCGATCAGACGGCGCGCGCACCAGACGGCATGGCCGAGGCCCAGCGCCTTGGTCTGGCGCACATAGGCAATGGCGCCCGAATCCATGTTGGTGTCCTGAAGGGCAGCCAGCAGATCGGTTTTGCCCTTTGCCTTCAGCGTCGCCTCCAGATCGGGCGCGATGTCGAAATAATCCTCCAGCGCGGACTTGCCGCGCGAGGTCACGAAGATAAACTCCTTGATGCCTGCCGCGCGCGCCTCGTCGATTGCATACTGGATCAGCGGGCGGTCGACGAGCGTCATGATCTCCTTCGGGATCGACTTCGTGGCGGGCAGGAAGCGTGTGCCCATGCCCGCGACCGGAAAGACTGCCTTTGTAACCTTCTGGATCTTCATTGTCTCACCTGTTTCCTGCTCCGACCCGCCTGTTCACCGCGACAGCATGATCGGAATATGCCATGAATCTGACAAAATTTCGACGACAGTAAAACCTTTGCTGGAAGATTCAGTTCCGCACGCGATCATTCCGGCAAGCTTCCGCCATTTGTCGGGCGAACCCGCTCAAGACGCTCGGTCTCTACCTTAACACGAACCGCCCGACCATCCGCCACGATTCGCGGACCCGCTCGCTCCGACCGGCCGAAACGACCGCCGGACTGGAGCCAGTAGCCCCCGGGCATGAACGCCATCCGGTGCGGGCGGATGCCGCGGTCAAGCAGGATCAGGGTCACGATCTCCCCCGCCGCAACCGCGTCGCGGGCGCGGGCCTCCAGCGCCTCGCGGTCGCGGAGACGTCCCGCGATGACGCGCCCGGGCCGGGGGCCGGTGCCCGGCAGCGGGATCATCGGCAGGGGCGCGATCGCGGGCGGCGCGGGGGCGGCCGTCACCGCCGTCTCTCTGGCACCCGCGCGCAGGCCTGCCATCAGACGCACCGCCGTCCACGGTGCCAGCGCGCCCCGGCACACGAGCCGCGTGAGGCGGCGGCGATGGTGGGCGAGCAGCCGGTCCAGCGCACCGGGATCGTCCGGGGCGTGGCGGGCCGTGAAACGCGCGCAGCTGGCACCGATGTCGCGCAGGTCGGTGGGCGTGCGGTCGGCCCTGCGACGGGCGGAGGCGAGGTAGCTGTGATGCACCACCGCATCCGGCACCAGCGCAGACAGCCCGCCCCGCGCGGCCAGCCGCAGGTTCACGTCCGCCTCGTCGAGATAGAAGCGGAAGCCCTCGTCGAAGCCGCCGATGGCGCGCAGATCGGCCGTCCGGAACGCGCAGTTCGTGCCTTGGGTCTTGAGCGCGTGAGTGGCCGTGCCGGGGTGGAGCGACGGGCCCGGGGGGGCCTCGAACGCCGCGTCCGTGCCGTCGCCCCGGATCCATGCCGCGCGCCATTGCCACGCAAGGCCGGAGCGACCGCGCACGAAGCCCCCCGCCTGCACGACGCGGGGGTCCGCGAACGGGGCGGTCAGGCGGGAGAGCCACGTGGACTCCGGCACCGCGTCGTCGTCCATGAACGCGACCACCGGGGCCGCTGCCAGTGCCAGCCCGAGGTTGCGCGCGGCGGAAATGTTGGCCGTATCGAACGTCGCGAGCTTCAGCGGCAGTCCGGTGGTGCGGACGGCGGCGGCGGCTCTGGGATCGGCGACCACGATCACCTCGAAATGCGGATGGTCGGACTGTGCCACGCCCCTCAGCGCGCGCAGCAGCGCCTGCGTCCGGTGGCGGCTGACGATGATCAGGCTGACAGCCCCGGTCGGGTCCGCACCGCCGTTCATGTCCGCAGGTCGACGCCTGGTGCGAAGGCGGCGAAATGCGGATTCTCCCACCCCGGCTTGCCGTAGGTGAGGTCGGCTTTCGTGTCGAGCCGCACGACCCGCCCCCCTGCCCCGCGCAGCACCGCATCGCCCGCCGCGGTATCCCACTCCATCGTCCGCCCGAGCCGCGGGTAGAGATCGGCCTCCCCGCTGGCCACAAGGCAGAACTTGAGGCTGGACCCCGCCGAGGTCATGTCCCGCACCGCATAGCGCGCGATATAGGCGTCCGTCGCGGCGTCGCGGTGGCTCTTGGAGGCCACCACCATCAGCGCGGCGTTGTCGGGTGCGGAGACATGGAGCCGTGTCACAAGCCCGGGTGCCTGCCGGTCGAAGGCGCCGGTTTCCTCCACCGCGTGGCCCTCGGCGCTGGTGTAGAAGAGCCGGCCCCGGGCGGGCGCATAGACCACGCCCCGGAGCGGGACACCCGCCTCCACGTAAGCGATGTTCACGGTGAAATCGCCCCGGCGCTGCACGAACTCCTTCGTCCCGTCGAGCGGATCGACGATGAGGAACGTGGAGGCGGAGATCGCGTGGCTCGCCGCCTGCTCCTCCGTGATCAGCGGCAGATCGGGAAAGGCCGCCCGGAGACCCGCCGCGATGATCCGGTCGGCGGCCTCGTCTGCCTCGGTCACGGGGCTGTCGTCGGCCTTGGTGCGAACCTGAAACCCATCCGATCCGTAGATCTCCATGATCCGGCAGCCGGCCTCCAGCGCGAGTCCGCGGGTGACGGAAAGAAACCTGTCGTGATCCATTGCGCGTCCTGTTCCGGGACGATCCGCACGGTCCCGTCCTGTTGCAAAGGGTCTGGGCGCCTCTTATCGTCGTCCGGTAAGGGAACGGCAAGGTTCGTCGTGCAATGCTGGGTGGTGGCGCGGTCGGAACCGCCGCTGCCTTTTGTCGGGGGAATGGGAGCGGCGATGTTCATCCGGGACGCGCGCAGGTCGCAGACACGGTCGGCGTTCCAGATGCTGGAGCTGATCTTTCACGCCGCGGTCCGGCAGATCCGCAAGGGGCACGGCAACGCCTGGCTGGGCCTCGTGATGAACATCATGCAGACCGTGATCCTCGTCGCGGTGTTCTTTTTCATGTTCGACATCCTCGGCCTCAGGCGGAACGCGATCCGCGGCGATTTCCTGCTCTACATCATGTCGGGCGTGTTCATGTTCATGACCCACACCAAGGCCATCGCGGCAGTGGGCGGGGCGGAGGGGCCGACATCGGCCATGATGAAGCACGCGCCGATGAACACGGTGGTCTCGATCTCCTCCGCGGCGCTGGCGGCGCTTTACACCCAGCTCCTGTCGGCAGCGGTTGTGCTCTACATCTACCACGCCGCCTTCGTGCCGATCCATATCGAGGAACCTGTCGGCGTGATGGCGATGTTCCTTCTGTCCTGGGCATCGGGCGTGGGCATCGGGATGATCGTGAAATCGGCCAAGCCCTGGCAGCCGGAGGTGGTGGGCATCATCTCCATGCTCTACCAGCGTGCCAACATGATCGCCTCGGGCAAGATGTTCGTCGCCAACACCCTGCCGTCGTCGAAGCTGCACATGTTCGATTGGAATCCGCTGTTCCACACCATCGACCAGGGGCGGGGATTCACCTTCCTCAACTACCACCCTCACTATTCCAACATTGCCTATCCGGTGAAATGCACGGTGGTCTGCATCATGGTGGGCCTGATGATGGAGTTCTACACCCGCAAGCATGTCTCGCTCAGCTGGAGCGCGGGGAAGTAGACGGCGGGCAGGCCGCGCCCCGCAAAATTGCCGGGGGGGCGATGCTTGCAGGCCCCATGCGCCCTCCTTATATGTGCCCGGTAGCAGGGAACGGGGCCGCTTACGCCGCTGCCGCCCTCACGAAATGGGATCGGGGTTCAGGGGCCGACGTCCGGGCCTGACCCCACAATATCGCCAGAGAGAAAGAGGACCGCACATATGGCCAAAGTCATCGGGATCGACCTTGGGACGACCAACTCCTGCGTTGCCATCATGGATGGATCGCAACCCCGCGTGATCGAGAATTCGGAGGGCGCGCGCACGACGCCCTCCATCGTCGGCTTCACGGATAACGAGCGTCTGGTGGGGCAGCCCGCCAAGCGGCAGGCCGTGACCAACCCCTCCAACACGGTCTTCGCGGTCAAGCGCCTGATCGGGCGCCGGATGGACGATCCGCATATCGCCAAGGACAAGAAGAACCTGCCCTACACGCTGGTGAACGGCGGCAATGGCGACGCATGGGTCGAGGCGCGGGGCGAGAAATACAGCCCCTCCCAGATTTCCGCCGTGATCCTGCAGAAGATGAAGGAAACCGCGGAGGCCTATCTCGGCGACACGGTCACGCAGGCCGTCATCACCGTCCCCGCCTATTTCAACGACGCCCAGCGTCAGGCGACCAAGGACGCAGGCAAGATCGCTGGCCTCGAGGTGCTGCGCATCATCAACGAGCCGACGGCGGCCGCCCTCGCCTACGGGCTCGACAAGAAAGAAGCGAAGACCATCGCGGTCTAGGACCTCGGCGGCGGCACGTTCGACATCACGATCCTCGAGATCGACGACGGTCTCTTCGAGGTGAAATCCACCAACGGGGACACGTTCCTCGGCGGTGAGGATTTTGACATGCGGATCGTCAACTACCTCGCCGACGAGTTCAAGAAAGAGCACAACGTCGATCTGACGCAGGACAAGATGGCGCTTCAGCGGCTGAAGGAAGCCGCCGAGAAGGCGAAGATCGAGCTGTCGTCCTCCCAGCAGACCGAGATCAACCAGCCGTTCATCTCGATGGACCGCAACTCCGGCACGCCGCTCCACATGGTCATGAAGCTGACCCGCGCGAAGCTGGAAAGCCTCGTTGGCGATCTCATAAAGGCGTCGATCAAGCCCTGTCAGGCGGCCCTGAAGGATGCGGGGCTTTCGACGTCCGACATCGACGAGGTGGTGCTTGTCGGTGGCATGACGCGGATGCCCAAAGTGGTCGAGGAAGTGACCAAGTTCTTCGGCAAGGAGCCGCATAAGGGCGTCAACCCGGACGAGGTCGTGGCGCTCGGTGCCGCAATTCAGGCCGGCGTGTTGCAGGGCGACGTGAAGGACGTGGTGCTGCTGGACGTGACGCCGCTGTCCTTGGGGATCGAGACGCTGGGCGGGGTCTTCACCCGCCTGATCGACCGCAACACGACGATTCCAACGAAGAAGTCTCAGGTCTTTTCCACCGCCGAGGACAACCAAAACGCGGTCACGATCCGCGTATTCCAAGGCGAGCGGGAGATGGCAGCGGACAACAAGATGCTCGGCCAGTTCAATCTGGAAGACATCCCGCCCGCACCGCGCGGCATGCCGCAGATCGAGGTCACGTTCGACATCGACGCGAACGGCATCGTGTCCGTGGGTGCCAAGGACAAGGGCACCGGCAAGACGCAGAACATCACCATCCAGGCCTCGGGCGGTTTGTCCGACGAGGATATCGAGAAGATGGTGAAGGACGCCGAAACCAACGCCGAGGGTGACAAGACCCGCCGCGAGCTGGTGGAGACGCGCAACCAGGCCGAGAGCCTGTTGCATTCCACCCGCAAATCGCTCGACGAGCATGGCGACAAGGTGGACCCCTCCACGGTGGAAGCGATCGAGCTTGCGATGCAACCGCTCGAGGAGGCGCTGAAGGGTGAGGATGTGGGCAAGATCAAGTCTGGCATCCAGAACCTGACCGAGGCCGCGATGAAGCTTGGCGAGGCGATCTACAAGGCGAGCCAGGCCGAGACCGAAGCCAAGGAGCCGGATGCGCCGCGCTCGGTGGACGATGACATCGTGGACGCCGACTTCGAAGACCTCGGCGACGAAAAGCGCAAGTGATGTCGCGAAACGGATGACAGGGGGGCGGTCTCGCAAGGCCGCCCTTCGCCCGTTCGGGAACCGGAGAGTGACACATGGCGAAACGCGATTTCTACGACGTGCTCGGGGCCCCGAAGGGTGCCTCGGCGGAAGATCTGAAAAAAGCCTATCGGGGCAAGGCGAAGGAGCTGCATCCCGACCGCAACACCGGCAATCCCAATGCCGAGGCCCAGTTCAAGGAAGTGAACGAGGCCTATGAGGTCCTGAAGGATCAGGACAAGAAGGCCGCCTACGACCGCTACGGCCATGCAGCCTTCGAGGGCGGCATGGGCGGCGGCGGGCGCGGCCCGCAGGGCTATGCGCAGCAAGGCGATTTTGCGAGCGCGTTCTCCGACGTGTTCGAGGATCTGTTCGGCAATGTCGCGGGCGGGCGCGGCGGTGCGGGGGGCGGACGCTCCCGTGCGCAACGCGGATCGGACCTGCGCTACAATCTCGGGATCGACCTCGAACAGGCGTTCAAGGGCGTGCAGATGACGATCAACGTGCCGACCTCCGTCGCGTGCGAGAAATGCCACGGCAGCGGCGCCGAGGGTGGCGCGGAGCCCGTGACCTGTCCAACCTGTTCGGGGATGGGCAAGGTCCGTGCGCAGCAGGGCTTCTTTACGGTGGAGCGGACCTGTCCCACCTGCAATGGCGCGGGCCAGACGATCAAGAACCCCTGCAAGCTCTGCCACGGTGCCGGCCGGGTGGAGCAGGAACGCTCGCTGTCGGTCAACATCCCGCCGGGCGTGGAGACGGGAACGCGCATCCGGCTTGCTGGCGAAGGCGAGGCCGGGCTGCGGGGCGGTCCGTCGGGCGATCTCTATATCTTCATCGAGGTGAAGGAGCATGCGATCTTCCAGCGCGACGGAGTCCATCTCTTCTGCCGCGTGCCGGTGTCGATGCCGACGGCGGCGCTCGGCGGCGAGGTCGAGGTGCCCACGATCGACGGCGGCAAGAGCCGGGTGAAGGTGCCGCCGGGCAGCCAGACCACCAAGCAGATGCGGCTGCGCGCCAAGGGCATGCCCGCGCTCCGCGGTGGCGGGTCGGGCGATATGCTGATCGAGCTTGCGGTGGAAACGCCCGTGAACCTCACCGCGCGGCAAAAGGAGTTGCTGCGCGAGTTCGAGAAGTTGAGCGAGGACAACAATCCCGAAGGACGCAGCTTCTTCGGCAAGGTCCGCACCTTCTGGGAGGGGATGAAGGGGTGAGACGCGCCCGGACGTCCCCCCGCTGGAGGGTCGTCCGCGTCGAACGTCCGATTCGCAAGGATCGGGCCTGGGCGGTTCGTCAAGTCCGAACGCTACCCTCAAAAATCACCCGCCCCGTTAGCGATTTGTTGATCATCTCCGCGCCACACTGGCCCCGATGTCGCACCTGTCCGCCTTTTCCGAACTGCCCATGTCGCTCTTTGCCGGGGACCCGCTGCCCGTCGCGGAGGATGATGTCGACGTGACGGCCGGGGGCAAGCTGCCGTCCTACCTCGCCGATCACCGCAAACGTCTGCGCACCCGGTTCATGGAGGGCGGGGCGGCGGCGATGCCGGACTATGAGATGCTGGAGCTGGTCCTGTTTCGCGCCATTCCCCGGGAGGACGTGAAGCCACTGGCGCGGCGACTGCTGGACACGTTCGGCGATTTCAACCGGGTGGTGACGGCACCCGCGGCACGGCTCGCCTCGGTGCAGGGAGTCGGATCGGCCGTGGTGCAGGAGCTCAAGATCGTCGAGGCGGCGGCGCAGCGGATGATGCGCGCGCGAGTAATGAACCGGGCGGTGCTGTCGTCATGGGAGGCGCTGCTGGATTATTGCCACACCGCAATGGCGCACCGGGAGACGGAGCAGTTCCGCATCCTCTTTCTCGACCGCAAGAACGTGCTTATCGCGGACGAGGAGCAGGCGCGCGGCACCGTCGATCATGTGCCGGTCTATCCGCGCGAGGTGGTGAAGCGGGCGCTTGAACTTAACGCCTCGGCGCTGATCCTCGTGCACAACCATCCGTCGGGCGATCCAACGCCGTCGGAGGCGGACATCACCATGACGGCACAGATACAGGATGCGGCCACCGTGCTCGGGATCACGGTCCACGATCATCTGATCATCGGGAAGGAACGCGAACTCAGCTTCCGATCCGCCGGATACCTCTGACGCCCGCCCCTCAGACGAGTCGCCCGTGACAATGTTTGAACTTCTGGCCTGACCCGCACGGGCAGGGATCGTTGCGCCCGGGCGTTCCCCACGTCGCGGGATCGGCCTCGTCGAAACCCTCGCGCGCTTCTCGAACGTCGCCTTGCGCGCCCTCCGGGTCCGGCACGGCGACAGCGTTGCCAGCCGCGCGCTGCTGTTCGACATATTGCGCCATCATCGCCTTCTGCTCCTCCTCCGTCAGGGGGCGGACCTGCGACAGGCGCTGCGTCACGTCCTGGCGCAGGGCATTGAGCATCGATTCGAAAAGCTGGAACCCTTCGGTCTTGTATTCCGACAGCGGATCGCGTTGGGCATAACCGCGGAACCCCACGACAGAGCGCAGATGCTCCAGCGTCAGCAGATGTTCGCGCCACTTCGTGTCGATCGTCTGCAGCAGCACCTGCTTTTCGATGTTGCGCATCGTGTCGGGGCCAAAGGCCGTCTGCTTTTCGGTCATCATCGCGTCGGACGCGGCGCAAAGCCGTTCGCGCATCACGTCGTGATCGACTCCATCCTCGCCCGCCCAGTCCTTGACCGGCACATCCATACCGAGCCGTTCCTGCACAGCCTCGTGCAGGCCTTCGGTGTTCCACTGGTCGGCATAGGCCTTCGGCGGCATGTGGATGTCGATCAGATCGTCAATCACCTGATGGCGCATGTCCTGCGCGATCTCGGCGACCTCGTCGCTTTCCATGATCTCGCGGCGCTGACCGAAGATCGCCTTCCTCTGATCGTTCATCACGTCGTCGAACTTCAGGAGCTGCTTTCGGATGTCGAAATTGCGCCCCTCGACCTTGGCCTGCGCCTTTTCGAGGCTCTTGTTCACCCACGGATGGACGATCGCCTCGCCCTCCTTCATTCCGAGCTTGGACAGCACCGAATCGAGCCGTTCGGACCCGAAGATCCGCATCAGGTCGTCCTCGAGACTGAGGTAGAACGAGGACCGCCCCGGATCGCCCTGACGCCCCGACCGACCGCGAAGCTGGTTGTCGATCCGACGGCTCTCATGCCGTTCGGTGGCCAGCACGAAGAGCCCGCCGGCCTCGATCACGCGGGCCTTTTCGTCGGCATGTTCGGACTCGATCCGGGCGCGCAGGGTATCGGGCTCCGCCTCCGGATCGGTTGCCAGCGCCTCCAGCACCTTCATGTCGACGTTGCCGCCAAGCTGAATGTCGGTTCCGCGTCCGGCCATGTTCGTGGCGATGGTCACCGCGCCGAACTTGCCCGCATCGGCCACGATCTGCGCCTCCTGCTCATGCTGGCGGGCGTTCAGGACATTGTGCTGGACGCCTTCCTTCTTAAGCATCTCGGACAGGAACTCCGACTTCTCGATCGAGGTGGTGCCGACCAGCATCGGTTGGCCCTTCGCATGCGCCTCCTTGATCGAGGCCACGACGCCCTCATACTTTTCGCGCGCGGTGCGGAAGACCTGATCGTGTTCGTCCTTCCGCGCGATGGGCTTGTTCGTGGGCACCTCGACAACGCCGAGCTTGTAGATCTCCTCGAACTCCTCAGCCTCGGTGGTGGCCGTCCCGGTCATCCCGGCGAGCTTGGCATAGAGCCGGAAATAATTCTGGAACGTCACGCTCGCGAGGGTGATGTTCTCGGGCTGGATCGCCACATGCTCCTTGGCCTCGATGGCCTGATGCAGGCCCTCGGACAGGCGCCGACCCTTCATCATCCGGCCGGTGAACTCGTCGATCAGCATCACCTCGCCGTCGCGGACGATATATTGCTGGTCCCTTGTGAAAAGCGTGTGCGCGCGCAGCGCCTGCGTGACGTGGTGCACCAGCGTCGTGCTCTCGGGGTCGTAGAGCGTCTGGCCCTCGGGCAGCAGGCCCGCGTCCGACAGCGCCTTCTCGATGACCTCGTTGCCCTCTTCGGTGTAGGTCACGTTGCGGGTCTTTTCGTCGAGCTTGTAATGCTCCTCCGTCAGTGCGGGGATCAGCGCGTCGACGGTGTTATAGAGATCGGAGCGGTCCTGCGAGGGGCCGGAAATGATGAGCGGGGTGCGCGCCTCGTCGATCAGGATGCTGTCGACCTCGTCCACGATGGCGAAGAAATGGCCGCGCTGGGACATCTCCTCGATGGAGGATTTCATGTTGTCGCGCAGGTAATCGAAGCCCAGCTCGTTGTTGGTCGCATAGGTGACATCGGCGCGGTAGGCCTCGCGCTTTTCGTCGTCGGGCTGGTAGGGGTAGACGACGCCGGTGGTCAGCCCCAGCGCGCCGTAGACCTTGGCCATCCATTCCGCGTCGCGCCGGGCGAGGTAGTCGTTGACCGTGACGATATGGACGCCCTTGCCAGCCAGCGCGTTGAGATAGGCCGGCAGCGTCGCCATCAGCGTCTTGCCCTCGCCGGTCTTCATCTCCGCGATGTTGCCCTGGTGGAGGAAGATGCCGCCCGCGAGCTGCACGTCGAAGGCCCGCAGGCCCAGCGCCCGGCGCGCGGCTTCGCGGCAGTTGGCGAACGCCTCGGGCAGCAGATCGTCGAGGCTTTCGCCCTTCTCCACCCGGGCCTTCAGCGCGAGCGTCCGGTCCCGGATGCCCTCGTCCGTCAGCGCCTTGAACTCGGGTTCCAGCGCATTGACGGCGTCGACCAGCGGGCGCACCGATTTCACCTTGCGGTCGTTCGGCGTCCCGAAGACCTTTTTCGCAAGCGTTCCGATACCCAGCATGTGTTCTCCGTTCGAGGCAGCGCCTGCGGGCCGATCCCGCGACAGCCGACCCGTTCTGACAGGATCGTGCGAAAGGCGCATCTTGCCCGCATCCGCACCCTTCCCTAAAAGAACGAAGAAGCTGTGACCGGCCCGCCGCGCGCGACGTTCGCGATGTAAGGGGGTGCGCCCGGCAAGTCAACGTCGCGCACCCGTCCGCGACACCCTCGAGGAACCGAGATCCCATGAGACTGAAACATTTCCTGCTGGCCGGCACGTCCGCGCTGTCGCTTCTCCTCCCGCTCGGCGCTGTCGCGCAGGACACGGCGGTGAAACCCGAGGCCGCGCAGGCCGAAGCGGCCCCGGCGCCGGCTGCAACGCCCAAGCGCAAGGGCGATGCCTCGACCGTCGTGGCCACCGTGAACGGCCATGACATCACGCTCGGTCACATGATCGTGCTGCGCCAGAACCTGCCCGCGCAATATCAGAGCCTGCCGGACGAGACGCTCTTCAAGGGCATCCTCGACCAGTTGATCCAGCAGGAGGCGCTGGCCGAGACCGTGACGCCGGGCGAGAAGGACAAGCTCGCCATGGAAAATGACAAGCGCGGCTATCTTTCCGGTGTGGCGCTGGCGAAGATCGTGGGCAACGTGGTGACGGATGAGTCCCTGAAAGCCGCATACGACAAGAAATACGGCGCCATCGAACCGGGCACCGAATATCATGCGGCGCACATTCTGGTGCCAACCGAGGAGAAGGCTCGCGAGCTGAAGGCCGAACTCGACAAGGGTGCGGACTTCGCCACGCTGGCCAAGGCCAATTCGTCGGACGGGGCAGCGGCCAACGGCGGCGATCTGGGCTGGTTCGGCGCGGGCATGATGGTCAAGCCGTTCGAGGATGCGGTCAAGACGATGAAGCCCGGCGCGGTGTCGGACCCGGTCCAGACGCAGTTCGGTTGGCATCTCATCAAGCTGATCGAGACGCGCAAGGCCGCGCCGCCAAAGCTTGACGATGTGCGCGACGACCTGGCCCAGCAGATCCAGCAGGAGGCGGTCGGCAAGAAGGTCGAGGCATTGACCAAGGCCGCCACCGTCACGCGGCCGGGGGAGGATCTCGACCCGGCCCTGCTGCGCGATCAGGCTCTGGTCGACGGCAAGTAACAAGGACGGGGGACGGCATGGCCAAGGACTGGAAAGCGCGCGCGAAGGACCTGAAGAAGCGCATGAAGGCCCTGGTGGCCGAGGCGGAACGGTCCGGTTCGGCGGCGCTCGCCGGCGCGCGCGAAGGGGCGGCGTCGCTCTATACCTCCGCGTCAGAGGCGGCGACGGGCACGATGTCCGCCGCCGCAGCCTCGGTGGGCAAGAGCGCAAAGCCCGTGTCACCCCTCGCCCCGAAGGACGGATTCCCGACGCTTCCCGTCATCGCGGGGGTGGAGTTTGCCGCCGCGGAAGCCGGGGTGCGCTACAAGAACCGCCGCGACGTGATGCTGATCCGGCTCGCCCCCGGAACGGCCGTCGCGGGGGTGTTCACGCGGTCCACAACGCGGTCAGCCTGCGTGCGCGACTGCGAGGCGAAGCTCGCGCAAACGGCGGCGCGGGGCGCGGGGGCCGCGATCGTGGTCAATTCCGGCAACTCCAACGCCTTCACCGGGAAGGCGGGTGACAAGGCGCTCGCCGCCGTGACAGCCGCCGCCGCGACCGCCACCGGACTGCCCGAAGCGCGCATCTTCACCTCCTCTACCGGCGTGATCGGGGAGCCGCTGGACCCGGCGCCGATCACCCGCGCGCTGCCCGCACTCGTCCGTGATCTGAAAGACAGCGCCATCCGCATGGCGGCCGAGGCGATGATGACCACGGACACGTTCCCCAAGGGCGCCTGTGCCACGATCCAGGGCGACGGCGGCGCCATCCAGATCGCGGGCATCGCCAAGGGGTCGGGCATGATCGCGCCCGACATGGGGACGATGCTGGTCTATATCTTTACCGACGCGAAAGTGACGCAGGCCACGCTCCAGAAGATGCTGTCGCGCAACGTGGACGCAACCTTCAACGCGATCACCGTGGACAGCGACACCTCCACCTCGGACACGCTCCTCCTTTGCGCGACGGGGAAAAGTCCCGCAGCGCGCGTCAGCGGTGCCGTGGCGAAGGCGTTCGAGGCGGCCCTGCGCGAGGTGATGCTGTCGCTCGCCCATCAGGTGATCCGCGACGGCGAGGGGGCCACGAAATTCGTCGAGGTGCGCGTCACCGGGGCCGCGTCGGAGCATGACGCGGGCAAGGTCGCCCGGGCCATCGCCGATTCGCCGCTGGTCAAGACCGCCGTGGCGGGCGAGGACCCGAACTGGGGACGGATCGTCATGGCAGTCGGTAAATCGGGCGCGCAAGCCGACCGCGACCGGCTCACGATCCGGTTCGGCGACGTGCTGGTGGCCGCGAAAGGCTGGCGCAACCCGAAATACCGCGAGGAGGACGGGGCCGATTACATGCGGCAGCAGGATCTGGTGATCGCCGTCGATCTGGGCCTCGGGCGGTTCAAAAGCACGGTCTGGACCTGCGATCTCACCCATCGCTACATCGACATCAACGCCGACTACCGGTCCTGATAGGGCCCACGCCGGGGAGGATGCGTGCGATGATCGTTCTTCTCGTAAGTGCCGTGGCCCTGATCGACACCGATGGCCGCGTTTTGCTCGCCGAGC
>JBBSVE010000027.1:0-28209 GCA_038233815.1 Rhodobacterales bacterium
GAGCCACGGCGCTTGAGCGATTCATTGCAGGCCGACCAGTTCCTGGTCTTGTAGGTTGGGGATGTGGGTCTGCTCATGTCGTCCAGCTACCACGATGGATTCACAAGATGAATCCCTCACGGGATTTGTGCAACAGAGCCGTCGGACACCGCAGAAGGGCGTGTTCAGGACCTGCGTGTCGATCACCAGCATCAGATCGAGGTTCATCGCGGTCCCGCTCCGCTGCGGGTAGCAAACGATGATCGCGAGATCGACCGCAACTGGCATTGTGCCCCATCCGACAGTTTGGAATCGGTCCATTCGATCATGCCGCGCCTCACCTCCCGGTCCAGAGGTTCAGCGGTCTCACCAAAAAAAAATTCTTGGCGACCGCCAGTTCCTCGATCCTGACATGCAGGTCACAGACCGTGTCTTCGGCGATGGCGGCCGCCTTGCCTGCCCGCTCAAAGAGACCCGCAGCACCGTTCAGAAAGGCCATATTCGACTGATGGATCATTGGCGGATGGACCTCACGGACGCTCGTCCGTTCCGACATCGTGCGCCCGCCCTTCAGCGCCTCCAACGCCACATGCGCCCTCAACGCCGCGTCATGGCTCCCGCGGTGCGACATATTCTGTTCTCCTCGTTCCTGAAGACCAGCAGACGTCAGATCCTAGCTTCCGTCACTGTCCGACTTTCAAACGAGCAGTTCAGTCCGCGCGCAACCGCGTCAAGAATTCCGACGACCACCAGGTGATATCCTCCTCCTCCACGGACTTCAGGAGCGCCGCGTGACGTCGCTTTCGATCCTCCAGCGGCATGGAGAGGGCGGTGCCGATCGCCTCCGCCATCTCGGCAATATCATAGGGATTGACCATCAGCGCCTCCGGCATCTGGTCCGCGGCGCCGGCGAAATGGGACAGGATCAAGACGCCCGGATCGCCTTCATCCTGCGCCGCTACGAACTCCTTGGCGACGAGGTTCATCCCGTCGGCAAGCGGCGTGACCATACAGACATCGGCGCGCCGGTAGATGCCTGCAAGATCGTCGCGGTCGACGGCGCGGTGGATATAGCGGATCGGGGTCCAGTCGATCTCCGAATGCGCGCCGTTGACGGCCCCGGTCATGGTCTCGAGCTGGACGCGGATCTCCTGGTAGGCCTTCACGTCCTGACGGCTGGGCGGCGCGATCTGCAGGAGCGTCGGACGCTCGGCGTTACCGTCCCGCTGGGCGAGCCACGCGCCAAACGCCTCGAACCGGTTCACGATGCCTTTCGAGTAATCGAGCCGGTCGACGCCGAGGATGAGCTTTTGTCCCGCCGCCATCACGATCCGGTCCGCCCCACGCGACTGGCGCGCGGTTTCGGCATAGGCCACGGCGTCGATCCCGATCGGAAAGGCCCGCACGAGCGTTTTCCGATCCCCGCGCCGCGCGAACTCATCATCCTCCTGCGCGCCGACCAGATCGAGGAATTTCATGCAATTCGCGGCATCACCGCGGGTCTGCAGGCCGACCACGTCATGGTCCAGAAGCCAGTCGCCCAGCTCCTCGAACTGCGGCAGCGCGGGGGCGTCGGAGGGATAAAGAAACGGGATGTGGAGGAACAGCCCGATCCGGTTGCCGATCCCGAGTTTGCGTAATTCGGCTGCGAGCGGGAAAAAATGGTAGTCGTGGATCCAGATCGCATCGCCCGGCTCGATCAGCGGGGCGAGCATCCCCGCCACCCGTCTGTTGACGGCGATATAGCCTTCAAGGAACCCCTCCTTCAGGTCCATGAGGTCGGAGCGGTGGTGGAACAGCGGCCAGAGCACCGAATTGGCGTAGCCGAGGTAGAAGGACTGGTTCTCTTCCTCCGTGAGATCGTAGGCGAACTTGCGGTAGGCGTCCTCGGCGGGCAGTTCGAACAAGCTGTCGGACGCCTCGTCCGCCGTCTCGCCAGAGGAGCCTATCCAGAGACCGCCCTCCGCCGCCAGACAGTCCTCCATCGCAACCACGAGTCCGCCGGCCGACACATGCGCGGTGGGAATACGGTTCGAGACGACGATCAGACGGCCCATTCAGCGCGCCTCCCCATCGAGCCAGCGGGTGAGCAGCGCCCGCACCGCAGTCGGATCGGGCAGGCGATGGCGCGCACAGGTGTCCCCGTCGCCGACCTTGATGCCGAAACCGCCCCGGTCCTGCGCGAGGTCCATCGCAGGCTCGTCCGTCGTGTCGTCGCCGATGAAGACCGGCACGGCACCCCGGATCGCGGGACGGTCGAGCCAGTCACGAAGTGCCACCTCCTTGCCGATGCCTTTGGGGCGGATCTCGTAGGCCATCTTGGCGGGATGCAGTTCGAACTCCGTCAGATCGCGCGCAAGGTCGGTGGCAAAGACGCGCGCCTCCTCCTGCCGGTCGGGCGCCTGGCGGAAATGCAGGCCCGCCCCCAGCGGCTTGCGCTCGAAGAGAAGACCGGGCCGGGTCGCGACGAAGGCCTCCACCCGCGCCCAGAGATCCTCAACCTGCCGCAAGCCTTGCAGGGCGTGCGGCTCGTGCTCGCCCCCGACCTTCCGTTCGGCCCCGTGGCTTGCGATCACCGGCCCTTCGAAGTGTGGCAGAAACCGCGTGAGCGCCGCGACATGGCGGCCCGTCACGATCACCAGCCGTTCCCCCATCCGGTCGCGGAGGCGGTTCAGCAACGGGGGCAGGTCGTGGGGCAGCTCCACGCCGTCGGGTGTGGGCGCAATCTCCACCAGCGTACCATCGAAGTCGAGGCAGAGGCAAACCCCGCCGAGACCGCCGTCGGGAAGTGGAATCGTCTCGGTCCCCGTGAGGGCTGTCATGCGGCGGGCTTTCGATGCAGAGGACCTTTACCGGCCCTGCCTCATAGCAGCACGAATGACGCCCCGACGCAAATGCCGGTCAGGAATAGCTCCGCACCAGCGCGCCGGAAATAAGCGACCAGCCGTCCGCCACGACGAAAAAGGCAAGCTTGAACGGCATCGAGACGACCGCGGGCGGCACCATCATCATGCCCATCGACATGAGCACCGCCGCCACGACGAGGTCGATGATGAGGAACGGCAGGAAAACGAGGAATCCGATCTCGAACGCGCGCTGGATCTCGGACAGCAGGAACGACGGCACCAGCAGCGAAAGCGGCGCGTCGAGCGGCACGCCCGTCTCGCCCGGGCGCAGCGCCTGCATCGCCTCGAACGTGTGGACGTCGAGCCGGGCTGCCATGAAGCCGCGGAACGGGGCGAGGATCAGCGGCAGGGCCGCCTGGAAATCGATCTGCCCGTCGGTGAGCGGCGCGATCCCCTTCGTGTAAGCCTCGGTAAAGACCGGGTCCATCACGAACCACGTGAGAAAGAGCGCGAGGCTCACGATCAGCATATTGGGCGGCGATTGCTGGAGGCCGATGGCCTGACGCAGGATCGACAGGACGGTCACGATGAAGGGAAAGCAGGTGATCATCACCGCCAGCCCCGGCACGAGGCTCAGCACCGTCAGCAGTGCGATGAGCTGGACCGCGCGGCCCGAGAGCGACCCGCCGTCGCCCAGATCGAGCGTCAGCTGCTGGGCCATCGCGGGCCCCGCCGCCATACAGGCGACCAGCAGGGCGAAGGCGGCGAACAGGCGGAGCGCGGACCCGTGGGCCATCGCCACGCGGCCCGCAACCCGCAGACCCACGGCCCGTTTCATCAGAGGCCGCCGCGCAGGTTCGCCACTTCGGTCAGCCGAACCGCAAGCTGGCCGGGTTGCTCGCCCTCGACCTCCGTCAATTCGCCCCGCGCAATAAGCCGGTCGCCGACGTAGAGCTCGACCGGATCGTCGACCCGGCGGTCGAGCGTCAGGATCGCGTCGGGCGCCAGACGGAGGAGGTCGCGCACCTGCGGTCGCGCGCGCCCGACCGAGATCGTGATCTCGATGGGCACCTGGCTGAAGGGATTGTCGGCTGAGAGGTCATCCATGGGCGCGCTCCATCTGGGGTGTGTCGAAGAAAGACTGTATCGCCGTCGCTATTGCCTGCACGGCCCGGTCGAGATCCACCTCGGCCTCGCTGTCGCCGAGCCGGAGATAGACCTGCCCCTCGCCCAGCGTCGGCTCGGCGACGAGGTCGAGCGGCAGGCCCGTCAGCCCGGCGATCGCCGCCTCGAGCGGTTCGCGGACCGCCGGGTTGAAGATCAGCTTCACCGGCGTTCCGGCAGCGGCCTCGGCCAACGGCATGATCTGCTCCAGCACCGTGGGAATCAGTGCCGCCCGCGCGATTTCGGGCAACAGACGCGTGGCGATCTGGCGCATCAGCGGCTCCAGCGCGCGAAGGACATGGACGCGGGCCTCGTGGAAGGTGAAACCCATCGCCTGAAGGTTGTGGGCCAGATCGGCCTGCAGCCGCGCGCCGTCGGTCTGGCTGGCGGCGAACGCATCCTCCCATCCGGCCCCGTAGCCCTGTTCGTAGGCGGCAAGGCGCGCCTCCTCCAGCGCCTCTGTGTCGGTGACGACGGTCTGCGCCGCCTCCGCCGCGGTTTCGAAGATCTCCAGCCGCAGGGGGGACATCAGGCCTGCTCCTCTTCCGCTTCCATCCAGCCGCGCAGCACTTCGACCGACTCGGCCTGACGCGCCTCGATCAGGCGGCGCAACCTGGTCATCGGATCCTGAGCCTCGGCCGACTCGCGCTGCGCGGAGGATGTGACGGCGGTTTCGGGAATGTCGAAATCGCCGATCTCCCCGGTCAGCACGCGCGGTCCTGCCGCCTCCGCGCCCTGTGCCGTGCGGCCCGAGAGTTGCAGCGGCGCGCCTGCGGGCATGCGGTCGCGCACGCCGCCGCTCAGCAGCGGGCGCAGCACGAAGAGCCCGAGGATCAGCGCCACCGCCGCGAGGACGCCGATCTGGATCAGCGTCATCACGTCGAGCCGCCCCACGCCGGAGAGCATTCCGGCCTCGGCCGCCTCGCCCGTCACAGGGCGGGCGTCGAATTGCATCGATTTCAGCGTGAGCACATCGCCGCGCTTGTCCGAGATCCCGGCAGCCGACGCGACGAGTTCCCGGAGTGCGCCAAGCTCCTCGTCCGATCGGGGCGCCCATGACTGGGTGCCATCGGCGGCCGCCGTGGTGGTGCCGTCGACCAGAACCGCGACCGAGAGGCGGCGGACGGCGCCGGGCGCGCGGACCACCTCGCGCTTTTTCTCGGACACTTCGTAGTTGATCCGCTCGGTCGATTCGGTCGTGCTGGACTTGCCATCCCCGCCCTTGCCCGCATCGCCCTCGGGCAGGTTCGACGCGACGGTCACGTCGGCGCCCGGCTGGGTCGCGGAGCTGCTGGTATCCTTGGTCTCGGTCGAGATCGCGACCCTGCCCTGCGGATCGAACGTGCGTTCGGACAACTCCTCGCGTTCGGTCTCCACCTCGACGGACACTTCGACGATCGCGCGGCCCGAACCGACGCGGGCCGCGAGCAGACGCTCCAGCGAGCGTTTCATTTCGGCCGCGCGCGCGTCGCCGCCCATCGCGGGAGACGGCGTCTCGTTGCCCGACGGGATCAGCCCTGCCACCGCGTCGATCAGCTCCACATCCTCGGGTCGCATCCCGGCGACGGCAGCGGCGACGAGATGGCGCACCGCGCGCGCCTGCATCTCGGTCAATCCGGCGCCGCGCGTCGTCACCGTGACACTCGCGGTGGGTTTGCGGTCGCGCTGGAACGGCTGAGCGTCCGGTACGGCAATATGGACCCGGGCCGCGCGAATCGCAGGATTGGCGGTGATCGTGCGGGCCAGCTCACCTTCCTTGGCACGCAGATAGGCCGCGTCGAACATCTGCGACGTGGTCCCGAAGCCCGACAATCCGTCCAAGAGCTCGTATCCCGCGGTCCCCGAAGCCGGCAGCCCCTCTGCCGCGAGCGTCATGCGGAGCGAGTCGCGCAGACTCGCATCGACACGGATCGTGTCACCCTGCACGGCGTAGGCGACACCGCGCTGGTCGAGTGCGGCAACCACCTCCCCCGCCGTGGCACTGTCGAGCCCGGAATAAAGCAAGGCCATGCCCGGCGTCGTGGCCATCCGCGAGAGGCCGAGCACCGCCGCGAACACAACTGCGGCCACGCCGAATGCGGCAATCTGGCGTTTCAGTCCCAGTCCGGTCCAGCGGGAAAGATAGTTCTGCACGTGGCACCCTTCCATTGCGGGCATTCTGCCACGCGTTCCCTCCTTTTGAGGGATCGGGCTTAACAATCGGTTAGTGACCTGCGGCTTATATCTCGGCGCGAACAGTCGAGGATATGCGCGATGGCCATGGCCGATCCCGCCGCAGAGGCGCCACCGAAGAAAAGCTCGAAGCTGCCGCTTGTATTGGGCGTCGTGCTGGCGCTCGTGCTGGGTGGCGGTGGTTTCTACGCGACCTGGTCGGGGCTGCTCTTCGGCACGCATGCCGCCGAGGATGCGGGCCCCGAGCCGCTGCCCGCGATCGCGTTCGTGCCGCTCGAACCCATCGTGATATCGATCGGGCCGATGTCGAAAAACCAGCACCTGCGGTTCACGGCACAGCTCGAGGTTGCAACATCCGGCACGGAGGAGGTGACGCTCCTGGTCCCGCGCATCCTCGACGTCGCCAACGGGTATCTGCGCGCCGTGGAGGTGTCGCAGTTCGACGATCCGGCGGCACTGGTGACCATCCGGGCGCAGTTGTTGCGCCGAATCCAGATCGTGACCGGCGAGGGGCGCGTGCGCGACCTGCTGATCACCGAATTCGTGATGAACTGAGAGGAGACGGCGATGACGATGATCGCGGACATTCTGATGGCGGCCGGCGCATTCGGGGCCGCGTTCTGGTGCTGGATCCTGTCCAAGCGGCTGAAGGCGCTCCAGACGCTGGAAAGCGGCATGGGCGGGGCGATCGCGGTCCTGTCGGTGCAAGTCGACGACATGACCCGCGCGCTGGAGACGGCGCAGGAGGCCGCCACCGGTCAGGCCGGCGCGCTCGAGGCGATAACAAAACGCGGCGAAGCGGTCGCGGCACGGCTTGAGATGATGCTGGCCGCGATGCACGACCTGCCCGACCCCGCGCCCGAAGCGTCGCCCGTGACCTTTCCCGGCACCGAAACCGAACGGCGGATGCGGTTCGTGCGCCGCAGGGCCCGGGAAAACGACGCGCAGGACGGTGTGCCCGGTGCCGTCGAGGCCGCGGAATGAAGGCGCGCCGGCGCGCGGCACAAGGCGGGCTCGTCCTTCTGGCGCTGCTTCTGGCCTCCTCGGGGGCCTTGCGGCTGGGCGCAGGCATCGGTCAGGCCATGGCCAAGGCCGAGGCCGAGGCCCACGCAGGCGATGCCCCGCGTGCGGCCCTCAGCTGCCCGGTCCCGCCGGAGGCTCTGGTCGCGGCACTGCAGGCGCGCGAGGCGGCGCTGTCATTGCGCGAGGCGCATGCCGCCGACAAGGATGCGGCACTGGCGCTGGCGGGACAGGCGATCGACGCGCGTCTGACGGTGCTGGAGGCGGCGGAGACCAAGCTTTCCGCCACGCTCAAGGTGGCCGATGGCGCGGCGGAATCCGATCTGGCCCGGCTGACGGAAATGTATCAGACGATGAAGCCGAAGGATGCGGGCCGGCTTTTCCAGACCATGGAGCCGGAGTTCAGCGCGGGCTTTCTGGGTCGGATGCGACCCGATGCGGCGGCGATGGTGCTGGCTGCGATGACGCCCGAGGCGGCCTATTCCGTGTCGGTGCTGCTGGCCGCACGAAACGCCGCAGTGCCCCGGAACTGACAGGGTTTCTTAACGGCCGTCTGCGAGGATCGTCCGGCAGACAAGGGGGCTCCGCATGTTCGGACTGATCGGTATCGTCGTTATCTTCGTCATGGTCTTCGGCGGATTCGCGATTCACGGCGGCAATCTCGGCGTCATCGCCGAATCGGCGCCCTTCGAGATGATCATGATCGGCGGAGCGGCGGTCGGCACATTCCTGCTGTCCAACAGCCTGTCCGACGTCAAGACGACGATGAAAGACCTCGCGAAGGTCTTCAAGGGACCGAAATGGAAGCCCGCCGACTACCGCGACCTCCTGTGCCTGCTGTTCGAGCTGATCCGCATCGCCAAGGTCAACCCGGTGGCGCTGGAGGAGCATATCGAGCAGCCCGACACCTCGCCGCTCTTCGCGCGCTATCCGAAGATTGCCAAGGACCATGCCGCGGTGGAGCTGATCTGCGACACGCTGCGCGCCGCCTCGATGAGCTACGACGACCCGCATCAGGTCGAGGAGGTGCTCGACAAGCGGATGGAGACGCACCAGCACCACGCGCTCCATTCGAGCCATGCGCTCCAGACCGTGGCCGATGCGTTGCCGGCGCTGGGGATCGTTGCGGCGGTGCTCGGCATCATCAAGACGATGGGCTCGCTTGACCAGCCGCCGGAGATTCTGGGCCAGATGATCGGCAGCGCGCTGGTGGGGACGTTCCTCGGCGTGTTCCTCGCCTACGGTCTGGTAGGGCCCTTCGCGACGCGGGTCGGTTCGGTGACGGCGGAGGATGGTCATTTCAACCTTCTCATCCGAGAGGTGCTGATCGCCAACCTGCACAACCATGCGCCCAACATCTGCATCGAGGTCGGTCGCCAGAACACCCCGCACCATGTCCGGCCGAGCTTCTCGGACCTCGAGGAGGCGCTGCGTGCCCTGAAGCAGGACGCGGCATGAAGGCGCTTTTCATCCTCGGCTGGCTGGTCCTCGGTTTGACGGCGCCACTCGTCGCACAGGGACGGACGACGGCGGTGACGTCGGGCACGCACGATGGGTTCGCGCGGATCGTCCTCACGTTCGAGACACCGGTGGACTGGACCCTGTCGCGCACTGAGGACGGCTATGACCTTGCGCTGAAGGACGCGAACTCGCGCTACGATCTCTCCGACGTCTACCGGCGCATCACGCGCGACAGGCTGGGTGCGATCTATGCCGATCCGGTGACGGGGCATCTGCGCCTTCGGGTCGAGTGCGCGTGCTTTGCCATCCCGTTCGAACTGCGTCCCGGGATGCTGGTGATCGACATCCGCGACGGCACGCCGCCCGACGGCTCCTCGTTCGAGCTGGCCGCTGATGGGACGCTGCAGCCCCCGCTCGGACAGGCGCGACCGGACATCCGACCGGCGGGCGATGCGGATGTGGCCGCAACCGTTGCCCTCGCCGATGCGGTTCGGACCGCCGCACGGCAAGACAGCCAGCCCCCGCTGCCCTTCCCGAGCCGGGACCGGCCGGACTTCACCGGCATCCGCGAGAGCCTGCTGCGTGAGATCGGGCGGCGCGCGACCGACGGTGTCGTCGACATGGCCGCCGAACTGCCGTCTCTGGCGGGAACGGGGCGATGGCCCGGCATCGGACAGATGCAGGTCATTCCCGCCGCCGGCATCGCCACGCCCGCAGCCGATCGTCCGAAAGGCGCGCTCTCGGTCGAGGGCGCGGTCTGCGTCGCCGACGCCCGTCTCGATGTTGCCGCGTGGGGGGCCGAAGGGCCGGTGGACATGGCGATCGGACCTGCACGCGACGGCCTGATGGGGGAGTTCGACCGAACCGACACGGAGGCTACGGCACGCGCGGTCCGGTTCCTGCTCTGGATGGGCTTTGGGGCGGAGGCGCGGATGCTCGCGGCAACGCTCGCCCCCGAAGCGGCCGACCGGGCCTTGTGGGACACCATGGCCCGCATCCTTGACGGCGAGCCGCTGGAGGGCAAGGCGCTGGCGGGGATGGAGGTTTGCGATGGGGCGGCGGCACTCTGGTCGGTGCTGTCGCAACCGGGTCTTGCGGCCGGGTTAAAGCCCGCGACCGGTGCGATCCTGCGCGGATTTTCCGCCCTGCCGCTACATCTGCGCCACACGCTTGGCCCGCCGCTGGCCGACCGGTTCATTGCGGCCGGCGATTTCGGCACGGCCCGCGCGATCCGAGATGCGATCCTGAGGGCGCCGGGCGATCACGGTCCGGGCGTACGCCTGATGACGGCGGAACTCGATCTGGCACAGGGCAGGGACAGCGCCGCACACGCGACGCTGACGGATATCGCCGCCGGGCCGGGGACGGAGGCCGTCGAGGCGACGCTGGCCCTGATAACCCAGCAGGTCACGAACGGCACGGTGGTCGATGCCGCCACCAGCACCGCGGTCGAGGCCTATCTGCGCGAAAACCGCGGCGGCGGGATGGAAGGGCCGATTCGGACCGGTCTGGCGATCGCCTATGCGACTCAGGGGCGCTTCGATTCCGCCTTCGACCTCCTTGCGGAAGACGAGGCCGCACGTGCTCCGATCTGGTCGATGCTCGCCGAAAAGGGACGGGATGCTGATGTACTCCGGCGCGGCGTTCTGGCGCCGTCCGATCTGCCGTCGCCCGATCCCGCACGGGACCGGCAGATGGCGACGCGCCTGATCGGGCTGGGTTTCGGCAACGCGGCGAAGCTCTGGCTGGCGCCATCAAGGCAACAGGGCAATCCGGCCGATACCATTCTCGTCGCGGGCGCCGATCTGGCGCGGCGTGACGCACGTGCCGTTCTGGCCGGGTTGGCCGGGACCGATCTGCCCGATGCCGCGCGCCTGCGCGGACGCGCGCTCGAACAGCTCGGCGATCCCGGAGCGACGGCAGTCTATGAGGCGGCCGGTCTGGCGGAGGACGCAGCCGCGGCTGCGCGACGCGCCCGGCAGTGGGAGGTGGTGGCGACGCTCGACCCCGGCAGCGACTGGTCGAAGGCCGCTGCTCTCCTGACGCCACCGGCCCCGGACGCGGCAGGCGTTGGCGTTCCGGTGCCGGACGACCCCGCACCTGCCGGGCCTCTGACGGCCGGTCGTGCGGCGGTCGCCGAGAGCACCGCCGCCCGCGCGCAGATCGCGGCGCTGCTGGCCAGCGTGAGTCGCACGGACGCGCCGAAATGATCGGCGCCGTCGTGGCCACGAACAATGCCCGCTAACGCGTCCGAAAGGTTTGGCGTGCAAAAGTGGCGATCAGGGTGGTGGAGAATCCGCGCCTTCCAAGGAATGCCAGAATGGCCCGAACCCTGCCGATCGCCGCCCTTGTCCTGAGCCTCGTCTGCTCGGGCCCCGTGGACGCGCGCACCAATCCCTGCATCGCGGCGGCCGACAGGGCGGCGCAAGAAAGCGACGTACCTCTGTCCGTGATGCGCGCGGTGACGCTGGCGGAGACCGGGCGCACCGGACCGGACGGGTTCGCGCCCTGGCCCTGGGCCGTGCAGACCGGCGGCCGCGGGGCGTGGTTCGATACCGCGGCCGAAGCGCTGTCCTTCGCGCAAGGAAGAATCGCGCAGGGGGTCGACAATTTCGACCTCGGCTGCTTCCAGCTGAACTACGCTTGGCACGGCGAGAATTTCGCGAGCCTCGAGGCGATGCTCGATCCCGATACGAACGCGGCCTACGCAGCCTCCTTTCTGGCCCGGCTCCATGCCGAAAGCGGCGACTGGCGGGTGGCCGTCGGCCGGTTTCATTCGCGCAATCCCCAAGTGTCAGAGCCTTATGTCACGCGCCTGAAGGCGATTTACGTGGCACAACTCGACCGTGAGCCCGAGGGGCCGCGCGACACACCGACGCGCAAGACGCGGCGCGACCCGTCCGCGCCGCCCATGGGCTTCGCCCGTGGTCCCCTGATCGAGGCGCGCGCGCGACCGCTGATGGAGCGTCCGTGATGCCGAAGTTGACCCTCGCGGCGCTCTTCCAGCCGACGATACTGCTCGCGCTCGCGCTGATGGCGGTCATCGTGATGATGGTACTTCCGGTACCGTCATGGATGCTCGACCTCGGTCTCGCGCTGTCCTTCGCGTTGGCGATCCTGATGTTCACGGTCACGCTCTTCATCGAGCGACCGCTGGATTTTTCCGCTTTTCCGACGATCCTGCTGGCCTCGCTGATGCTGAGGCTCTCGCTCAACGTCTCCTCCACCAAGCTCATCATCGGACAGGGCCATACCGGCACGGCGGCGGCGGGGAGCGTCATCCAGGGATTCGCGAACTTCATCATGGGCGGCTCGATCCTGCTCGGCGTCGTGATCTTCTGCGTCCTCCTGATCGTGAACTTCATCGTCATCACCAAGGGCGCGGGTCGGATGGCCGAAGTGGGCGCGCGGTTCGCGCTCGACGGGATGCCGGGCAAGCAGCTGGCCATCGACGCCGACATGGCTGCCGGCGCCATCGATCATGCCGAGGCCAAGCGCCGGCGCGAGCAGGAACTGGCGGAGACGAACTTCTTCGGCTCGCTCGACGGGGCGTCCAAATTCGTCAAGGGCGATGCGGTGGCGGGGCTGCTGATCACCATGCTCAACATCGTCATGGGGCTGGTGATGGGCACGCTGGTCCACGGCATGCCGATCGGTCAGGCGTTCCGGACCTACGCGATCCTCACCGTTGGCGACGGGCTGGTGAGCCAGATCCCCGCCGTCGTCATCTCCATCGCAGCGGCCCTGTTGCTGGCTCGCGGGGGTACCAAGGGCTCCGCAGACGTGTCGTTCTTCGCGCAACTCGGGCGCTATCCCGGGGCGCTGGGCACCGTGGCGGTGCTGATGGCGCTGTTCGCGCTGGTCCCCGGAATGCCGTTCGTACCCTTCATCATCGGGGCGGGAACCCTCGGCTATGCAGCGTGGCGCGGATTGCGCCTGCCGCCTCCCGACCCGGTCGCGGAGGCCCCACCCCCGGCGGCGAAGAAGCTGGGCGACATGCTCGACTTCGACGATATCCATATCGAATTCGCGCCCGACCTCGTCGCCATGGTGCTCGACCCCGCGACCGGGCTCGACGCGCGCATCTCCAACATGCGCAATCATATTGCGACCGCTTTTGGCCTGATCCTGCCCGAGATCCGCCTGACCGACGAGGCCGCCCTGCCGACCGGCACCTACCGCATCCGCCTCCAAGGGGTGGAGCGGGTCCGCGACCGGCTGTTCCCCGACCGGGTGCTGACCCTTCTGGCCGAGGGCATCCCGGCGCCCGGCGGGCTCGACGTGAGCGAGCCTGTCTACGGCGCCCCGGCGCGCTGGATCCTGCCCGACGATCAGGAGGATGCGGCGCTGGCCGGCCTCACGGTCGTGTCGCCGACGGAAGTGCTCGCGACGCATCTTCTCGAGGTGCTGAAGGCCAATCTCGCGCGGCTTCTGACATTGCGGGGCCTGCGCCGCCTGCTGGACGAATTCACCAACCTCTCCGACACGACGCGGGCCGAGGCGAACCGGCGGCTCCTTGACGATCTGGTGCCCGACAAAGTGCCCGTGGACCTGCTGCTGGCCGTCCTGCGCCTCCTGCTGGAGGAGCGCGTTTCGATCCGCAACCTGCCGCTGATCCTCGAAGCCACATCCGAGGCGCGCGGTGCCGGCAGCCCCGAGTTGATCTGCGAACATGTGCGCCAGCGTCTGGGCTTCCAGCTTGTCGCGGAACTCCGTCGCGAGGACGGGACGATCCCGCTGATCCAGCTTGCGCCCGAGTGGGAAAAGATGTTCGCCACCTACCAGATCGAAGGCGAACGCGGCAGCCGCGACGTTGCCCTGCCGCCCGAACACTTCTCCCGCCTTGCCAACGGCTTGGCCGAAAAACTCAACCGCGCGGCGGAAAGCGGCGTCAACCCGGCGTTCGTCACCTCGACCCTGCGGCGGCGGTTCCTCAAGACCGTGCTCGGCGCGCGCGGACTGGCGACCCCGGTGCTCTCCTACGAGGAGATCGGCCTCGATGCGCGCCCCGCCATGGTGGGACAGGTTCCGGCATGACCGGCATCATCGAGGCCATGTCGGGGCTGGCGGGGCTGAGCCAGGAATTCCTCTGGCAGGCCTTTTTCGTCTTTCTCCGCGTCGGCGCCGCGATGGCGCTGATCCCGGCCTTCGGGGAGCAGTCGGTCCCGCAGCGGGTGCGTCTGGTGCTCACCATCGCCTTCACGCTGATCGTCTTTCCGGCCGTGGAGCCGCGCGTGGCGGCCCTGCCCCGGACCATCGGCCTGCCGCTCTTCACCGAGGTCGCGGCGGGTCTCCTGATCGGCATCGGGTTGCGGCTCTTCGTGATGGCGCTCCAGATCGCGGGGACCATCGCGGGGCAGTCGGCCTCGCTCAGCCAGATGTTCGGCGGCGCGGGGCCGGAGCCGCAGCCCGCCTTCTCCAACCTCTTCGTGATGGCGGGGATCGCGCTCGCCGTGACACTCGGCCTGCATGTTCGCGTGGCCGAGCTTCTGATCCTGAGCTATGACATCCTGCCGCCCGGCGTCCTGATGCCCGGCGCGGATGTCGCGGGCTGGGGGCTCGCCCAGATCTCCCACGCCTTCGCGCTGGCATTCTCGCTCGCCGCACCCTTCGTTCTGGCCTCCACGGTCTTTAATATCGCGCTGGGCGTCATCAACCGCGCGATGCCGCAGCTCATGGTCGCGATGGTCGGCGCGCCGGCGCTGACGCTGGGCGGGCTCGTCCTGCTGGCGGTGGTGACGCCGCTGCTGCTTGGCGTCTGGATGCGCACCTTCGACGGCTTTTTCGCCGCCCCCTTCACGGTTCCGCGATGAGCGAGGACGAAGGCGAGAAGGAGCATGAACCGAGCCAGAAGAAGCTGGACGATGCGCGCGCGAAGGGTCAGGTTCCACGCTCCGCCGATCTGGGAACCGCGGCTGCGTTCGGGGGCCTGTTGCTGGCCGCGATGACGGTGGGACCGAAGGCGCTCCTGCAAGCGGGCGAGGCGGGGGCGGTATTTCTGGGTCAGGCCGACCGTTTGGGTTCGGTGATCCTCGGCGGCGGCACGGGCGCGCTTGGCGCGATCCTCTGGCGGTTCGGCACGGCGATCGCGCCGTTTTTTCTGTTTCCGGCAGCGGCCGTGGTGCTGGTGACGCTGGCGCAGCGCGCATTCATCTTCACGCCGGACAAGATTGCCCCGAAGCTGAGCCGCATCTCCCCGATCTCGGGGGTGAAGAACAAGTTCGGGCGCAAGGGCCTGTTCGAATTCGCGAAAAGCTTTCTCAAGCTCTGCGTGATCTCGACACTGCTCGGCGTCGTCCTGATGCGGCAGAGCGACGAGACGGTGATGTCGCTCGAACTGGAACCGGGGCTCGCGACCGCACTTCTGATGCAGCAGATGACCTCGTTTCTGGTTCTGGCGCTGGCGCTGGCGGGCGTGATCGGCGGGCTCGACTACCTCTGGCAGCGCGCCGAGCATATTCGCGAGAACCGCATGACCCGGCGCGAGATGCTGGACGAGGTCAAGGATTCCGAAGGCGATCCGCACACCAAGGCCAAACGGCGTCAGAGGGGGCAGGAGATCGCGACGAACCGGATGCTCGCCGATGTGCCGCGGGCGGACGTGGTGGTGGTGAACCCGACGCATTATGCGGTGGCGCTGAAATGGGACCGGACGAAGGGGCGGGCGCCGGTCTGCGTCGCGAAGGGGGTGGACGAGGTGGCGGCCCGCATCCGCGAGGCGGCGGCGGCGGCGGGCGTTCCGCTCCATAGCGACCCGCCGACCGCGCGCGCGCTGCACGCAACGCTGAAGATCGGCGAAGAGGTCGACCCTGCGAATTACCGCGCCGTCGCCGCGGCGATCCGGTTTGCCGAATCGATGCGCCGCAAAGCGCGGGAGCGGCGATGACGCGGCCCTCCGGTGCCCCGCGGACCGTGTGCACGTCAGGATCCGTCCCGCGGGGTGCCGCAGCATGAGCCGAAAAGCGGATCTCGCACGGCTGGCGCACCTGTCGCAGATGATGCTCGACCACAGGCTCGCGCGTCTCACGGCGGCGGCGGCGGCTGTCGCGAAGAGCGAGGCGATGCTCCGGGGACTGGTGGCGGGCGCGGCGCCCGACCTTGGCCCGGTGGCGGCGTCCGAGGTCGGGATGCGCTACGAGCGCTGGGCCGACGCGCGCCGCGCTGACATCAACCTGACGCTGGCGCGCCAGCGCGTGGCGGTGTTCGAGGCGCGAAAGGGTGCCGCGGATGCGTTCGGGCGCGCCGACGTCCTGGGCAAGCTGTCAGGTCGGTAGCTGGCCGCGGCTCAGGCGTCCTGGCGCGAGATGTCGGAGATCAGGACGTCCGCCACCATGTCGCCCATCACCCGTGTTGCCGCCTCCTTTAGGGCAGAGCGCAGCAGCACGAGGTTGGCGCCGTCGGTGAATACGCCGTCGAATCCCCCGGCGTTGGCATGGTCGAACATCACCTGCAAAAGCGCATCGCGTAGTTTCGGCTCGCGCGTGTAGACCTGTTCCGACCCGCCCGTCCGCACCTCGATGCTGAGCGCCATGATGACCAGCGCCGACACCCGGCCATGAACCACCACCGGCACCACGAACTGGTTGTTCAGCTTCACGAACTCCGTCAGACCATCGCCGTGATCGGACGGCGCACCGTGTCCGGTCGACGCCTCCGGCTTCTTGTCTGCCTCTGCGTGCCCGCCCTCGGACGGCGTTGCGGCTTCGGCGGCATGGGCGGCGTCGCCCGCACCCCCGCCCGGCGCCTCGTCCGAACGGAACGCCAGTCCGGCGCCCAGTCCGCCGCAGAGACCGAGGACCGCGAGAATCACGGGCAGGAGCTTTTTCATGGCTTCCCCTCAGAACGGCAGGACGACATCAGCGATCTGCTGGCCGTAGCGTGGCTGCTGCATGTCGGTGATCTGGCCACGCCCGCCGTAGGAAATCCGCGCCCCCGCGATTCGGTCGTAGGTGATCTCGTTCTGGCGCGAGATGTCGGTGGGGCGGACGTAGCCGGTCACGAGAAGCTCGCGCATCTCGAAGTTGACCCGAACCTCCTGCTGCCCCTCGATCCTGAGCACGCCATTCGGCAGTTCCTCCACCACCGTCGCCGCGACGCGGAGCGTCAGCTTCTCGTTGCGCTTCACCGATCCGTCGCCGGCAAAGCTGCTGGAGGAGGAGGTATCGACCGCGTCGGCCAGACTGGCCCCGTCGGGCAGGAGCTTGTCGATACGCTCCGGGATCCCGAAGAGCGACGGGATACCCATCTTCTGTTTGTCCTTCCGGGAGCGGCCTGTCTTGTTCGAGATCTCCGCCTTGTCGTCGATCTGGATCACCACGGTCAGGATGTCGCCCCGATGCCCCGCTCGCCGGTCGCCGAAGAGCGACCCCGACCGCGCCGTCCATAGCGAGGAGCCTTCGGTGGGCCCGGCGCCCTCGGCAAACTCCGGGACCGCGGAGGAATAGAGCGCGTGGTGCGCGTAAGTTCCCTCCAGCGGTGAGAAGTCGGGCGCGCTGCCAATGTCGCCGAGTTTGCCACAGGCCGCGGGGATGAGGCAGAGGAGGAGTAAAATGCGCATGGCGTCCGGGGTCCTTCGTGGATCAGTGGCCGACCAGCACGGAGCCGTCGGGTGTAACGCGCCCGGTGACCGTGCTGCGGGAGGCAAGGTTCATCACGCGGACCGAATCGCCCGCCCCGGCCCGCCCGAGCGCGCGGCCTTCGGTGACGATGCCGAGCCCGCCCGACGCATAGTGGAGCGTCACGATCTGGTTGCGGTCGATCAGCGCGGGCGGCCCGAAGTCCGACGCCCGGATCGCGCGGCCAGCATAGAGGGTCACGCGCGCTTCCTGCCCAACGGCGGCGGCGGGATCATCGAGCGCGCCCGGTATCTCCGCCGCGACCAGCGTCATGTCGGTGGCGGCGAGAACGGTCTGCGCGCGCACGGTCCGCGTGGCCACGACCGAATCGGCGAAGGCGGGGCCCGCGAGCATCACAAGGAGAAGGATGCGGATCATCGCAGTTGCGTCGTGGCCGACAGCATCTGGTCGGCGGCCGTGATGACCTTTGCGTTGAGCTCGTAGCCGCGCTGTGCCTTGATCAGCTCCGTCACCTCCTTGACCGCATCGACCGAACTTTCCTCCAGATAGCCTTGGCGGAGCGTGCCCAACCCCTCCAGTCCGGCAGTCCCCTGAACCGGAGGCCCGGACGCTCCGGTTTCCTTGAAGAGGTTCGAGCCGATCGCCTCCAGCCCCTTGTCGTTGGTGAAGCCGGTGAGCGTGAGCTGGCCGAGAAGCTGCGGCTGGACCTGATTGGGGAAATATCCGTAAACCTCGCCCGACGCGCTGATCGTGAGGCTTTGCGCATCTTCTGGGATGGTGATGCCGGGGTTGACCTGATGGCCCTCGCTGTCGACGATCAGCCCCTCGCCCGTGCGCTTCAGCGCGCCGTCGCGGGTATAGCCGGTCTCGCCACCCGGCAGCGTCACCTCGAGATAGCCCTTGCCCTCGATCGCCACGTCGAGATCGCCGCCGGTTGCCGTCGAAGTGCCCTGCGCCAACACCACCGACACCGAGGAAGGCCGCACGCCGAGCCCGATCTGCACCCCTGTCGGAAGCTGGGTGCCATCCTCCGCCGTGACGGTCCCGGGGCGCGCAAGCTGCTGGTAATGCAGGTCCGCGAAATCGGCGCGCCGCGCGTTGTAGCCGGTGGTCGACATGTTGGCGAGGTTGTTGGAGACGACATCGACGCGCATCTGCTGCGCCGCCATCCCGCTCGCCGCGATCTGAAGTGCCTGCACCGTTATCTCCCCAATGCCTGGATCACGCTGCGCGCGCGCTCGTCCTCGGTGTCGAGGAATTTCTGCCCCATCTCGTAGGCGCGCTGGACGGTGATCATGCGCGCAATCTCGGAGATCGGGTTCACGTTGCTGTCTTCGAGTGCGCCCTGAATCAGGGTTCCGCCCTCTGCCGGTTCCACGTCTTTCGCAGAAAACAACGTCCCGCTTTCATGGCGCATCGAGAGTGGATCGGCGGGCTGCCAAAGACCGATCTTCGCGATCGGCTCACCCTTCACCGACAGCGTGCCGTCCGACGCCATCGCCACCTGCCCCGCATCGGGCGGCACGAAGACCGGCGCGCCGCCCGCATCAAGCAGGCGGTGGCCGTCGGCGTTGACCAGTTCGCCGTCCGCGCCGGGGGTGAAGTTCCCCGCCCGCGTCAGCCGCTGCCCGTCGGGCGTGTCGAGAAGAAAGAACCCCTCCCCCTGAACCGCGAAATCGAACGTGCCGCCGGTCTGTGTGATCCCGGCCTGCCGGAGGTCCATGTGCCGCGCGGAGGCATGCGCCATGGAAAGCGACGGCGCATCGTCCAGCCTTTTGACATATTCCGAGAAAATCACCCCCTCGCGCCGAAAGCCGGTGGTGGAGATGTTGGCGATGTTGTGGGCGACAACGCCCATCTCGGCCATCAGGCCGGACTGGCGCGCGAGCGTAGTGTAGCCGGTGGCGTCCATCTAGTGGCCTCCCGCGATCAGCGGGATGATGCGGTCGGTGAAGAACGCCACGAGCGTCGCGGTCATGAAGCTCATCGACACCCAGAAGACCATCATCATGGCCCCCACCTTCGGCACGAAGGTCAGTGTCATCTCCTGCACCGAGGTCAGCGCCTGGAACAGCCCCACGATTACCCCCGCAATGAGCGCCACTGCAAGCAGCGGGGCGGACATCTGCACAGCGATCCACAGGCTCTGACGGAGCGTGTCGAAGATCAGGTCCTGGGTCATCACACCGGCATCCGCAGGATTTCCTGATAGGCTTCGACGACCTTGTCACGCACCGTGACCACGGTTTGCACCGCCGTCTCGGAGGCCGCGAGCGCCTGCACCAGCGCATGCGGATCGGCCTTGCCCGTCATCGCGGCCTTTGCCGTCATTTCGCCCTGCGCCAGCGTTTCCGCGAAGCTCTCCGCGAGTTTTGCGAACCCGCCTGCGGCGCCGTCCGGCTTCGGGCTGGGGCCCGCTGCCTGACGGGCCTGCGCGTAGGACCGGGCCGCGATCGAGGTCGTGATATCCATTCTGGACTTCCTTTATCGGCGCAGAAGCTCGAACAGGCTCTGCGTCATCTGCCGCGCCTGATCGAACATCCTGAGGTTCGCCTCGTAGCTGCGTTGCGCTTCACGCGCGTCAGCGATTTCAATCACCAGATCGACGTTCGAGCCGTCGTAGTGACCGGTTGCATCGGCCAGAGGATGGCCGGGGTCGTAGATCTTCGTGAGGTCGCGGCGGTCGAGCCGGACCGGGCCGGGCAGAACCTCGCCCGAAAGGCCGGAGCTGCCATCCATGGCCTCACGAAAGCTCATCACCTTGCGGTGGTAGCCGGGGGTATCGGCGTTGGCGATATTCTCGGAGACATGCCGCAGGCGCATCGCCTGCGCCTCCATCCCCGAGGCGGCCATGCCCATCGATTGCAAAAGGTCGGTCATCTATCGACCTCGCCCGAGCGCATCGCGAAGGATGTCCGACGTGGCGCGGTAGATCGAGAGCGCCATGTCGTGCTGCTCGCGGACTTCGGCGGCCTTGACCATCTCGCGCTCCAGCGAGACCGAGTTGCCGTCGGGCGAGGACGCCCCGCGCCGGATCACCGCGACCGGCACCGCCGCATCCGCATCGGCGCTGAAATGTCCGGCCCGGGTCGCCCGCATTCCGTCCCCGCTGGCCGCATAGCTCGCGGCGAAATCGGGCACATCACGGGCTTTGTAACCCGGCGTGTCGGCATTCGCGATGTTCCCCGCGATGGCCCCCATCCGGGCGCCGGCATTGGCCGCCATGGCCTGCGCCATCTTTATGATCTCGAGCTTCTCGAACATTCCGGGCTTCTCCCTGGTTCGCTTCACCAAGGCTTAAGGCCGATTCGCTAAGAAACGGTAAGCAGCCGGAAAAAGGGAGAACCCCGTGGACGATATCTTTGCCGGACTGGTCGCGGACATTGGCGACATCGCAACAACGCAGCGGATCGGGCGGGTGGCGGAGGTTGCGCGCGGGGTCTTGCAAGTGACCGGCCTCGGGCTCGATGTGGCCTTGGGCGACCGCGTGGTCGTGCGCGGCGCGGTGGAGGTGGGGGGCGAGATCCTGCGCCTGTTGCGCGGCAGCGTCACCGTGCTGCCCGATGCGGCCCCCGACGGGCTTGCCATCGGCGACCGGGTGGAGGTGCAGGGCCGCTCCGAGATCGCACCCGACGACAGCTGGATAGGACGCATCGTCGACCCGTTCGGGCGGCCGCTCGACGGGCGACCGCTGTTTCGCGGACCCGTGGCGCGGCCCCTGCGCGCCCCGCCCCCCCCCGCTGCCGGCCGTCGCCGTCTGGGAGAGCGTCTGCGCACCGGCGTCGCCGTCTTCGACACGCTTCTTCCGCTCGTGCGCGGACAGCGGATCGGACTGTTCGCAGGGTCAGGCGTCGGCAAGTCGTCGCTCTTGGCGAAGTTCGCGCGGGGCGTCGCCGCCGATATCGTGGTGATCGCGCTGGTCGGCGAGCGCGGGCGCGAACTGCGCGAGTTCACCGACCACGTGCTCGGGCCCGCGGGCATGGCGCGTGCGGTCGTCGTCACCGCCACGTCGGACCAGTCGCCGCTGGTGCGGCGTCGCTGCATGTGGACGGCGATGGCGGTGGCCGAACATTTCCGCGACCGGGGGCTCCACGTGCTCCTCCTCGCCGATTCGGTTACCCGGTTCGCCGAGGCGCACCGCGAAGTGGCGCTGGCCGCCGGCGAGGAGGGCAACTTGCGCGGCTTTCCCCCCTCCACCTCCCACACGATCATGGCGATGGCGGAGCGGGCGGGTCCGGGTCCTGACCGCGACGGCGCGGGCGACATCACAGCCGTCTTCACGGTGCTGGTCGCGGGCTCCGACATGGACGAGCCGGTGGCCGACATCCTGCGCGGCGTGCTCGACGGCCACGTCGTGATGGACCGCCGGATCGCGGAGCGCGGGCGCTATCCGGCAGTCGATCTCCTGCGGTCGGTTTCGCGCAGCCTGCCGGGCGCGGCGACCGAGGACGAAAACCTCCTGATCGGCCGCGCACGGCGTTTGCTCGGCGCATGGGACCGGGCGGAAATGATGGTGCAGGCCGGTCTCTATGCCAAGGGATCGGATCCGCTGGTCGACGAGGCGATCGCTATCTGGCCCGATCTGGACGCGTTCCTCGCCGAGGATGCACCCGACGGCATCGCCGCGAGCTTCGACCGTCTGGCCCAGTGCCTCTCCCAAGCGCTTGCGCCGAGGTAGTGTGGTCGACAGATCCCGCAGCGGACGGGCGGCGCTGCACGTTGGGTGGATCGGTGAAAAGCGTCAGCTCCGGTTCGTCAGCAACTGAAGCGCGATCGAACCCGACCCCGTCCCGATGGCGGATGCCTGTGCGTCGGCGCGCACGATGAAGCGGCGGATCAGCGTTTCCACCTTCGCGGGGTCGCTGAACGCCTTGAGTCCACCATCGCCGAAGTCGCGGGCGGTCTTGTCCTTCAGCACCGACACTTGCTGGTCCAGATCAATCGACGAAAAGCTGGACGGCAACCCGAGCGCGCCCTGGAAGACCTGCCTCAGCGGGGCGGACCCTAGAATGCTGTACCAGAGCGTATCCTCGCTCGCATCGCGCTTGGACAAGGCGCCCAGTTCCCGCTCGGCATTGAGGGCGAGGCGCAGGGTGTTGTTCTGCGCACCCACCGCCTCCTCGAACTTCCGGTCGGTCCAGGCAGCGATCGTCTTGTCCGCGAAATCCGACAGCTTCGTGCCGGGCACCGCGTAGTCGCCGAAGCCAAAGGCCGAGGACAGCGCATAATATTGTTTGTTCGCCAGCCGGTTGGACAGATCGCGAACATCGAGCGTCCCATCCGCCAACACCTTCCTGACGAACGCCTTGTTGTCGATGTCGCTGCCGAGGCCGTAAGCCCCCAGCGCGACGCCGAGCAGCCTCCGATCCCCGACAAGCGCGTCGGCCGTATCCACCTTGCCGATCTTCGCACGAAAGTAGTCGGCCTCCCGCTTGACCTCCGGCGAGGCGGCGAGCGCCGCCTTCTGGGTCGCCATAGTCCGCTTGAGAAAGCTCCACCCGCCGTAGCCCGATAGCGGGATGACCGGCGTGAAGCTCACGAGGGGCAGGCCGCGAACAGCCGCTCCTCTCGCGGGAGGAGGCTGCGCAACGCTTTCAGCGCTTGGTAATGGTTGCCCTCCAGAACGCCCGCCGTGGCGAGGTTCAGCTGCGTGCGGCTGTCGTGATCGGTCAGCACCTGGCTCAGCTGCTCGATCCCGCGCAGAAGCTGCATCCGCGCATCCTTGGGATCAGCGTCCCCCGACAGGACCAGCTGTGCGATGTAGCAGACGCGCCGCACCGGGGTGTTGACCTCCTCGGGATGGATCGCGTCTCGCAACCGCAGGATGTGAGCATTCGGTGTCATGATCGCGAGGCGGGACCGTTTGTCGCCATTCTCGATCACCGCGCCGTTGATCAGGACACGTTCATGGGGGCCAAGCTTCAGGACCAGTCCGCTCATGGTGCACCGTTGCCGCGCAGGCCCTTCATGACTGCGGTGTTGATGTCCACCAGAACGCCTGCGTTGCCATCCTCTTCGTGGATACGGCGGGTCTGCTCTACAGTGAATTCGTAAAGATAGAAGAGCTGCGCACGCAGCGATGTCGGCAGGGCATTGCCCGGACCCGCGACGTCGACGGCCAACGCCTGCCAGAGCGCCCGGTTGTCATGCAGCGCCTGGACCAGCGCCAGATGATCGGTGTCGCGGGCGGCCCAGGCTGACGCGAGCCTGCGTGTGACTCGGGCCAGAAGATCGTACTCGACGGTGCGGTTGTCGCGCACAGGGGCATCGGGGCGCCCGTATGCGGTCTGTGTCTGGTACATGAAGCTCACTGGGTTTCGTCCTTGATACGGGGAATGGGGTGCGGGGCAGCCAGTGTCGGAGACCGTGGGGCGGTCTGCAGGATCCGCCGCCGCTTACGGTCCGGCGGCGGGTCTTGCGGCCGGGGCCGGAGGCGCGTGCCCCCGGCCCCGTATGTCCTCAGCGGAACAGCGACAGGATCGACTGCGGCGACTGGTTCGCGATCGACAGCGCCTGCACGCCCAGCTGCTGCTGGACCTGGAGCGCCTGAAGTCGCGCCGACGCCTCCTCCATGTCGGCATCCACAAGGCTGCCGATGCCCGACTTCAGCGCATCCGAGAGGTCGCTGACGAAGGACGACTGGATCTCGATCCGCTTTTGCGCGGAGCCAAAGGAGGCCGAGGCGTCGATCGCCCCGTTGATCATCGTCTCGACGTTCGTCAGCGCCGATTCCGCCCCGTCGTTGGTCCGCACGTCGATGTTGTCGAGCCCGAAGAGCCCGCCCGACGCTTCCCCGCCCGTCGTTACGCCAAGTGCCAGCGTGGACCCGCCCGCCGCATCGTCGATGGACAGCGCCCACTGCCCGGTCGTCTTGTCCTGCGAGACGCTGGTCTTGACGCCGTCGGTATGCGCCGAATCGATGGCGGTCTTGAGGCCCCGCGCCACGTCCTTGAAGCTTTCGTCCTTGCCTGCGATGTAGTCGTAGCTTTTCGATCCCACCGTGACCTTGAAGCTGTCGCCCTCCGCCACCGTCGCGGTCCCGGAGAAGTCGATCGTCTCCGCGCGCTGCTCGATCTTCGCGGCGGTCTTGGCGACGACGGCCCCGTTTTCGGCTGTGATGCCGAGGTTGGCCGGCACCGTGGAGGTCACCGCAACATCGACCCCGGTGAACGCATTCGTGTTGGCGATCGACATGACGCCGGCCGTATTCGTCGCCGTGATTCCCTTCAGCCCAAGCGCGTTGATCGCCCCGGTGAAGAAGTCGCCGATCGTCGTCGCGGTGGAGTTTGCGGCGTCAGCCTCGGTATAGGTCAGCGAGCTTCCGTTGACATTGACCGTGTAGGAGTTGCCGTTGGCGTTGCCGGCGACACCGAACGTCAGCTCGGCGGTCTTTCCGGTGGCCGCGGTCGTCGTGCCGGCTGCGGCAGGCGTGGCGGCCGTGGCTGTGGAAATGCCACCGTAGGAGGTGACGGATGCCACAACGCCTGCGCCGACCTTGCCCGCGTCGGTCGTCAGGTCCTGCCGGCTCACCGCGATCTGGGAGGCCGTGACGCTGCCGTCGTTCGACCGGTCCAGCGAGGACAGGATCTTGATGCTCTCGGTGCCCTTCACGAGATTCAGGCCATTGAACTGTGCGCCGCCCGTCACCGATTTGATCTGGTCGCGCAGGGCGGAGATATCGGTCTGGATCTTGTCGCGGTCGACGTTCTGTTCCTGGCTCGCGACGATCTTGCCCTTGATCTCGGTCAGCAGGTTCGTGACCGTCTCGGACGCCTTGCGCGCCACTGCGATGGTGGAGGTGCCGAGCGCCAGGCTGTCAGAAATGCCCTTGAAGCCCTTCACGTCGCTCTCCATCACCTTGGAGATGGCCCAGACCGCCGCGTTGTCCTTGGCATCGCCGACCTTCTTGCCGGTCGAGATCTCGGACTGAATCGCGCCGAGGTTCTTGTTGATGCCCTTCAGCGTCTGCAAGGCGATCATCGAGCTGTTGTTGGTGAGAATCGAAGACATCGTTCGTTCCTTCATGGAGCCGGCGCTTTGCGCACGGCGGATCAGACCACCCGTGGTGGCATATGAGCGGCTTTGCCGATGCAGGAGGCGTCTCGCCTGCTGCGCCACCCCGACCGGGATGCAAGGCCATTGATGACGCCGAAACTCTAACGGATCGCTAAATCTCCATCGCCGCGTCCGAAGAATTGCGTAGCATTCGATACATTCTGAAGCGGTTGGACATCGCCGGACTCGGACTCGCGAAAAGGCATCGGGCGCGGCCGTTTTCACGACCCGCGCCCGATGCCTCACCCTGCTGTCGGCGCCGAGGGCACCCGGTGGTCAGAGCCGCTGCGTGAGGGTCGTGCCCGTCCCGCCGAGCCGCCGTGTCGCGCCCCGGACGTCGTAGGTCTGCACGCCGGCCTGCGCCGCTGCGATATCCGCCATCCTCCGCCGGGCCGCGCGCAGACCGCGCAGCGCCGCATCGAGGCAAGCCGCATTGCGGGTGGCGAGCTGACGGACACGCTGCGCCGATGCGGCATCCGCACTACCAGCGAATGCGGCAAGGTCATCCTCGATATCGACCGCCAGTGACGCCAGCGCCGACAGGTCCCCGGTCGTGACGGCGCGGTTGACGCGGAGAAGGGTCGTCTCGATCTTTTGCGACTCAGCCATTTGCATTGCCTTTCGAGAGCGCCCGGAAGAGCGCCTCCGTCAGACCGATTCCCCCGGCCTTGACCATCTGCGCCGCCTGTTCGTTGCGCAGGAAAGAGGCGAACTGATCCTCCCCCGCGCCGCCGCCAAAGCTGTCCCGCGCCGCCCCGAATCCGGTATGGGACAGCATTTCCGACAGAAACGCCGTCTCCAACTCGGCGGCCTTGGCATGCAGACGGGCATCGCGGCCCACGGGCTGTGGCGCAAGTCCGCGCAGGGGCGGCAGGTCCGGGTGGATCGTCATTGTCAGGCTCCCGTCAGGCATGACCGCATACTGCGGCACGGGACCGATCATGAGGGCTGGCGGTAAACAAGTCGTAACCACTTCCGGCGATGGTGTGCGGGTCGGACCGGAGAGAGTGTGCGGGTGCAGCGATGATCGACATGAAGACCGGGCCGGGCGCGTTCCAAGCGGGAGCGGGAGCATGGCCGTCGAGGGACCACGGGCCACAACCCGCTGGCAATGCTGGATTCGACGCAATCTACGGTGCCGCACGGCCTGCCTCTGACAAGGCGGCGCCACAGCCCGGTCACATCCGGCGGGGGGGGCAAGCACCCGTCGGCGAATCACCCGCTGTATCTCCCGCCGCAGCGAATCCGGTCGAGATTGCCAGCGCCGACGATGCGGCACCGCCGGAGAGCGCGGTCGCGTCGACAAACCGGGACGCAGGGGCCCAACCGCAGTCCGACGATCGTTCCGTCGGCCGAAAGACACGGGCGCTATCGGACGACGCCGGAGAAGACGGTCCGAAGCAGTCACCGTCTCCGACATTCTTCGCCTTCGTCTGCGAAAGGATCGCGCAGCCTTCACTTTCGCCATCGGGCAAGGCGCCCGACAGCATATCCGGCAGCGATGCCTCTACGGATGCAAGCCCCCTCCCCGGCATCACGCCCATCGTCAATGCCCCGGACCGACCAGACCTGCCGGCGTCCCAAAGCTCGACCGCGGAGTCCTTGCCTAATGGAGCGAGTCCAATATCCGGCCCGCAGGGGCTGCGTATTTCCAAGGTAAGCCCGTCGCCGGAGACGTCGGACCCCGACGGCTTCGCAGCGCACGACCCTACGGACGCGGTGGACGGGCGCGGAACGGGAGCCAAGACAAACGGAGGACAGGACACCGGATCGTCTGGAATGATCCCGTTCGGTACCGCGACGACGATACCCGCTTTGGGTGGCGCAGATGTCCGCATCGGCACAGACGATGGGGCCGGTGACCGCATCCACGCCGCGGGTCGTCCAGCCACGTCACCCGGCGCCGACCCGGACCCCCAGATGCGTCAGGAGGCCGCAATGCCCGCCACCATCTCCGGCGCAGATCGCATCAATGTACCGATCAGTGAGTCGCGCGGAATGCCGCAGCAGGGTCCGGACCTCGTTTCTCATCCTTTGGAAAGCACCGGATCGGCCCCTTTGAAAGCGACGAAGGACTTGCCCGTCGATCAAAGGGGCGACGTCCCGCAGACCGCAATGCGGGACATGGCATTCCAGGCAAAGAACCGTGTCGCGCCCGCTCGCGATCAAATTCCGGCGATGGAAAGTGTCGCCGGGCGCATCCTGCAGATGGCCTTGCGCGAACCGGACCCGGAGCGCGACCCGCTTGCGGACCCGTTGTCGCTGGGCACCACAGCTCTCAGCGGGCCATTGCGGTCCGGGGATGGCGCGTTACAGCCGCCCGCCGCGGATCGGCCTCAGGTCGCCGTCGGATCGACGTTGGTGGAGATGGCGCGAACCACGCGCCGCGGTCCCGTGGAGATCGCGCTGTCCCCGGAGGAGCTTGGCGGCGTCCGGCTGCAACTGCATCCGCGCGGCGATCACATCCACGTCACGCTTGCGATCGAGCGCCCCGAGACGATGGCCATGATGCGCCGGAGCGTCGATGAGTTCGCGGCCCAGTTGCGCGACGCGGGCTATTCGGGTGCGTCCTTCTCCTTCTCCGGATGGACCGGTCAGGACGCGCCCCGGCCGGCACCCGACATGCAGGATCGGCCCGTCCCGGTCGGCATGGGGCTCTCCTCCGGCCCCACGGTTGTGGCGCCGTCGCATCCGCGACCGATGGCGCGGACTGACGGGCTCGACCTTCGCCTTTGACGTAACCCCTCGAAAGGATCCAGAATGGACGCCCTCACCGCCCCGCAGACCGTGACGAGACCCGCCCCGACGACCGGGACCGGGGCCAAGGCCGCGACGTCCGATTATACGATGTTTCTCAAAATGCTGACGGCGCAGATCCAGAATCAGGACCCGCTCAACCCGATCGATTCGGCGGATTACGCGGTCCAGCTCGCCAC
>JBBSVE010000028.1:0-27648 GCA_038233815.1 Rhodobacterales bacterium
AGGTCGGCAAGGCTGTCGTAGCGTCGGCCCGCGGCATCCCACGCAAGGCCCTCCAGCAGCGCCTCGGGCAGCGCGCGGGGCATCTCGAACGCCGCCACGACTGCGGCAAAGGCCCGGTCGGCGGGAGCATTGCGCGGGCGGCCTGCATAAACCCGGTCGAGCCTGTCGCGCAGCGCCCGCAGCGCCGGTGCCTTGTCGTCGCTGTCGTCCACCGCATCATCGGCCAGACGGCAAAAGGCATAGAGTGCCAACGCCGGGTCGCGGACCTTTGCAGGCAACAGGCGCGAGGCGGCATGAAAGGACAGCGACCCCGTCCGGATCGCCGCACGGCAATGCGCCAGATCCTCCGCCGCGCTCATTCGGCGGCCACCCTCAGTGCTGCACTCATCGGCGCGTCGGGCACCAGCTTGCCCAGCACCTCGGCTGAGGCGACGACCCCCGGCAGACCCGCCCCCGGATGCGTGCCGGCCCCGACGAGGTAGAGCCCCTTGGCTTCCTCCGAGACATTGTGGGGCCGGAACCACGCCGATTGCAGGATCCGCGGCTCGATGGAAAAGCCGCTGCCGTAGGGCGACAGATAACGCGTCTCGAAACTGTTGGGCGTAAAGACCAGCTCCTCGGTCAGATGCGCGCCCAGACCGGGGAGCAGCCGCTCCTCCAGCATCGCCTGCATCGTCTGGCGGTAGGGTTCGGCGTGGGTTTTCCAGTCGGTATCGCCGATCCCCAGGTGCGGCACCGGGGACAGCGCGTAGAACGTGTCGTCGCCCGGCGGCGCGGCGGAGGGATCGGTGACGGACGGACGGTGGACGTAGAGGCTCATGTCCTCCGCCAGACGCCCGCGGATGAAGATGTCGCGAATATGCTCCCGGTAGCGCGGACCGACGAGAATGGTGTGATGGCCCACGTCCGGCCATTGCATCCGCGTGCCTTTGGTGCCGAAATACCAGACGAAAAGCCCCATCGACCACCGCTTGCGCGCAAGCTTCTTCGGGGTCCAGCGCCGGGGCGGATGATTGCGCAGCAGGCGGTCGTAGGTATGGCCCGCGTCGGCGTTTGAGACGATCACATCCGCCGCGATCACTGCGCCGTCCGCCAGTCGCACACCCGTGGCGCGCCCGTCGTCCAGAAGGATCTCGTCGACCTCGGCGTTGAGGCGCAACTGACCGCCCTGCGACGCGATCACCCCGGCCATGGCCAGCGCAATAGCCCCCACCCCGCCCATCGCGTAATGGACGCCGAACGCCTTTTCCAGGTGGCTCACGAGGATATACATCGAGGTGACGTGGAACGGATCGCCGCCGATGAAGAGAGGATGGAACGACAGCGCGAAGCGGAGCCGCTCATCCTTCACGCGGGTTGCGGCGTGGGCATAGACCGACCGGTCCGCGCGCAGCATGGCGAATGTCGGCAGCACCTTCAGGAGGTCGGCGAACCGGTGCATGGAGCGGCGGCCCAGATCCTCGAACCCGAACCAGTAGCGTTTTTCGCTGTCCTTCAGGAAACGGTCATAGCCCGGCAGATCGGCGGGCGAGAGCCGCGCCACCTCGGCCCGCATCGCCGCATCGGATTGGCGCGCGGTGAATGTCGATCCGTCCAGAAAGCGGATCTCGTAGAACGGGTCCAGCGCGCGCAGGTCGACATCGCGGTCGAAGTCGCGCCCGCAATCGGACCAGAGCTCGCGCAATCCTTGCGGCACGGTCACGATGGTCGGCCCCAGATCGAACCGGTGGCCGCCTTGCGTGATCGACGATCCGCGCCCGCCGGGCATGTCGAGCCGGTCGATCACCGTCACCCGGTAGCCCTTGGCGCCCAGTCGCATGGCAGCGGCAAGACCGCCCAGACCGGCGCCGATTACGATGGCATCCGCCCCCGACGTCGCAGGAAGGGAGGCCGTTCGGATCTTGGCATCTGTCAACATGGGTTCACGATATACTGTCCAGTTCGATTTACAATAGTTGCCTTTCGCTTGCAAAACGTGGACCGTCCATCCGATGTGGCACGGGCGCCGTCGAAAGATCGGGGAGAGCATCATCGAGACCGTGAGCCTCAGCCTTTTCCGATTCGACTCGGTCGCCGCGCGGCTCTGGGTGTTCGGGCAGATGGCGCTGGCGCATGTGTCCTTCGCGCGGATGCCGGAGGTTGGCTTCTACAAGCTTTGCGGATCGGGCAGCGATCAGGGGTTTTCGCCCAGACCGAACACCGCTGTCTGGGGCATCCTCGCCACATGGCCCGATCCGGCGACGGCGCGGCGTCTGATCGACACGGCCCCGGTCTTTCGCCGCTGGCGGTCCATGGCGGTCGAGGACTGGACGCTGCTCATGGAGCCCACCTCGGCGCGCGGCTCATGGTCTGGGGTGCAGCCCTTCACGGCGAGCGGCGCCGCCCATGCCGGTCCCGTCGTCTCCCTGACCCGCGCCAGCCTACGCCTGTCGACGCTGATGCAGTTCTGGCGGCGCGTGCCCGACATCTCCGAAGCGATCGGCCGGGATCCGGGTGTGATTTTCAAGATCGGCATCGCGGAGATCCCGATGCTGCATCAGGGCACTTTCTCGATCTGGCCCGACGCGGCCGCGATGGCGCGGTTCGCGCGCGGCGGCAGCCCTCACGGCAGCGTCATTCAGGCGGTGCGCGCCGGCAACTGGTTCGCCGAAGAGCTTTACGCCCGCTTCCGCATTCTGGATGACTGGGGCAGCTGGCGCGGGACCACCCCGCTGCACCCCGAGGAGACCGCATGACCCAGCCCTTCCCCTTCTCCGCCATCGTCGGGCAGGAGGCGATGAAACAGGCCATGGTCCTGACCGCGATCGATCCGGGCATCGGCGGGGTTCTGGTCTTCGGCGACCGGGGGACGGGCAAGTCCACCGCCGTCCGGGCGCTCGCAGCCCTGCTGCCGGAGATCGACGCAGTCGAGGGCTGCCCGGTCAATTCGGCACGGCCCGAGGATGTGCCCGACTGGGTGGGGACGCGTCCGACCCGGATGATCCGTCGCGGCACGCCGGTCATCGACCTGCCGCTGGGCGTCACCGAAGACCGCGTCGTGGGCGCGCTCGACATCGAGCGTGCGCTGACGCGGGGGGAAAAGGCGTTCGAGCCGGGGCTGCTCGCACGCGCCAACCGCGGTTATCTCTATATCGACGAGGTGAACCTTCTGGAGGATCATATCGTGGACCTTCTCCTCGACGTCGCGCAGTCGGGCGAGAATGTGGTGGAGCGCGAGGGCCTGTCGATCCGCCACCCCGCGCGGTTCGTTCTGGTGGGGTCCGGCAACCCGGAGGAGGGCGAGTTGCGCCCGCAGCTTCTGGACCGTTTCGGCCTGTCGGTGGAGGTCAGGTCGCCCCGCGACGTGGAAACCCGCGTGGAGGTGATGCGCCGCCGCGATGCCTATGAGAACGACCACGCGCGCTTCATGAAGAAATGGCGCGCGCAGGATTCTGTGCTTCGCAAGTCCATCCTTGCCGCCCGCGCAGCCCTGCCCGGCCTGAAGACGCCGGGGGCGGTGCTGCATGACTGCGCGTCGCTTTGCATCGCGCTCGGGTCGGACGGGTTGCGGGGGGAGCTGACGTTGCTGCGCGCCGCCCGCGCGCAGGCGGCGTTCGAGGGGAGCGGGAGTGTCGGGCGTGCGCATCTCAAGGCGGTGGCGGCCAGTGCGCTGTCGCACCGCCTGCGGCGCGATCCGCTGGACGAGGCGGGATCGGGCAGCCGCGTCGCGCGGACGCTGGCCGAAACGCTGCCATGACCGAACCGCTGACCCCGTGGCAGCGGGCGGAGCTGGCGCTGACCGCGTTGGCCGTCGATCCCGCCGGCGTCAAGGGTCTGTGGCTGCGCGCCCGCGCGGGCCCCGTGCGGGACCGTGTGACCGACGCCCTGCGCGGGTGGCGGCGGGTGGACCCTGGCATCGACGACAGCGCGCTTTTCGGCGGCGTGGACCTGTCCGCCACGCTCGCGTCGGGCAAGCTGGTCCGAAGCCGCGGCCTCCTCGCCGACCCCGCCCCCCTGATCCTGACCATGGCCGAGCGGTGCCCGCCCGGCCTTTGCGCCCGTCTCGCGCGCTGGCTGGACGAGGCGGGCCCCTGTCTCGTCGCACTCGACGAAGGGGCGGAGGCGGAGGAGGGTCTGCCCGACGCGCTGGGCGACAGGTTGGCGCTGTTTCTCGACCTCGGCGACGTTGCGTGGTCCGACACCGGACCGCTGATGCCGGACCCCGCGCGCACGCGCGCCACCCGCGCGCGGCTGCCCGGCGTCAGATTGCCAGACGGCGCGCTGGAAAGCCTCACCTCCGTGGCGTTCGCGATGGGGATCGGGAGCCTGCGCGCGCCGCGTCACGCCATGGCGGTCGCGCGCGCCCTCGCCGCCTGGCGGGGGGAGGAGGTGGCCTCGGACGACAGCCTGCGTCATGCGGCGGAACTGACCCTCGCTCATCGCGGGGATCTGCCAGGGGAGGAGGAGACCGACACCCCGTCCCCGCCCCCCCCTGAGCCGGGCGAGGACCAGACGCCGCAAGGCGAATCCGACCGCCTGCCCGATGACATGCTGCTGGAGGCGGTGCGCGCGGCCCTCCCCCCCGACCTTCTGGCGCAGCTTGCGGGCGGTAAAGCGGCACGGTCCGCCAAGGGCAGCGGGGCGGGTGCGGCGAGGAAGGGCAATCGTCGCGGCCGCCCGATGCCGCCGCGTCCCGGCGTGCCGGGGTCGGGCCGGCGGATCGACCTCGTGGCGACATTGCGCGCCGCCGCACCCTGGCAACCGCTGCGGCGCGGGCCCGCGGACCCGGCGCGGCTGCGGATCCGCACGTCGGATCTGCGGCTGAAACGCTACCGGGAAAGCTCCGACCGCCTGATCATCTTCGCGGTCGACGCCTCCGGCTCCTCCGCCGTCGCACGTCTGGCGGAGGCGAAGGGCGCGGTGGAGCTGCTGCTGGCGCCAGCCTATGCGCGCCGCGATCATGTGGCGCTGGTAGCCTTCCGAGGCCGCCGCGCGGAGCTGATCCTGCCGCCGACCCGGTCGCTGGTGCAGACCAAACGCCGCCTCGCCTCGCTCCCCGGGGGCGGCGGCACGCCATTGGCGGACGGATTGCGGCTCGCGTTCGAGCTGGCCCGCAAATCGCGCGCGCGGGGCATGACCCCGACCGTGGCCCTGCTGACCGACGGGCGCGGCAACATCGCCCTTGACGGCACAGCCGACCGCGCGGCGGCGGAGGCCGACAGTCTGGCGGTCGCCCGCGCCCTGCGCCTCACCGGCCTTCCCGGTCTGGTGATCGACACCGGCAATCGACCGCAACCCGCATTGCGCCGCATGGCCGAGGTTCTGGATGCGCCCTACATCCCGCTTCCCCGGGCCGATGCACAGCGGCTGTCCGCCGTCCTCCGGTCCGCACTGGAGGATTAGATGCGCGCGCCCGTCATCCCGGTCGATTGGCCGTTCGCCTCCTCCTCCCGGCACGTCGCCTGCCGCCCGCATCTGTGGCATGTGCAGGAGGTGGGCGCGGGTCCGACCCTTTTGCTGATCCACGGTGCCGGCGGGGCGACGCACAGTTTCCGCCATCTGATCCCGCTTCTGAGCCCCGATTTCAGGGTCATCGCCATCGACCTGCCTGGGCAGGGCTTCACCGTGTCGGGGGCGGCCTCCCGCTGCGGCATCGACGCCATGGCGGAGGATCTGGCCGCCCTTTGCGCGCAGGAGGGGTGGCACCCCCGCGCCATCGTCGGCCATTCGGCGGGTGCGGCCATCGCGCTTCGGATGGCAGAGGCCGCCCCTCCCGGCGCCGTCATCGGCATCAATGCAGCACTGGGCAACTTCGAGGGCGTCTCGGGCTGGGTCTTTCCGGTCATGGCGCGGCTCCTTGCCATGACGCCGCTGGTGGCGCAGATCTTCAGCCGGTTCGCCGCCACGCCGTCGCAGGCGCACCGGCTCCTCGTCTCCACCGGCTCACGGATCGGCCCGGAAGGTGAGGCGCAATATCTCCATCTGCTGCGGATGCCGTCCCATGTCCGGGCGACGCTCGACATGATGGCGCAGTGGCGCCTTGACGGTCTGATCGCGCGCTTTCCGCGCCAGTCGGTGCCGTGCCTGCTCCTCACCGCCTCGAACGACCGCGCCGTGCCGCCGTCGGTCTCCGAGGCCGCGCGCGATGCCATTCCCGGCGCGCGCTGGGTCGATCTGCCGGGCTACGGCCATCTCGTGCACGAGGAAGCGGCGGATCGTGTCGCCCCCCTGATCCGGGATTTCCTGATGCAGGGAGACGCGTCCTGATCTTTGCCGGGACAAGCCCTGCCGATGATCGATTGGTCGCGCTGGGCCGCCACCCGCAAGTCGGGCGATGACGGCATGGTCATCCCCCCCTATCGCGGTCCGGTGCCCGCCCGGTTGACAGGTATCCGGCGCCAAGCTAGCCCCAAGGGACGAGGGTGGTCGGAGGGGGACGGGCGATCATGACGAAGGCCTTCATGCTGAAGCTGCACCCGAGCGACAATGTCGCCATCGCGCTTGCCGACCTTGCCGCGGGAGAGGTCGATGCGGCGACCGGCGTGACGCTTCTCCAGTCGGTCCGGCAGGGCCACAAGATCGCCATCGCCCCGATCGCGGCCGGGCAGACCGTGCTCCGCTACGGCCAGACCATCGGCGAGGCGACCCACGACATTGCTGCGGGCGAGCATGTGCATGTCCAGAACCTCGGCATGGGCGATCACAGCCACGACTATGCCTATGCGAGCGAGGCGGTGGCGCTGCCGCCCGCCACTGACGAGCGCACGTTCATGGGGTTCCACCGCGCCGACGGGCGGGTGGGCACCCGCAACTACATAGGCATCCTGACCTCCGTGAACTGCTCCGGCTCGGTTGCGAAGTTCATCGCGGAGGCGGCGGAGCGGTCGGATTTCCTCGCCGCCTTTCCCAACATCGACGGGATCGTGCCGATCACCCATGGCACCGGCTGCGGCATGTCGGGCGAGAACGAGGGCTATGCGACGCTCTTCCGCACGCTTGCAGGCTACGCGCAGCATCCGAACTTCGGCGGCATCCTCTTGATCGGCCTCGGCTGCGAAGTCATGCAGGTCTCGGCGCTTGTCGGCGGGCGGCCGATCCGCGCCGACGGTGCATTGCGCTACATGACGATCCAGCATGAGGGGGGCACCCGGAAGACGATCCAGAAGGGGCTGGAGGAGCTGCGCGGCATCGCCGAGCAGGCGAACCGCGCGACGCGGGCTGCGGCCCCGGTCTCGGCGCTGATGGTGGGGATGCAGTGCGGCGGATCGGACGGCTATTCCGGCATCACCGCGAATCCCGCGCTTGGTGCCGCGTCGGACCTGCTGGTGCGCCACGGCGGCACCACGATCCTGTCGGAGACGTCGGAAATCTATGGCGCCGAGCATCTGCTGACCCGTCGCGCCGTGACGGCAGCCGTCGGCAAAAAGCTGATCGACCGCGTGCGCTGGTGGGAGGATTACACCGCGCGCAACCACGGCGAGATGGACAACAACCCGAGCCCCGGCAACAAGCGCGGCGGTCTGACGACGATCCTGGAAAAATCGCTCGGCGCGGTGGCCAAGAGCGGTCGCGCGCCCCTGAGCGACGTCTACCTCTTTGGCGAGCGGATCGAGACGAAGGGCTTCGTCTTCATGGACAGCCCAGGGTTCGATCCCTGCTCGGTCACCGGGCAGATCGCCTCGGGCGCCACGCTGATCGTATTCACCACCGGGCGGGGATCCGTGTCGGGCTACATGCCCACGCCCTGCATCAAGATTGCCACCAACTCGGAGATGTTCCACCGGATGGAGGACGACATGGACGTGAACACCGGCGACATCATCGATGGCAGCGTGAGCATCGAGGACAAGGGCCGCGACATCTTCGAGATGTTCCTCCGGGTCGCATCAGGCGCGCAGACCAAGAGCGAGGAGCTGGGCTTCGGCGGCGTCGAGTTTGTGCCGTGGCAGATCGGAGCGGTGATGTGAGCATGGGACAAGCGCAGCCACTGCACGGCAAGACGATCCTGATCACCGCCGCGGGGCAGGGCATCGGGGCCGCGAGCGCGCGGGCCTGCGCTGTCGCCGGGGCATCGGTCATCGCGACGGATGTGAACGGCGATCTTCTGGGCGGCCTTGCCGGGGTGGAGGGGATCGAGACCCGCCTCCTCGACGTGACCGACGGGGCGGCCATCGCGGCACTTGCGGACGAACTCCCCGATCTCGACGGGCTCTTCAACTGCGCGGGCGTGGTGCACAACGGATCGATTCTCGATCTGACCGACGCGGACTGGGATTTCGCGGTGGCGCTCAACGTCACGGCGATGATGCGGATGTGCCGGGCGTTCGTGCCGGGCCTCCTGCGCCGGGCCGACAGCCAAGGCACGGCCGCGATCCTCAACATGGCGTCGATGGCCTCGTCGGAGAAGGGCTTTCCGAACCGCACCGCCTACGGCGCCACCAAGGCCGCCGTGATCGGCCTGACCAAGGCGATCGCGGCCGATTTCGTGGCCCGGAACCTGCGCTGCAACGCGCTGTGCCCCGGCACCGTCGACACGCCGTCGCTGCGCGGGCGCATCGCCGCAGCACCCGATCCCGTGCAGGCGGAGAGGGATTTCATCGCGCGCCAGCCGATGGGCCGTCTGGCGTTGGTGGACGACATGACGCCGACGGTCGTGCATCTTCTGTCGGACGGCAGCCGCTTCGTGACGGGCCAGACCTTTCTGGTCGATGGCGGCGTCACGATCTGACCCGGAGCCGCAATCCCGACAGGCATTGCTCTTTTCGGAAACGCCGCGATGATGGGACGGGATGGCGGGAGGCAGGGGGAGGCCCGGACGATGCGGCGTGCGCAAGCGGCGATCTTCTTTACCGGTGCGTCCGGTCCCATCGCCAGTCCGCACATGCGCCGATGACGCCCGCGCCGCTCCTTTCCGTCACCGGGGCCGCCAAGCAGTTCGGCGGGGTCCATGCCTTACGCGGGGTGGATTTCGACCTCCGCCGGGGAGAGATCCATGCGCTTCTGGGTGAGAACGGGGCCGGTAAATCCACGCTGATGAACCTCCTGTCCGGCGTCCATACAGCCGACGCAGGCACCATCCGCGTCGAAGGCCGGGAGGTCCGCTTCGACAGTCCGCGTGACGCGCAGGCGGCGGGCATCGCCACGGTGTTTCAGGAGCTTGACCTCGTGCCGGGGCTCGACGTGGCCTCCAACCTCTTTCTCGGGCGCGAGTTGATGCGGGGCGGTGGCTTTCTCGACCGCGCGGCGATGCGGCGGGAGGCCGCGCTGCGTCTGGACGCGCTGGAGATCGCGATCAACCCCGCCCGCCCCGTGGCCGACCTGTCGATCGGGCACCGCCAGATCGTGGCCATCGTGAAGGCGCTGTCCTATGCCTCCCGCGTCCTCATCATGGATGAGCCGACGGCGGCGCTGACGGTCGGCGAGGTGGACCGGCTCTTTGCCATCATGCGAAAGCTGGCGGCGACCGGCGTCGGGATCATCTACATCTCGCACCGGCTGGAGGAGGTTCCCCGCATCGCCGACCGGGTGACGGTGATGCGCGACGGGGCGGTGGTGGGAACCCTGCCGCCAGATGCCCCGCAGGGCGACCTGGTGCAGCTGCTGGTCGGCCGCGCGCTGACCGAGCTGTTTCCGCCGCCCGGGCAGGACACCGGGGCGGAATTGTTGCGTCTGGATCAGGCGCGGTTCGTGCCGGGCATCGCCTCGGCGGGCTGGCAGGCGCCCGACGGCGTGTCGCTGACCCTGCGGGCGGGAGAGATCGTGGGCCTCGCCGGTCTCATGGGCGCGGGGCGGACGGAGCTTCTGAGCGCGATCTACGGCGCGGGTCCGCAGGGCCGGTGGGAGGGCGACATACGGATCAACGGCAAGGCCGCACGTCTGACCTCGATCCGTGCGGCGCGGGACGCGGGCATCGCCTTCGTGACGGACGACCGGCGCGGCAGCGGACTGATGCTGCGGATGTCGGTCGGGCTCAATCTGGTGATGTCGGTGATCCGGCGGATCTCCCCCGGCTGGATCCTGTCGCGGAGCCGTGCGGCGCGGGCGGTGGAGGCGTCGTTCGGGCAGTTCGACATCCGGCCGCGCAACCCTGCCATCGCGGTCGGCGCCCTGTCGGGCGGCAACCAGCAGAAGGTGGTCCTCGCCAAGGAGATCGTGGCCGCGCCGGGGATCCTGCTTCTGGACGAGCCGACGCGGGGTGTCGATGTCGGCGCCAAGGGGGAGATCTATGCCCGCCTGCGCGCGCTGGCGGGGCAAGGTCTGGGGATCCTCGTCGCCTCCAGCGAGATGCCGGAGCTGATCGGCCTCTGCGACAGGATCATCGTGCTGCGTCAGGGGCGCAGCGTCGCGGACTTTGCCCGCGGGGTGGATGAACATGCCATCCTCGCCGCCGCCAACGGAGGACGCGCCTGATGGCCCCCACGACGCAAGCACCCCGCCGGCGCGACCCGCTGGCCCTGATCGTGCGGTTCCAGAGCCTGATCGGCCTTGTCCTCGTCTTTGCCGGCGGGATCATCTTCTCGCCCCGCAGGCACGGCGAGATCCTGTTCCTCGGCCTCGACAACATGGCCAACATCGTGCGCGCGGTGTCGGAGACGGGGATCATCGCCATCGGCATGACTTTCGTCATCATCACGGCAGGGATCGACCTGTCGGTGGGCGCGGTGCTGGGCCTGTCGAGCGTCGTCACCGCGTCGATGATGGTGTCGGGCGGCTTCGGGCTGGTCACGACGATCCTCACCGTCCTCGTGATGGGCATGGCGTTCGGCAGCATGCAGGGCTGGCTCTCCACACGCTTCCGGCTGGAGCCGTTCATCATCACGCTTGCCGGATTGCAGGCGGCGCGGGGGCTGGCGCTGGTGGTGTCGGGCAACCAGTATATCAATATCTCCTACGGCGACGGGCCGGGCCTCGCGCCGCCGGTATTCGCGGTTCTGGGCCAGCGGCTGTTCGACAACGTGGTGCCGGTGGCGACGATCGTCTTCATCATCTTCGCGGTCATCGCCACTGTCGTTCTGAACACCACCCGCTTCGGGCGCTACGTTTTTGCCGTGGGCGGGAACGAGCGGGCGGCGCGCATTTCCGGTGTGCCGGTCACGATGGTCAAGATCAGCGTCTATGCGATCACCGGATTTGCCTCGGGGCTGGCGGGGATCGTCCATGCCGGGCAGTTCAACTTCGGCAGCGCCAACGACGGCATGGGGTATGAGCTGACCGCCATCGCCGCCGTGGTGATCGGCGGCACCAGCCTGTTCGGCGGGTCCGGCTCGATGATCGGGACCGTTGCGGGCTCGATCATGCTGGGCGCGCTGGCCAACATCCTGCAACTCAACAACATCACCCCCGCCCTGCAACTGCTGGCGACCGCCGCCATCATCGTTCTGGCGGCGGTGCTGCAATCCCTCGTGCGCCGCCGCGAGGGACTTGGACGATAGGACGCGGCACGACCTGAGACCAACCCCGGAGGAGGAACCCCATGAGTGCGATCACCACGACGCTTCGAACGGCCCTGTTCATCGGCACCAGCCTGTGCCTGTCGGGCACGGCCTTCGCCGCCGACCCGCTGGTCAAGGCCTGCGCCAAGGACGGCCAGTTCATCATCGGCTTTTCACAGGCCAACAACGCCGAGCCTTACCGCCAGCATGTCAACGACGACCTGACGGCGGCCGTGGCGAAGGTGCCGCAATTCACGCTCCAGATCGCGGACGGGGCGGGAAACGTGAACACCCAGACCTCTCAGGTCGACAATTTCATCACGCAGAAGGTCGATCTGCTGCTGATCTCCCCGTTCGAGGCGGCGCCCATGACGCCTGCGGTGAAGCGGGCGATGGATGCGGGCATCCCGGTGATCGAGCTGGACCGCAAGACGGTGGGCGAGGCCGGAAAGGACTACACCGCCTTCATCGGCGGCGACAATTACGAGATCGCGAAGGCCGCGGGCGAATATACCGCCGAGACCCTGCTGCCCGAAGGCGGGGAGGTCGCCGTTCTGGAAGGGCTGCCGAGCTCCTCCCCGGCGGTGGAGCGGCTCAACGGCTTCAAGGATGGCGTGAAGGGCAACGACAAGATCAAGGTCGTGGCCGAACAGGCCGCCGACTGGCTGCCCGACAAGGCGCAGACCGCGTTCGCGGCGATGCTTCAGGCGAACCCGGACATCAAGATGGTCTATGCCAGCAACGACATGATGGCGGCGGGCGCGCTTCTGGCGGCCAAGGGCGCGGGCAAGGATGTGAAGATCATCGGCACCGACGGGCTTCCCGGACCCGCAGGCGGCATCGAGGCCGTGGCCAAGGGCGACTGGTCCGCGACCTTCACCTATCCGACCGGCGCTGCGGAGGCGGTCGACATGGCGAAGTCCATCCTTCTCGACTGTGCGACCAGCGTGGACACGTCGGTCACCGTGGCCACGACGGCGGTGACGCCGGACAATGCCAAATCCATGATGGGCGACTGACGGGGTGCGTCGGGCGACCCGGTGCTCCGATTCGCCCGACGCCACGAAATTCACCGGTATGCCCGAACTCCGGGCGGGAGAGGGTTGACCGACCCGTCATGAGCCTGTCACCTTGGCGTGACATGGCGGGGCAACCGTCAATCCCGAGACAGAGGTCCAACATGACGAAGCATTCCATGATCGCGGCTGCGGCCGTGACCCTCGCCCTTCCAGCGGTCGCACAAGCGCAGACAGAGATCAGCTGGTGGCACGCCATGACCGGCGCCAATTCCGAGGTGGTCCAGAAGCTCACCACCGATTTCAACGCGAGCCAGAAGGACTACAAGGTCGTCCCCACCTTCAAGGGCACCTATCCCGAGGCGCTGAACGCAGGAATCGCGGCCTACCGCGCGGGACAGTCGCCCGACATCCTGCAGGTCTTCGATGTGGGCACCGGCGTGATGATGGGGGCTGAGGGCGCGATCAAGCCGATCGCCGATGTGCTGACCGACGCGGGCATGACCTTCGACAAGTCGAAATACCTGCCGGGCATCGTGGCCTACTATTCCAAGCCCGACGGCACGATGTTGTCCTTCCCCTACAACTCCTCGTCGCCGATCACCTACTACAACAAGGATATCTTCACGAAGGCGGGGCTCGATCCTGAAACGCCGCCCAAGACGTGGGACGATGTCTGGACGATGGCCGAGAAGATCAAATCCTCGGGGGCAGCACCCTGCGGCTACACCACGACCTGGCTGACATGGATTCACCTCGAAAATTTCGCCGCCTGGAACAACGTGCCTTATTCCACGCAGGAAAACGGGCTGAAGCCGGGCGGTGTGCCGGAGCTGGAAATCAACGCGCCGATCTACGTGAACCATTTCCAGAAGATCGCGGATCTGGCCAAGGACGGGACGTTCAAGTATGGCGGCCGCACCTCGGAGGCCAAGCAGATCTTCCTTGCCGGCACCTGCGGGATCATGACCGAAAGCTCCGGTGGGCTTGGCGATATCGTGAAATCGGGGATGAACTACGGCGTCGGCAAGCTGCCCTATGACACCGACGGAAAGGGGCCGCAGAACACCATTCCGGGTGGTGCTTCGCTCTGGGTGATGGGCGGCAAGTCGGACGAGGAATACAAGGGCGTCGCTGCATTCTTCGAGTATCTCTCCAAGACCGACGTGCAGGAATATCTGCACCAGACCTCGGGCTATCTGCCGGTCACGCTGGCCGCCTATGAGGCCACCAAGAAAAGTGGTTTTTACGACAAGAATCCGGGCCGCGAGATCCCGATCCTGCAGATGATGGGCAAAGAACCGACCGCCAACTCCAAGGGCGTGCGGCTGCCGAACCTGCCGCAGGTCCGCGACATCGAGAACGAGGAGTTCGAGAAGATGCTGGCCGGCGACGAGACCGCGCAGCAGGCGCTCGACAATGCCGTGAAGCGCGGCAACACCGCGATCAAGCAGGCCATGGACCGGTGAAGGATTTCCGGCCGCTCCGACGGGGCGGCCGGACCTTGCGATGAACCGCGCGACATTCCCTCACCGCCTGCTTCCCTGGCTGCTGGTCGCCCCGCAGCTCGCGATTTCGGCCATCTTCTTCTACTGGCCCGCCGGACAGGCCGTGATCCAGTCCACGCTTCGCGAAGACCCGTTCGGGTTGCGGTCGACCTTCGTCGGCCTCGCCAATTTCCGCCGCGTGCTGGCGGAACCCGCCTACCTCAACGCGATCCAGGTGACAGTGGTGTTTTCCGCCCTGACCGCGTTCTTTTCCATGGCCATCGCCCTCCTCCTCGCCGTGCAGGCGGAGAAGGTGCTGCGCGGCAAGGCCTTCTACCGCACGATGATGATCTGGCCCTATGCCGTGGCCCCGGCCATCGCGGGGATGCTGTTCCTGTTCATGTTCAACCCGTCCTTCGGCACGCTGGCCTATCCATTGCGCAAACTTGGCATCCACTGGGATCCGGTTCTGGATGGCACCGACGCCATGACGCTGGTGATCGCGGCGTCGAGCTGGAAGCAGATCTCCTACAATTTCCTGTTCTTCGTAGCAGGCCTGCAGGCGATCCCGAAAAGCCTGATCGAGGCCGCAGCGATCGACGGCGCAGGCTCCGCCAGGCGGTTCTGGACCATCGTGTTTCCGCTGCTGGCGCCGACGACGTTCTTCCTGCTGGTCGTCAACTCGGTCTATGCACTCTTCGACACGTTCGGGATCATCGATGCGGTGACGGGGGGCGGGCCGGGCAATTCCACGCAAACGCTGGTCTACAAGGTCTATAACGACGGCTACAACAACCTGCTTCTGGGCTCCTCTGCTGCGCAATCGGTGATCCTGATGGCGCTGGTGATCGCGCTGACGGCGGTCCAGTTCCGCTATATCGAACGGCGGGTGCATTATGGCTGACGGCATGGTCGGCGCCAGCCTCGGCTCGCGCATCGTGGCTCATATCCTTCTGATAGTCGGCGTGCTGATCGTGGCATTCCCGATATATTACGTCGTGATCGCCTCCACCCATTCGGTCCAGACCATCCTGCGCCCGCCGCTGCCGCTGCTGCCGGGGCCGGAGGCTTATGACAACTATCACGATGCCGTCGCCGGCGGGATCAACCGGATCGGCGGCGTGTCCGTGCGGCGGCTGATGCTGAATTCCACCATCATGGCGCTGGGCATCGCGTTCGGAAAGATCGTGATCTCCATGGCCTCGGCCTATGCCATCGTGTTCTTCCATTTCCGGTTCCGGATGGTGTGCTTCTGGCTGATCTTTATCACGCTGATGCTGCCGGTGGAGGTTCGGATCATGCCGACCTACAAGGTCATGGTGCAGCTTCACCTGATCGATACCTATGGCGGGCTGATCCTGCCGCTGATCGCCTCGGCGACCGCGACGCTGCTGTTCCGGCAGTTCTTCATGACGATCCCGAACGAGCTGCTGGAAGCCGCGCGCGTCGATGGCGCGGGGCCGTGGCGGTTTTTCAAGGACATCCTGTTTCCGCTGTCGACGACCAATATCGCGGCGCTTTTCGTGATCCTCTTCATCTACGGCTGGACGCAATATCTGTGGCCGCTGCTGGTCACGAACTCGGATTCGATGAATACCATCGTGATCGCGCTGAAAAAGATGATCTCGTTCGCGGATGCGGATACGCCTTGGAACCTCGTGATGGTGACGGCGGTGCTGGCGATCATGCCGCCCGTGCTGATCGTCGTGCTGATGCAGCGGTGGTTCGTGAAGGGCCTTGTGGAGACGGAGAAGTAATGGCGACGATTTCGCTGCGCGATGTGCACAAGAGCTACGGCAAGACCGAAGTGATCCACGGCGTCAGCGTCGATGTGGCGGACGGGGAGTTCGTGGTGATCGTCGGACCCTCGGGCTGCGGCAAGTCCACCCTTTTGCGCATGGTCGCGGGGCTGGAAGGGATCACCTCCGGCGAGGTGCAGATCGGCGGGCGGCGGGTCAACGATCTGGAGCCGCGCGCCCGCGACATCGCGATGGTGTTCCAGAATTACGCGCTTTACCCACATATGAGCGTGTTCGACAACATGGCCTACGGGCTGAAGATCGCAGGGCTTTCAAAGGCGGACATCAAGACGCGCGTCGACAAGGCGGCGGCGATGCTGGACCTCTCGCCCTACCTCGGTCGCAAGCCCCGCGCGCTGTCGGGCGGCCAGCGCCAGCGCGTCGCGATGGGCCGCGCGCTGGTGCGGGAGCCTGCGGCGTTCCTGTTCGATGAGCCTTTGTCGAACCTCGATGCGAAGCTCCGGGTGCAGATGCGGCTCCAGATCAAGGATCTGCAACGCGACGTGGGCACGACCTCGCTCTACGTCACCCACGACCAGACCGAGGCGATGACCCTCGCCGACCGGCTGATCGTGATGCATGCGGGCGTGGCGGAGCAGATCGACACCCCGATGGCGATCTACGAGCGGCCCGCCAACGTGTTCGTCGCGGGCTTCATCGGCTCGCCTGCGATGAACTTCCTGCCTGGGCGGGTGACGGCGCAAGGCGTGGCGCTCGATGCGGGCGGCACGGTTCCGGTCCCGGTCCCGGCGGGGATGGAGGGTCGCGCGGTCACGCTCGGCCTTCGACCGGAGCATCTTGTGCCGGGTGCCGAAGGGGAGGGCGCGATCCCGCTGCGCATTCGTGCGGTGGAAACGCTGGGCGCCGACGCGCTGGCCCATGGCGGCGTCGGTCCGGGCAACGATCTCGTCGTCCGTCTGCCCGGTGCCAACCCACCCGCGACGGGCACCATGCTCTATCTGCGTCCCGCACCCGACGGCGTGCAGATCTTTGACGCTGAGACGACCCGGCGGGTGTAAGCGACCCCGCCGGGCGGTTGCTGCCGCAGGAAACGCGGCGCCCCCGATCAGCTTGTCCGGTCGCGACGCTTGCGGATCACGCCCAGCCCGCCGAGCGCCAGCCCGAGCAGCGCCGCCGATGCGGGCAGCGGGACTGGCGACGGTGTTGCGGTGGCCAGCACCTCGTAGCGCAAGCCCGCGGCCGTCCCCTCCTGGAAGCCTTTCCAGTAGGTGTGATCGTCGCCGAACGACCCGTCCGGGTTCTGCGACCAGACGCCATCGCTTCCCACCGGCACCAGATCGAGGAACGCGCGCTCCCCCGTCAGGCCCTTCAGCTCCACATCCAGCCACGAGGTGACGAAATGCTGGGCCACGTTGTTCATGAAGACCGTGTCCCAGACCGGATCGGTGTAATGTTCCGACACGTTGAAGCCGAGCCGCTCGTTGTAATAGAAGCTCTCCTCCGGCGCGGGGATCGGGGCGGCGGTGTTGTGCGAACCGCCGTCGAAGGTGAGAAGCGAGCGGTCGATGTTCGACGCCTCCTCCCAGATCTTGCGGGTGCCGTTCTCGTAGCCCGCGACCGTATCGTTGGAGCCCGCGATGAACATCATCGGAATGTCGATGCCCGCCAGCCCCTCGGCATCGAAGAACCCGGTGTTCATCCCCCAGGGCGCAATCGCCACCGCGGTCTTGAAGCGCGGGTCGGTCAGGGCTTCGTGCGACGCGGTTCCCTCCTCGTGGATCGCCAGCGTCCCGTAGGGCGCCCCGTAGCCGAACTCGGTGGAGGCCTTGGTCACGCCGCCCCCCGCCGTGATGACAGCACCGTAGCCGCCCATAGAATAGCCGATCAGCCCGGCGTGATCCGTGTCGATCTTGCCCGCAAGCACGGAGGACGGGTCGGCGTTCATCTTGGACATCTCGTCCAGCACGAACAGATCGTCGAGCGGCCTGTTGTAGAGTGTGGAGCCGAACGCCGCCTGCGTGCGGTACGTCGAATCGGTATGGTCGATGGAGGCCACGACATAGCCTTTGGAGGCGAGGTTCTCCGCCAGATGGGACATCAGGAACCGGTTGCCGGGGTAGCCGTGGCTCATCACGACCAGCGGGAACGGGTCCGGGCCGGTCGCCGGGGCGGCATCGCGCATCGCACGGCCTTGAAGCGTCACCTCGGTCGTCCCATCGCGGATGAAGGCCTTGAGGCCGGTATCGCCCGTCGCATCATCGGCGGCGGGATACCACATCTCCACTGTCAGCGGCCGGTCGTAGCGCGGCAGCACCGCAGGCTTTTCCGCCGCCTTTCCCAGTGCCAGAATGTCGACCTGATCCTTGTGGACGAGGTCGACCTGCCGCACGCCGACCTTGAGCGGGCCGTAAGCCGCAAGCTCCGGCGCGTCCGGCGACTGCCCGTCGATCCTGTTCTCCGCCGCGAGGGGCGAAGCCGCCGCCGCCGCGATGATGGCCGTTGTCATGGCGATATGTCTCATACCGATCCCCCCGATAGTTATGTTAACCATAAGTTGAGAGCGTGCCGCAGAATGCACCCTCGATCAAGCACAGTCTCCCCGGATCAGGCCGCGCTCCGCTTCAGGGCTTGCGCCATGCAGTGGATTCCGCCGCCGGTCTTGGAGATCTCGTCCATTTCCACCGCTGCCACCTCGAAGCCCCGCGCGCGAAGCTCGCCGATCAGGCTCTGCGAGGAGGTCGGCGCGATCACCCGGTCGCGGCCCAGCGACATGAAGTTGCACCCCAGCGCCATCGTGTCGCGGAACGGCACGTCGATGATCTCGTGTCCCTTGGCGTGCAGCCAGTCCACGATGCCGGGATCGGTGCAGTCGAGGCAAACGGCGGTGAGCTTTTCGGCGACCGGCACCACCATCAGGTCGATATGGACGTAATATTCGTCGATGAAGGCGAGGCGGACCTCCCAGCCCTCCGCCTCGAACCAGCCCGCGACCTGACGCGCGCCTTCCTCCTGCGTGCGCGCCCCGCCGCAGCCGATCAGGACGCAGCCCTCCTCGATCACGTTGAAATCGCCGCCCTCGAAGGTGCCGGCCGTCACCATGTCGTAGATCGGGATGCCGAGGCTTTCATAGCTGCGAATCGCGGCATAATTTTCGCCCCGCCGCCACCACTGCGCCATCGCGGTAATGATCGCGCCGTAGGGGGTCATCACGCTCGAGTCGCGCGCATAGACCTGCATCGGAAGCTCGGGCGCGGGCGCATGCATGTGCACGGTGACGCCGAAATGGCGGTAGGCCGCGACGAGTTCGGCATGCTGGGCCTGCGCCACCTGAATGTTGCAGGGCGCCGCGCGCAGATGCTTGCGCGACAGGCTGGAGGTGGAGAGGTGGCGCAGATGCGCGGGCGATCCGAGCAGGACATCGACCAGCGGGTCCGTCTCGTTGGCGAACCCCCAGCCTGTCAGGCGCGCGGTGCCGCCGCCGGGATTGCGGCGCTGGAGGGTGAACGCGTCGGTCATCGGCATGTCGAGGGTCATGGCGCTTCCTTTCGGTCTCAGGCGCCGGGCATGGTGGAGGGAATCCACCAGTCGCGCCCGCGCGGGGTGGTGACATATTCCGGCCAGCGAAAATGGATCGGCGGATCGTAGTCGCACAGCGGCGCGCACCAGTCGGTGCCGCCGACGCCGCCCCCGGTGCGACGGCGGAACTCCTCCATCGCGGCGTCGCGGGCGGACTTGTCCTCCAGCAGGCGCAGCGCGGAGACGGCCAGAACCTTCGCCGCCGTCTGAACCATCGGGTCGATGGTCGCGGGAATGCCGCCCAGCGCGTTCATCACCCATGCCGGATAGGCGCGCCCGCCCGCCGGGGCCTTCAGGGCGGGGCGCGCGATGTAGAACCGCGCGGTCGGCGCGTGCCACGTCATGTCGGTATAGTCGTCGGAGGTGGAATTCGCCTGCGAGGGTGGCAGGTCGCGGCGCAGGATCGCCTCGGCCTCCTCAGGGGCGATCAGACGCTCGCACTCGTCGAGGAACGGGGCCGCCATCGGCTCCAGCCCCAGACCGCGCTGGATCTCCTGCGCCACGGCCACCGCCTCCCCCCCCCATTCCGGTGCGCCCACGGCCTGCAATGCCTCCCACACCGTGCCCGCGATCGCATGGTTGGCGAGGCCGGGCCGCGACTTGCAGACCCAGTGCCTTTCCCACCGGCAGCCGGTCATTTCGGCAGCGGCAGCAGCGTTGCGGTCGAGGACGGCGGTGATCCGCTCCGCCATCGCGATCGTCGGCACGCGCATCATGTATTGCAGCTCGGCCAGTCCCGCGGGCAGATTGTCGGCGGTTGCCTGCCCTGCGGTCAACACGGCTTCGGAGATCGACCACCCGCCCTGATGCGGCAGCATCGCATCGCGCAAAAGCCGCGACATCTGGAACATCGTGACCAGTGCATCGTTCGCGCCCGGCGCGCGGGTCGCGGAATGGGACTGCGGGATCGGCGCGCCGTCGGCCACGCCCCAATCCTCCGGCGCGTCGCAGATGAAGCGGTAGATCATCGAATAGGCGGCCCCGCAGTGGGTATCCCAGCGCACCGTGTTGCACATCGGCAGCATGTAGAACGGATGGAACGACAGCATCGCCGCCAGCCCGTCGTAATAGCCCTTCGCCGCGTGGATCGGCTTGGAGCCGCGCACCTTCTCCGCAGGCTCCCCGGTGAAGCGCAAGGCCCCCCGGATCCCCTGCGCCTGCATCGCGGCCTTGGTCGCCAGCAGCCCGCCCAGACCGGCGATACCCAAGCCCGAATGCGGATCGGTATGCCCGCCCGCCTGCGCGCCGAGCCCCGCGCGTGGGGCACGGTGGGTCGTCGCGGCCTGACAGTTGCCGGGCACGGCATCATATTCGGCATAGAGCCCGATCACCGGCATCTCGCCGGCGCCGACGTCATTGCACCAGTCCGCGCAAAAGGCGGTGGGCATCCCGGCAGAGCCCTCCTCGACGTCGAACCCCTCGGAACGCAGCCGCGCCACATACCACGCGGCGGAGCGATATTCACGCCACGCCGTCTCGGCGTAGTCGAAGATCCGGGCGCAGTCCTGCGACAGGCTTTCGGCGTTTTCGGCGATATGGGCCACGGCATCGGTCTGGGCGGGGGTGAGCGGCATCGGGATCCTCCGGTCCATTCAGCTTGCGACAGGCGATGGTGCGAAAAAAGCGAAACCTTTTGCGCCGATCCGCAAAGGAAATTCACCAAGGCCGGATTTCGGTCTATCCTCGCGCGGCAAAGGAGCGACCATGATGCGGATACCCTCGACCCAGGCCATGCGCGCGCTGGAAAGCTTCGCAAGGCTCGGGTCGGTCTGGCAGGCGGCGGAGGATCTGAACCTCACCCGAAGTGCTGTAAGCCACCAGTTGCGGCAGATGGAGCGGGATCTGGGCTTCACGCTTTTGAACCGCATTGGCACCCGCGTCGAGCTGACCCCGCAGGGGCAGGCCTATGCCGCCGAGATCCGCCGCGCGCTGGTCCATATCGCGGATGCCGCGACGCGCAATGCGGGCAGAGGCGTCAGCGGAACGCTCACGGTCAGTTGCCCGCCGGGGTTCGCGTCATCCTGGCTTTGCCCGAAGGTCGGGCGGTTCCATGACCTCTGCCCCGACGTGAACCTGCGGATCGTCACGCCGCGCAAGCTCGACGACGCCACCACGCCCGAGGTCGACCTCTTCATCCTCTTTTCCGCCGGGCCCTTGCCGGGGATGCGGATGGAGTTGCTGCGCGAGGTGGAGTTCACGCCGCTCTGCTCACCCGCGCTGATGAACCGGCTGGCCTTCAGCCGCCCGGAGGACGCCTCGCGCGCGGCGCTCCTGCATCTCTTCGATTTCGAAGACTGGACCGCGTGGTTCCGCCTTGCCGGTCTGCCGGAGCAGGACGCGCGCTCGGGCCTCGTTTTCGGCGACATGAACCTCGTCTATGCCGCCGGGCTCGCCTCGCAGGGGATCGCGATGGGCGACACGTTCATCTGCCGGGAGGCGATGCGGTCGGGGCAACTGGTGCGGCCCTTCACGCTCTCCATCCGCTCGCCCCGGTCCTATTCGCTGGTGATCCCGGGGGAGATGGCGGGAAAGCCGGTGGTTGGCGCCTTTCGCGACTGGATTTTGGCGGAACTTGCGCAAAGCGACGCTGGCCCGTCGGCAAATTGAATTTGCCGCAGCGGTCAATCGATTTCAGTTGTCGCGGCCCCGGAGCGCCTCCTATGGTCGTGGCAGGAAGGACGCGCCCATGCCCCACACGACCCGCGCCGCAGAGATCGGGGCAGAGAAGATCGGCAAGACCTTCGGCAGCTTCGAGGCGCTGGCGGACGTCAGCCTGACCGTCGGGCGCGGCGAGTTCCTGACCCTGCTGGGGCCGAGCGGGTCCGGCAAGACCACCTTCCTGATGATCCTCGGCGGGTTCGAGACCCCGAGCGCCGGACGCCTGTCGCTCAACGGTGCTGACGTGACCGACAGCCCGGCGGAGGCGCGGGGCTTCGGCATGGTGTTTCAGGGCTACGCGCTCTTTCCGCACATGACGGCAGAGCAGAACATCGCCTTCCCGCTCAAGGTGCAAAAGCGCGGCACGGCGGAGATCCGGCGCCGCACGGAGGAGATGATCGAGATGGTCGGCCTCGCCGGGCACGGTCACAAGCGCCCCTCTGGCCTCTCGGGCGGCCAGCAGCAGCGCGTGGCGCTGGCCCGCGCGCTGGCTTACGAGCCGGGGGCGCTTTTGCTGGACGAGCCGTTCTCCGCGCTCGACAAGAACCTGCGCGGCCAGATGCAGGACGAGGTGCGCCGCCTCCACCGGGAGATCGGCACGACATTCATCTTCGTGACCCACGACCAGTCCGAGGCGCTGGCCCTGTCGAGCCGGGTCGCGATCTTCGACCACGGCAGGCTCCGGCAGGTCGGCGATCCGCGTGCGGTCTATGAGTGCCCGTCGAGCCGCTTCGTCGCGGAGTTTCTGGGCGATATCAACATCCTGCCACTAGAGGATGGACGCTTCGAGGGCAGCGCCGTCGCCGCGGTGGGGGAGGCCGGGCCGCCGACCGACCTTCTGGGCATCCGGCCGGAATACATGACGCTCCACCGGGACAGGCCGGAAGGCGGGAATGCCATCGCGGGGCGGCTCGAGGATCTGACCTATCTCGGCGCCGATACACGGCTGTCGCTGCGCACGAAAGGCGGCGTGCCGCTGATCCTGCACATGCCGACCGCGACGCTGCCCGACGGCCTCGCACCCGGGGCGGAGGTCTGGGCCGGATGGCCGCCGGAACGGGGTCTCTATCTTTGACCGACCAAAAAAGAACCACGATAGGGGAGACCGGATGATGACGAAGGCAATGAGGACCCGTTCCGCCACGATGACCCGGCGCGGATTCACGCAGATGGCGCTGTTGCTGATGGGGACGAGCGCGCTCGCCTTGCGCGGCACAAGCGCGCTCGCCGCCGACGGGCAGCTGGTGTTCGTCAACTGGGGCGGCGACGCGGGCACGGCCTACGACAAGGCCTATGGTCAGGCGTTCGAGACGGAGACCGGCATCACCGTGAAGCAGGACGGCTCCGGCCCGACCGAAGGCGCGATCGCCGCGCAGTTCGCAAGCGGCAAGCCCAGCTGGGACATCATGGATGTGGACCCGTTCTCCGGCGAGACGCTGGGCAAGAAGGGGATGCTGGAAAAGATCGACTACACGATCGTCGACCGCTCCAAGATGCGGGAGGGGTTCGGCTGGGACTACGCCGCCTCGACCTACTTCTTCTCCTACATCATCGCCTACGATTCGAAAAAATACGGCGACAAGGCGCCGACCGGGATGGCGGATTTCTTTGACACCGAGACGTTCCCCGGCAAGCGCGCGATGTACAAATGGGGCGTTGGCATGTGGGAGGCCTTGCTGCTGGCCGACGGGGTGGCGAAGGCCGACCTCTACCCCCTCGACATCGAGCGCGCGCACAAGAAGCTCTCCGCCTTCAAGAGCAACGTCGTGGCCTACTGGGGCGGCGGGTCGGAAAGCCAGTCGCTGCTGTTGAACGGGGACGCGTCGATGGCGCTGATCTGGTCCACCCGCGCGCGGCTGATCGAGCAGGATTCGGGCGGCGACGTGAAGTTCATCTGGAACGAGGGCCTGATCTCTCCCGGTGCGATGGCGGTAATGAAGGGCAATCCGGGCGGCAAGGACGCGGCGATGAAGTTCATCGCCTCTGCGCAAGATCCTCAAAAGCAGATCGTGATGTTCGAGATGCTGGGTCAGGGCCCCGCCAACCCCGCCGCCGACGCGCTGATCCCCAAGGACGAGGCGCGGCTCAACCCCGTGGACCCCGCGAACTTCTCCCAGCAGACCCCGCTCGACATGGCGTGGTATGAGGCGAACTACGGTGCGGCACTCGACGAGTATCTGAAGATCATCTCCGCCTGATCCGCCGCCCCGGTCGCAAGGCCGGGGCCAACCGGAAGATCGCCCATGAGATCGCTGCCCAGATCGGTCCTGCTCCTCGGCCCGCTCCTCCTCTTTCTGGGGGCGGGCTACATCGTGCCGTTTCTGGGCATTGTGCGGTGGAGCGTCACCGAACCCACGCCGGGGCTGGGGCAATACGGGACCGCGCTGACCGATCCGTTGATCCTCTCGGTCTATTGGCGCACGCTTCGGATCTGCGCGCTGGTCACGCTGTTCTCGGTCACGGGTGCCTATATCGTGACGCTGCTTTGGGTCCGGGGCGGGCCGGTGCAGCGGCTGGTGATGGAGCTGTGCATCCTGATCCCGTTCTGGATTTCCTTGCTGACGCGGGCCTTCGGGTGGCTGGCGCTGCTGTCCAACCGGGGCATCCTGAACGGCTGGATGGAGAGTCTCGGCCTTATCGCCTCACCCATCGCGATGGTTCGGAACGAGTTCGGCGTCGTGGTGGGGATGACACATTTTCTGCTGCCGTTCGCGGTTTTCCCGCTCGCCACCGCGATCCGGGCCGTCGATGCGCGCGTGCTGATGGCAGCGCGCGGGATGGGGGCCGGGCGGGTGCGGACCTTCTGGCAGATCTTCGTGCCGATGACCGGGGCGGGGATCCTCGGTGCGGCTTTGGTGGTGTTCGTCTTCGCGCTGGGCTTCTTCGTGACGCCAGCACTTCTGGGCGGCGGTCGCAGCGTGATGGTGGCGGAGCTGATCTACCTCTACATCTTCCAGAACCCGAACTGGGGGCTGGCCGCTGCAATCTCGGTCATCCTGATGATCGCGGTGGCGGCGTTGATGGCGCTGCTGCTGCGCGTCGTGGCGCCGAAGGGCGGCGGTCTGTGACGGATCGCCCGGGGCTCCTTGCATCGGTGCTGGCGGCGGTGGTGGCCCTGTTTCTGCTGCTGCCACTGCTTGCGGTCATTCCGGTGTCCTTCACCCCGGCGCGCTATCTGTCGATCCCCACGGACGAGTGGTCGCTGCGCCACTATCGCACCCTGATCGAGGATCCGGCATGGCTGGAGGCCGCGTGGCTTTCGGTCCGCATCGGGGTGACGGCGGCGGCACTGGCGACGGCGCTGGCGCTCGCGTTCAGCCTCGGGATCTGGATGCTGCGGCCACGGTTCGCAGGCCTGATGATGGGCGTGGCCCTGCTGCCGATGGTGGCCCCGCCCGTGGTGTCGGCACTGACGCTCTACTTCTTCCTGATCTCTCTCAGCCGGGTCAACGACGTGCTGGCCTACGACACGTTTGCGGGCGTCGTCCTCGCCCATACGGTGATGATCGTGCCGTTCGCGGTCGTGCTCATCACCGTGGCGCTGTCGCAGGTGGACCGGCGCATCGACCTTGCCGCCCGCGCGATGGGAGCGGGGCTGGGCATACGCATCTTCCGCGTGATCCTGCCCAACATCCGGGCCGGGGTGATGTTCGCCTTCTTCCTCACCTTTATGCTGTCGTGGGAGGAGATCGGCGTCACGATCTTCATCACGTCGGTCAACGTGGCGACCCTGCCGCGCATGATGTGGATGGGGCTGCGCGACAACATCGACCCCGCCATCGCCGCGATCTCGGTCGTGCTGATCGTCATCGTGGTGAGCGCGATCCTGCTGCGTCAAGGGGTCCTCTATGCCCGGCACAGGACGCGGGCGGACTGACCTCAGCCGCCCCGCAGACGCGCGGGCAGCCAAGTCGCAAGGTCCGGGAACGCGATCAGGATGAAGCACATCAGGACCATGATAGCGAACATCGGCAGGGCGGCCCTGGAGATGTAGCCCATCTCGTGGTCGGTCATGCCCTGTAGCACGAAGAGGTTGAAGCCGATCGGCGGCGTGATCTGCGCCATCTCCACCACCACGACGACGAAGATGCCGAACCAGATCAGGTCGATCCCGGCAGCGCGGATCATCGGCTCCACCACCGCCATGGTGAGGACGACGGAGCTGATCCCGTCCAGAAACATGCCGAGCACGATGTAGAAGACCAGAAGCACCATCATCAGGTTGAAGCGCGTGAGCTCCATATGCGCGATCAGGTCAGCCAGCGCGCGCGGCAATCCGGTGAACCCCATCGACAGCTTCAGAAACGCCGCCCCCGCAAGGATCAGCGCGATCATCGCCGAGGTCCGCATCGCCCCCATCAGCGCCCCGTTGAACGACGCCCAGCTGAGCGATCCCTGAAATGCCGCGAGGATCAGCGCGCCCAGAACGCCGAAGGCCGCCGCTTCCGTCGCCGTGGCAATGCCCAGATACATCGAGCCGATGACCCCTGCGATCAGGCACAGCACCGGCAGCAAGAGCTTCGAGTTGCGCAGCTTCTCGGTGAAGGTCATGTCCGTCTCGACCGTCGGGTTCCAGGATTTCGAAACCGTCGCGTAGATCGCCACATAACCCATGAAGAGCGCCGCCAGCACCAACCCCGGGATCACGCCGGCAAAGAAGAGCTGCGTGATGCTCTCGTTCACCGACACACCATAAACGATCAGCGTCAGCGATGGCGGGATCATCAGGCCCAGCGTCGCCGCCCCGGCGAGGGTGCCGATGATGAGGCTTTCGGGATAGTTCCGCGCCCGCAGCTCCGGGATCGACATCTTGCCCACCGTGGTCAGCGTCGCCGCCGACGATCCCGATACGGCGGCAAAGACCGTGCAGCCGATCACGTTGGTATGAACGAGCCCCCCCGGGAGGCGTGCAAGCCACGGCGACAGGCCCTTGAACATGTCCTCCGACAGCCGGGTGCGGTAGAGGATCTCCCCCATCCAGATGAAGAGCGGCAGGGCCGTCAGCGTCCAGGATGACGACGACGACCAGATCGTCGTGATCATCGCGTCGCCCACCGGGCGGGATGTGAAAAGCTCCATCCCGACCCACGCCACGCCCATCAGCGCAAGCCCGACCCAGACCCCGGTGCCCAGCAGCACGAAGAGGACGCAGAGGAAAAGGAGGATGGCGTAAATCTCGCTCATTCGCCGAAACTCTGGTCGATGAGATCGCGTTCGATCCGATGCGTGCCGCGAAAGATGACGCTCACCAGGTTGTCGGTCAGCGCGATGGCGAGGATGCCCCCGCCGATCACCATGGCCGATTGCGGGATCCAGAGCGGGGTCGCGTCCTGCGCCTGGCTCACATCATGGAACTTCCACGACCAGTAGGCGAAGGTGGTGGCGTTCCAGGTGAAATACCATGCGATGGCGGTGCCCAGACCGAAGCACCAGACCTCCAGCGCCCGGCGCACCCGGTCCGGCACGGCGTTGAGCAGCAGCGACACCCGGATATGCGCGCCGCGGTTGAGCGCATTGGCGAAGGCGAGAAAGCTCGACGCCGCCATCGCGTAGCCCGCATAGGTGGTGGAGCCGGAGAATTGCGTGCCGGTCCAGCGCGCCACCATCTGCGCCACGATCAGCAGCAGGATGACGACCAGAAAGACCGCCGCCAGCCCGCCCGACAAGGTGTAGAGCCCGTCGAGCAGGCGGCGAACCGTTCTCATGTCCTATCCCCGACCGTCGATGGCGATCCGCCGCA
>JBBSVE010000029.1:0-27620 GCA_038233815.1 Rhodobacterales bacterium
CTGATCTTCGGGATCATGGGGGTCATCAACCTCACGCACGGCGCGTTCTACATGGTGGGGGCCTATTGCGCGGCCTTCACCATACTCGGCTCGGGCAGCTTCCTGCTGGGCATGATCGCGGCGATCCTTGGCGCGGCGCTCTATGCCGCAGCGGTGGAGCTGGCGGTGGTGCAGTGGCTCTATGGGCGCGACCATCTCTATCAGGTGCTGGCGACGCTGGGCCTGATCCTCTTTACCAACGAGGCGGTGAGCATGATCTTCGGCCGCCAGCCGCCGTTCGTGGACATCCCCTCCGCGCTGTCGGGCACGGTCCGGGTGTTGCCGGGGCTCGATTATCCGGTCATGCGGCTGGCGCTGATCGGGGTCGGGGCGCTCGTCGCGGTGGGACTGTGGCTGCTGGTGCACCGGACCCGCATCGGCATGCTGATCCGGGCCGGGGCCGACGACCGGGAGATGGTCGATGCGCTGGGCGTCAACGTGAACCTGCTTTACACCATCCTCTTCGGTCTCGGCGGCGCGCTCTGCGGACTGGCGGGGGTGATGGCCGCCCCGCTTCTGGCGATCGAGATCGGCATGGGGGAGCGGGTGCTGATCACCACCTTCGTGGTCATCGTGATCGGTGGCGTGGGGTCGGTCAACGGCGCCCTGCTGGGGGCGCTGCTGGTCGGCATGGTGGACAGTCTGGGGCGCGCCTACCTGCCGCAGATCATGCGCATGCTCCTGCCGCCATCCTTTGCCGACACGCTGAGCGCGGGCCTCGTCTCGGCCAGCATCTACGTCCTCATGGCCATCGTGCTGCTGATCCGCCCGTTGGGCCTGATCCCGGCGCGGAGCTGAGGCATGGCCCGGTCCCGACTCATCATCGCCGCGGGGCTGATTCTTTTCGCCCTCGTCCCGGTCCTCGCGGGGCCGGGCGGGATGCCGACGCTGCAAGGGCTTTTCACGCGGATCGTGATCTATGCGGTGGCGGCGGTCAGCCTCGACCTCATCATGGGCTACGGGGCGCTGGTGAGCTTTGGCCATTCGATGTTCTTCGGCCTCGGCGGCTACGTCGTCGGCATCGTCGCCTATCACGTGGGCGTCGGCGAGCCGCTGCTGGGCTGGGGGGGGAGCCGGTCTGCACTGGTTGTCTGGCCGCTGGCACTCGGGGCCTGCGCGCTTCTGGGGCTTGGCGTGGGGTGGCTGGCGCTCAAGACCTCCGGCGTCCAGTTCATCATGATCACACTCGCGTTCGCGCAGATGGTGTTTTTCATCCTCGTGTCGTTGCAGACCTATGGCGGCGACGACGGGCTGATGATCGACCTGCGCAACACGCTGCCGCTGATCGATCTGGGCGACGCCACCCAGTTCTATTACCTGTGCCTCGGCGTGCTGGTCCTGTGGACAGTGCTTTGCACCTTCATCGTCAACTCGCGCTTCGGAATGATCTTTCAGGCCCTGCGCCAGAGCGAGCGGCGCGCGGTCAACCTTGGCATCCGGCCGCTGAACTTCCGGCTGACGGCCTTCGTGATCTCCGCCGTGGGAACCGGCATGGCGGGGATCCTCTGGGCGAACTATGCGATGTTCGTGACGCCGGACATGGCGGCCTGGTCGAAGTCGGGCGAGTTCATGGCGATCGTGGTGATCGGCGGACTGGGCACGCTCATCGGTCCCATCGCGGGGGCTGCCGTGTTCATCGTGCTGGAGCAGACGCTGACCGGCTGGACCGAGCACTGGATGATCATCATGGGCCCGATCCTGACCCTCGTCGCCCTCTTCGGCCGTCAGGGGCTGCTGGGCCGCTTTTTGAGGCATCGCCATGACTGACGCATCCGGTCCCGTTCTGGAGATCGCCGGCCTGCACAAGGCGTTCGGCGCGCTGGTGGCGACGGACGACGTGACGCTCGACGTGCGGGCGGGGGAGTTGCACGCCCTGATCGGGCCGAACGGCGCCGGGAAATCGACGCTGATCGCGCAGATCTGCGGAGAGCTGGCACCGGACAGGGGCCGCATCCTCTTCGAGGGGCGCGACATCACCCGTCTGCCCGCCTACAAGCGCGCGCGGATCGGGCTGGGACGTTCATTCCAGCTGACGCAGCTCTGCATGGACTACACGGTGCTGGAGAATGTGCTTTTGTCGCTGGAGGCGAAGGGCGGCGGATCGCCCGACATCTTCCGCAATCCACGCCGCAACCGGGCGAACTGTGCGCGGGCGGGGGAGTGGATCGACCTCGTGGGCCTGTCCGGTCTGGAAACCCGCCCGGTGTCCGAACTGGCGCACGGCCAGCGCCGGCAACTGGAGATCGCCGTGGCTTTGGCGCGCGAGCCGCGATTGCTGCTGCTGGACGAGCCGATGGCAGGCATGGGGGCGGAGGAGACGGGCGCGCTCACCACCCTCCTGCAAGGTCTGAAGGACCGCTATGCCATCCTGCTGGTGGAGCATGACATGGACGCGGTCTTCGCGCTCGCCGACCGGATCAGCGTCCTCGTCTATGGTCGCGTGATCTTCACCGGGACCGGCGACGCGGTGCGCGCCAGCCCCGACGTGCGCGCGGCCTATCTGGGGGAGGAGGCCTGATGCTCCAGATCGAGGGCGTGGAGGCGGGCTACGGTCAGGGGCGCGTTCTTTTCGGCCTGTCGCTGTCGGCGATGGCGGGGGAGGTGGTGTCCCTGATCGGGCGCAACGGCATGGGCAAGACCACGACCGTTCGCACCATCCTCGGCCTTCTGCGACCCGCGGCGGGGGAGATCACGTTTCACGGGACCGCGATCCATCGTCTGGCACCCAACGTCATCGCGCGCATGGGCATCGGTCTGGTCCCCGAGGGTCGCCGGATCTTCCCCTCGCTCACGGTGGAGGAGAACCTCGTCGCCACGGCGCGCCCGGGGGCCTGGACGCTGGCGCGGGTGGTCGAGTTGTTCCCCCGTCTGGGCGAGCGTCGCCGCCAGTCCGCGCGCACCCTGTCGGGCGGCGAGCAGCAGATGCTGGCGGTGGGGCGCGCGCTGATGACGAACCCGCGTCTGCTGATCCTCGACGAGGCGACGGAAGGGCTGGCCCCCCTGATCCGCGCGGAGATCTGGCGCTGTCTGCATGAGCTGAAGGCGCTGAACCAGACCATCCTCGTCATCGACAAGAACCTGGCCGAGATGGCCTCGCTGGTGGATCGCCACAATATACTGGAGAAGGGTCGCGTGGTCTGGTCCGGCACACCGGCTGAACTTTCCGCCGACGCCGATCTGGCGCACCGCTATCTGGGGGTCTGAGGATGAACGGCGCGCTCTACCGCGGCTATGATGCCGCCGCCCTTGACCGGCAATACAACGCGCGCGAAAGCGTGGCGTCATTCGACGCGGAATATGCCAAATACGTCGACGAGAGCGCCCGCGTCCAACGCGAGATCGGGCACCGGGCGGGCATCGTCTATGACAAGGCGAGCGGCCAGACACTGGACTTCTACCCGGCGGCGGAGGGTGCGCCGCTCTTTCTCTGGATTCACGGCGGCTACTGGCGCGCAAGCTCGAGCGACGACAACGCTTTCGCGGTGCGCGGGCTTCACGCGCACGGCTTTGCCGTCGCCGTCCTGAACTACGCGCTGGCGCCATCGGTCACGCTGGACGAGATCGTGAGGCAGGTGCGCGCTGCCTTGGCGTTCCTGCACCGGAACCGGGGGGAGCTGGGGTTGGGGCCGGGCCGCTTCGTCGTCGGAGGCTCCTCGGCGGGCGGGCATCTGACGGCGATGCTGCTGGGTGCGGGCTGGCAGGCGGACCTCGGCCTTCCCGCCGACGTGGTCGCGGTGGGTCTGGACCTCTCCGGCCTGCATGATCTGGAGCCGCTCTTGCACACGCACATCAACGGCTGGATGCATCTCGATCCGGGTCAAATCGCGCGGAACAGTCCGATGCGGCTGATCCCCGCCCGGACCTCGGCCACGCTGATCGCCTCCGTCGGCGGGCGGGAGACGGACGAGTTCCGCCGCCAGACGGCCGATTATGCCGCCGCCTGGCGCGCCGCCGGCCATGCGGTGCGGGTGGTGGAGATGCCCGATCACAACCATTTCGATCTGGCGCTGAGCCTCAGCGACCCCGACGGCCCGCTTGTCCGGGAGATCGTCCGCGTCCACGCGCACCCGTCCAACGGAGCCACGCCATGACAACCCCCTGGAAAGCCGCCGTCGCACAGCTGGCCTCGGTCCCCGACGACGCCCGCGCCTCCGCCCGGAAGGCCGCGGATACGATCCGCACCGCAGCAGCCGAGGGGGCGCGCCTGATCGTGTTCCCGGAGGCCTTCCTCGGCGGCTATCCCAAAGGCGCCTCGTTCGGCTGTCCCGTCGGCATGCGGCGCCCCGAGGGGCGCGAGGCGTTCCGCCGCTACCACGCCGCCGCCATCGATCTGGGCGGCGAGGAGGTGGCGCTGATCGCTGACGCCACCGCCGAGACCGGTGCCTTCGCGGTGATCGGCGCGATCGAGCGCGACGGCGGCACGCTCTATTGCACCGCGCTCTTCTTCGACGGGAAGCGGGGGCTCGTCGGCAAGCACCGCAAGCTGATGCCCACGGCGGCGGAGCGGCTGATCTGGGGCTTCGGCGACGGGTCCACAATGGAGGTGATGGAGACGTCGCTGGGCCGCATAGGCGCGGTGATCTGCTGGGAGAATTACATGCCGATGCTGCGGATGCACATGTATGCGCAGGGCATCGGCCTCTACTGCGCGCCCACCGCCGACGACCGCGACACGTGGATCCCCACGATGCGCCATATCGCGCTGGAGGGGCGCTGCTTCGTGCTGACCGCGTGCCAGCACATCACGCGGGGCGCCTATCCGGCGGACCACGAGTCCGCGCTGGGAGACGCGGCGGACACCGTGATGATGCGCGGCGGCAGTGCCATCATCGACCCGATGGGGGAGGTGCTCGCAGGTCCCGACTTCTCCGGCGAGACGATCCTCTATGCCGAGATCGACCCCGACCGGATCGTGCGCGGCAAGTTCGACTTCGACGTGGCCGGACATTACGCGCGCCCCGACATCTTCCAGCTTGCGGTGGACGACCGCCCGAAGTGTGCGGTCTCCACCCTCTCCCGCGCGGATCGGACCTGACGTGATCTTCGACATGCAGACCCTCTCGCCTCAGGAACGCTACAAGGTGCTCGCGGCCTCCATCGTGCCCCGGCCCATCGCGTGGGTCACGAGCATGTCGGCGGCAGGGGTGCGCAATGCAGCGCCCTACAGCTTCTTCAACATGATGGGGAACGCGCCGCCGACCCTGGCACTGGGGATGATGCCGCAGTCCGGGCGGCTGAAGGACAGTGCGGCCAACATCCTCGGGACGGGTGAGTTCGTGGTCCATCTGGTGGACGAAGCTCATGCCGAGGCGATGAACCGGACCTGCATCGACGCGCCCTCCGACGTGGACGAACTGGCCTTTGCGGGCATCGCGACGGAGCCTTCGCAGGCGGTCCGTCCGCCCCGGATCGCGTCGGCGCCGGTGGCGCTCGAATGCCGGATGCTGACCGCGCTGACGACGGGACCGTTGCAGACCATCGTGATCGGACAGGTGGTGCTCGCCCATATCGCCGATCGCTATGTGCTCGATGCGGACCGCTGCCATATCGACAGCGTCGGTCTGGGGCTGATCGCGCGGATGCACGGCAGCGGCGGTTATCTGCGCACCACCGACCGGTTCGAGATGGAGCGCCCGGTCTGGGCGGACCGTGAGAGGGAGCCTGACCAGTGACCCTGACCGAGACCGCCTACCTGAGCCTGCGCGACGACATCCTGCGCGGTCGACTGCTGCCCGACCAGCCGCTGCGGCTGGAGTTCCTGCGAGCACGCTACGGCACCAGCTTCTCGCCGCTGCGCGAGGCGTTGAACCGGCTGCAGGGCGAACGTCTGGTCGTGCTCGGTCTGGGCCGGGGGTTCGTGGTGTCGCCGGTGTCGCCCGCCGAGTTGTGGGACGCGATGGAGGCGCGCATCCTGATCGAATCGGAGGCGCTGCGGCGCGCGATGGCCGCCGGGGACGATGCCTGGGAGGTGGACATCATCGCCGCCTTCCACGCGCTCGATCTCTCGTCGCGACGCATCGCGCGGTCCGGCGGTGCGCCCGACGTCAAGGATCTCGACGATCTGGAGGAGCGGCACGGCGAGTTCCATCTGGCGCTGCTGAGCGCGTGCGGCTCGCCGAGGCTTCTCGCCATGTTCCGCCAGCTATACGGCGAGACGCAGCGTTACCGCCTGCTGACGTCCGTAAGCACCGGAAAAGGCCCGCCGCGCAACCTCTCGGCGGAGCATGCAGCGATCATGCATGCGACGCTTGAGCGGCGGGTGGGGGAGGCGGTCGATGAGCTTGCTTCCCACTACCTGCGGACGGCGGAGGCGATCCATCCGCAGGGCGGGCCCGGCGATGATGGGGCAACGCGCGATTGCGGCGCATAGAGCCTCCCCCCCGGCCGCGCGGTGCGCTAACCTCTCCCGATGGCTGACCTCTTCGACCAGACCCCCGAGACCGCCGCCCCCGAGGATAGGCCGCGCCCGCTGGCCGACCGGCTTCGGCCGGTGCGACTGGACGAGGTGGTGGGACAGGGGCATGTCCTCTCGCCCGACGGGCCGCTGGGTGCGATGCTGACGGCCCATGCGCTGTCCTCGCTGATCCTCTGGGGGCCGCCCGGCGTCGGCAAGACGACCATCGCGCGGCTTCTGGCGGATGCGACCGACCTCGCCTTCGTCCAGCTCTCCGCGATCTTCACCGGCGTCCCCGATCTGCGCCGGGTGTTCGATCAGGCCCGCATTAGGCGCCGCAACGGGCAGGGCACGCTTCTGTTCGTCGATGAGATCCACCGGTTCAACAAGTCCCAGCAGGACGGCTTCCTGCCCTATATGGAGGATGGCACCATCCTCCTTGTCGGGGCGACGACCGAGAATCCGAGCTTTGAGCTGAACGCGGCCCTTCTGTCGCGCGCGCAGGTCATCGTGCTCGAACGCCTGTCACCTGTGGATCTGGAACGGCTGGCGCAGCGGGCCGAGCAGGCGATGGCGCGTGCGCTGCCGCTCGACGGCGACGCGCGGGCGGCGCTTTTGGAAATGGCAGATGGCGACGGGCGCGCGCTTCTCAACCTTGTCGAACAGATCTGGGCGTGGGCGCCAGGGTCGGACCTCACGCGCGCGGCGCTGTCCAAACGGCTGATGCGACGCGCGCCGAATTACGACAAGGCGGGCGAGGCGCATTATAACCTCATCTCCGCGCTGCACAAATCGGTGCGCGGATCGGACCCGGATGCCGCCCTCTACTGGTTCGCGCGCATGCTGGAGGGTGGCGAGGACCCGCGCTTTCTCGCCCGCCGCCTGACCCGTATGGCGGTGGAAGACGTGGGCCTCGCCGATCCGCAGGCGCAGGAGGTCTGTCTGCAGGGCTGGCAGACCTATGAGCGTCTGGGGTCGCCCGAGGGCGAACTGGCGCTGGCGCAGGCGGTGGTCTACCTTGCACTCGCGCCGAAATCGAACGCGGTCTATGTCGCCTACAAGGCCGCGCGGGCGGCGGCGCGTGACACCGGGTCGGAGCCGCCGCCGAAGATCATCCTGAACGCGCCCACGAAGATGATGAAGGAGATCGGCTACGGCACGGGCTACAGCTACGACCACGATGCCGAGGACGGCTTTTCCGGCCAGAACTACTTTCCCGACGCGATGAAGCGCCCGGTCTGGTATGTCCCCCCCGACCGGGGGTTCGAGCGCGAGCTGAAAAAGCGCATCGACTACTTCGTCAAGCTGCGTGCCAAGCGGGGGGAGGGGTGATCCCCCTTGCCCATGGTCCCGGTTGACAAGTCCGCCACCCCGTCACAGATACCGGCGATGATCCCCACAATCCTTCAGGTGGCACTTGGCGGTGCCATCGGCGCGTCTGCCCGTTACGGGACGGCGGTGGCCGCGATGCGCGCCTTCGGTCCCGGCTTTCCCGCCGCCACGATGATCGTGAACGTGGTGGGATCGTTCCTGATGGGGGTTCTCGTGGTCGTGCTGGCGCTCAAGGGCGGCACGCGGGCCGCACCGTTCCTGTTGATCGGGATGCTCGGCGGGTTCACCACCTTCTCTTCCTTCTCGCTCGACGCGTTCGTGATCTGGGAACGCGGCCAGACGATGCTCGCCGGGGCTTATGTAGCAGGATCGGTCGTGCTGTCCCTCGCGGGCCTTGTCGGCGGCGTCTTCCTGACCCGGAGCCTGCTCGCATGAGTGGGGTGCAGATGCTCACCGTGACGGAGGAGGAGGGCGAGCAGCGGCTCGACCGCTGGTTCCGCCGAAGGTTTCCGCAGCTGACCCAAGGCTCGGTCGAAAAGCTGTGCCGCACCGGGCAGGTCCGGGTCGACGGGGCGCGCGCGAAGGCTGCCACCCGCGTCGCGCCGGGGATGGAGATCCGCGTGCCTCCGCTGCCCGATGACGAGGCCCCGGCCCGCACCCGGCAGGGTATCCCGGCCGCCGATGTGCGGATGATCCAGAATGCTGTCATCTTCCGCGACCAGCACCTCATCATCCTGAACAAGCCTGCGGGTCTTGCGAGCCAGGGCGGATCGGGGCAGGGCGACCGACATGTGGACGGGCTGACCGAGGCGCTGATGTTCGGCTACAAGGAGCGCCCGAAGCTGGTGCACCGGCTCGACAAGGACACGTCCGGCGTCCTGATGCTGGCCCGGACCGACCGCGTGGCGCGCACCCTGTCGGAGGCGCTGCGCCACCATGCCACCCGCAAGATCTACTGGGCCGCCGTCGCGGGCGTGCCGTCGCCGCGTCAGGGCTCGATCAAATATGCGCTGGAGAAGGCAAAGGGCCACGGGCGCGGCGGCGAGGGGGAGAAGATGATCTGCATCCATCCCGCCAAGGTCGCCGATCACCCCGAGGCCAAGCGCGCGCAGACCGATTTCTTTACCCTATGGTTCTTGGGCAACCGCCTGTCGTGGATGGCGCTGGAGCCGATCACCGGGCGCACTCACCAGCTTCGCGCGCACATGGCCGAACTGGGCCATCCGATCCTCGGCGACGGCAAATACGGTGGGTCGGGGGCGGAGAACATGGGCGACGGCTGGGGCGCGTCGATCGGCGGCGAGGTCAGCCGCAAGCTGCATCTGCACGCCCGCTCGCTTAGCCTCGAGCATCCGGTGACGAAGGCGCCGATGACCTTCACGGCGCCGCTGCCCGACCATATGGCGCAGACCTGGAAGGCGCTCGACTGGGGCGAGGGCGATGTGCCCGCCGACCCGTTCGGTGCGCGAAGGTGAGCGGCTGGGCGCCGAAACGCTTCTGGCAGAAGGCGGAGGCGATGGCCTGCGCCGGCGGCTTCACCGTTCATCTCGACGCAAAGCCCGTCCGCACCCCGGCAAAGGCGGAATTCGTGCTGCCCACGATGGGGCTGGCCGAAGCGGTCGCCCTCGAATGGGAGGCGCAGGACGGGCAGGTCCGGCCCGAGACGATGCCCAACACGCGGTCCGCCAACTCCGCCATCGACAAGATCGTGCCGCAGTTTCCCGAGGTCGTGGACCTCGTGGCCGCCTACGGTGCTTCGGACCTTCTGTGCTACCGCGCGACGACGCCGGACGCGCTGATCCGGTTGCAGCACAACGGTTGGCAGCCGCTTCTGGACTGGGCCGCGGACGCGCTGGGCGCGCCGCTCTCGGTGACGCAAGGCGTCATTCCGGTGCCGCAGCCGGAGGCGTCGCTGAGCGTGCTGCACACCCGCGTCCGCGCGCTCTCTCCGTTCCAGCTGGTCGCGTTCCACGATCTGGTGGCCATCTCGGGCTCGCTGATCCTCGGGTTCGCGGTGGCCGAAGGTCGGGTCGGGGTCGCGGAGGCGTGGGATCTGTCGCGCATCGACGAGGACTGGCAGGCCCGCGAATGGGGCGTGGACGACGATGCGGCAGCGACCGCCGCCCTGAAGCGCGCGGCGATGGAGCATGCGGGGCGATTCTTCGGCTTGTGTGGGTGACAATCCTGCCTGATAGGCGGGCATGACCGCCCGTTTTTTCGCCATGACGCCCGCAAGCCCCTGCGCGCACAGGTTTTTCCATATCGGCTCGCGTTTCCCTTGACCTTTGAATCGCCTTCAGAGGAAACTGCACCGCACTGAGGGAGCATTCCTTCACTCCCCGTTGTCCGATCTGGAGCGGCGGGGGGCATAAAGCCGCCGGCAAGGCGGCACATCAGGAAGAGGACAGTATGAACAAGACGATCTTTCTAGGTTCGCTCGTCGCAGCGGCGGCAGTGGCCGGGGTCGCCTCGGCCTCCACGCTCGGCGATATAAAGGCGCGTGGTGAGCTGATCTGCGGTGTGAACGTCGGTCTGACGGGCTTTGGCGCGCCGGATGCCAATGGGGACTATCAGGGCTTCGATGCCTCGCTTTGCAAAGCCATTGCGGCGGCCGTCCTGAGCGATCCGACCAAGGTGAAGTTCGTGCCCACGACCGGCGAGACGCGCTTCACCGCGCTTGCGTCGGGCGAGGTTGACGTGCTGATCCGGAACTCCACCTGGACCTTCAGCCGCGATGTTGACCTGAAATTCGATTTCGTCGCGGTGAATTACTACGACGGTCAGGGCTTCATGGTGAAGAAGTCGCTCGGCGTGTCGTCAGCCAAAGAACTCGACGGGGCCACGATCTGTATCCAGACCGGGACTACGACCGAGCTGAACCTCGCCGATTTCTTCAAGGCGAACAACATCAGCTACACCCCCGTGACGGTGCAGGATGACAGCGAGGCGCTGCGCCAGTATCAGGCTGGCACCTGCGACGCCTACACGACGGACGCCTCTGGCCTTGCCGCGACGCGTGCGACCTTGGCCGATGCCGCCGACAACGTGATCCTGCCGGAGATCATCTCGAAGGAACCCCTGGGCCCGCTCGTGCGGCATGGCGACAACCAGTGGGGCGACATCGTCCGCTGGACCTACTACGCGCTCCTCGCCGCCGAGGAGAAGGGCATCACCAAAGCCAACGTGGAGGAAGTTGCCTCCACCAGCACAGACCCCGAGGTGCGCCGGCTTCTGGGCCTCGAGGGCAACCTCGGTGCGATGTTCGACCTCGACAAGGAATGGGCCAAGCGCGCCATCATGGTGAACGGCAACTACGGCGAGATCTTCGCCTCCACCATCGGTGATGCCACGCCAATCGGTCTGGCGCGCGGTCTGAACGCGCTATGGACGCAGGGTGGCCTGCAATATTCGCCGCCGTTCCGGTAAGTCTGGACCAAAGACGGGGCGCACCGGACCGGTGCGCCCATTTCGCCACGTCCGGCACCGGGCGAGACGACACGACAGACCTGCGCTTCCGGGATCGTCCGGAACGAAAGCCACAAAGGCCGCGCACGGTTCAGGGGGTATGAGATGGCGATAGCCAGCGACGCGCCGAAGCCGGGCTTCCGGCTGAGCATGCTGATCTACGACACGCGGTTTCGCGCGATCACGATCCAGATCATCGTTCTCATCCTCGTGCTTCTGGGTGTGGCGTGGCTCGTCAACAACACGATCCAGAACCTTGCCGCCAAGGGCAAGGACATCGATTTTTCCTTCCTTTGGACGCGTGCCGGCTACGATATCGCCCAGCACCTGATCCCCTACACCAATGACAGCAGCCACTTCCGGGCGGCGCTTGTGGGGCTGGTCAACACGCTGGTCCTGTCGTTTTTCGGCTGTATCCTCGCCACCGTGATCGGCGTGGTCGCGGGCATATTGCGTTTGTCGAACAACTGGCTCGTCGGGCGGATCATGACGCTCTACGTGGAGATCTTCCGCAACGTGCCGCTGCTTTTGTGGATCGTTCTGTCCTACACGCTTTTTGCCGAGACCCTGCCCAGCACGGCCGATTTCCGCGCCAGCGCCAAGCTCGTGGCCGCCGGTCAACCCGCCACGGCGAGCATGAGCTTCGGCGGAACGGTCGCCGTCACGAACCAGAGCGTCAACATCCCCGGCCCCTACCTCGATCCCGCCCACGCGCCGTTCGGGCTGCTGCAACCGTTGCAGTTCGGGGACGTGACGATCAGCCTCAACTTCATCCTGCTGCTCGTTATCGTGCTGGCCTCGGTCTATGCCAAGATCCTCGTGTCGCGCAGCGCCGACCGCGTGCAGGAAAGCACGGGCAAGCGGCCGACGACCTGGTGGAAATCGCTGCTGATCCTGGTCGTGCCGGTTCTGATCGCGCTTTGGGCCATGGGGCTGCGGTTCTCCGTCCCGGAGTTCGGGCGCTTCAACTTCGAGGGCGGCATCATCATCGCCCACAGCTTCACGGCACTGCTGATCGCGCTGGCGCTCTATACCGGGGCCTACATCGCGGAGGCGGTGCGCGCGGGCATCCTCGCCATCGCGCGGGGTCAGTCGGAAGCCGCTTTCGCGCTGGGCCTGCGCCCGAACCGGACCATGTCGCTCATCATTCTGCCGCAGGCGCTCAGGGTCATCATTCCGCCGCTGATCTCGCAATATCTCAACCTCACGAAGAACACCTCGCTCGGCCTCGCGGTGGGCTATCTCGACCTGCGCGGCACGCTGGGCGGCATTACCCTGAACCAGACCGGACGGGAGCTGGAGTGCATGCTCCTGCTGATGCTGACCTACCTCATCATCTCGCTCATCATCTCTTCGGTGATGAACCTCTACAACCGGGCCATGCAGATGAAGGAGCGCTGAGATGTCGGACACCGCATCCGAGACGTCCCGCCCCTTCGTGCGCGACAACATGCTGGAGGCGCGCCCCGCCCCCGGTCGTTCCTCCGGCTCTGTCCGCTGGCTGCGGGAGAACCTGTTCTCGACATGGGCGAACGCGGCGCTGACGATCCTCGGCCTGCTGGCGGTCTGGTGGTTCGTGGCGGCCTCGCTGCCGTGGCTCCTGCATTCGGTATGGGTCGCGAACTCGCTGGGGGAATGCCGCCAGATCGTCGAGGCGGATTATGGCAAGGGTGCCACCGGTGCCTGTTGGGCGGTGATCCGCGAACGCTGGCACCAGTTCCTGTTCGGCTTCTACCCGGACACGCTCTACTGGCGTCCGGTGCTGTCGCTGGGGCTTCTGTTCGTGGCACTGGCCCCGGTGCTGTTCTCCGACAGCGCCAAGCGGCGGACCGGGATGATCGTGGCGTCCTGCGTCCTGACGCTGCTCGCGGTCTGGGCCCTGCAGGGGATCGGTGGCCACCTGATCGTCGTCGTTGCGGCCTTTGCAGTCCTGCTGGCGATCGGCATCGCGGCGCCGCAGCATTTGTTCCTGTTCTCCATCCTGTTCCCGTTCGTCGGATATTGGTTGCTCTGGGGCGGGTCGGTCTGGCGCCCGGTGGCGGTGTTCGCGGGTTTCGTGCTGATCGTGCCGGTCTACCGCTTGCTGGTCGGGCGGCTTGGCACCGTGGTCGCGACGGCCGCGGGGTTCCTCGCGGCCTGCGTCTGGTGGCTTTTCCTCCAGGGCCTCGTCACGCCCGACATCGCACGAATGATCCCCGTCAATCTGGAGGGCGTGGACAGCGACCGCTTCGGCGGGTTCCTCCTCTCCATCGTCATCGGGGTCACGGCGATTTCGGCGTCGCTGCCGATGGGCATCCTGCTGGCGCTCGGGCGGCGGTCTGACATGCTGCTGATCAAGGTGCTCAGCGTCGGGTTCATCGAGTTCATCCGGGGTGTGCCGCTGATCACGATGCTCTTCACCGCGTCGCTGCTGCTCCAGTATTTCCTCCCCCCCCGCACGCAGTTCGACCTGATCCTGCGCGTGGTGATCCTCGTAACCTTTTTCGCCGCCGCCTATATCGCGGAGGTGATCCGCGGCGGTCTCGCCTCGCTGCCCCGCGGACAGTTCGAGGCGGGCGACGCGCTCGGCCTCGACTACTGGCAGGCGCAGCGGCTGATCGTCATGCCTCAGGCGCTCAAGATCGCCATTCCCGGCATCGTCGGCACCTTCATCGGGCTCTTCAAGGACACGACGCTGGTGGCCTTCGTGGGTCTCGCCGACCCGCTCCTTGGCATCACCAAGATCGTGCGGTCCGACATCGACTGGAAGGGCATCTACTGGGAGCCCTACCTCTTCGTCGGTGCCATCTTCTTCGTCTTCTGTTTCGGCATGTCGCGCTATTCCATGTATCTGGAACGCCGCCTCAAGACCGACCACCGTTAAGGGAGCCTGCCCATGGCCGATACAGCACTCGCCTCCAGAATGCAGGTCTCCGACGAGATCGCGATCCAGATCCGCGTCATGAACAAGTGGTATGGCACCTTCCACGTCCTGCGCGACATCGACATGACGGTGATGCGGGGCGAGCGGATCGTGATTTGCGGCCCCTCGGGATCGGGCAAATCGACGCTGATCCGCTGCATCAACCGATTGGAGGAGCATCAGAAGGGCCAGATCGTCGTGGACGGGACCGAGCTGACCTCGGACCTGAAAAATATCGACAAGGTGCGCTCCGAGGTCGGGATGGTGTTCCAGCATTTCAACCTGTTCCCGCATCTCACGATCCTGGAGAACCTGACCCTCGCCCCGATCTGGGTCCGCAAGACGCCCAAGCGCGAGGCGGACGAGACGGCGATGCACTATCTGGAAAAGGTCAAGATCCCCGAGCAGGCGCAGAAATATCCCGGAATGCTTTCGGGCGGACAGCAGCAGCGCGTGGCCATCGCGCGCTCGCTCTGCATGAAGCCGCGGATCATGCTTTTTGACGAGCCGACCTCCGCACTCGACCCCGAGATGATCAAGGAGGTGCTCGACACCATGATCGAGCTCGCGGAGGAGGGCATGACCATGATTTGCGTGACGCACGAGATGGGATTCGCGCAGGCCGTGGCGAACCGGGTGATCTTCATGGATCAGGGCCAGATCGTGGAGCAGAACGAGCCGAAGGAGTTTTTCAACAACCCCCGGTCGGAGCGCACGAAACTGTTCCTGAGCCAGATCCTCGGGCACTGAGCCGGGGAGGGCTCAGGCGTCCACGTCCTTGGGCACGAAGAAGTCGAGGCAGGCGCCGGTGGCGTAGGCAACCGTCCCCCAGTCGTCGTCCGTGAAGTCCGCGACCAACGTGGCGCCGGTGGGGAAGTGACGGAAATCGGGGTTGACCGGCGCGCGCGCGACGATCCGCTGCGCAAACTCGCCGATGCCGGGGTTGTGCCCCACGATCATCGCCGTATCGCCCGCCGCATGGCGCAGCACCGCGAGCAGCGTGTCCGGCCCGGCATTGTAGAGCGCGGGCTTCAGGTCCGCGTCGGTTGGCGTGTCGAGCGTTGCCCGCACCCGGTCCCACGTTTCCCGCGTGCGGGCCGCGTCGGAACACAGCACCTGGTCCGGGACATAGCCGCGCGAGGCGAGCCACGCGCCGAGTTCGGTCGCCGCCGCGCGTCCCCGGTCGTTGAGCGTCCGGTCGTGGTCGGGGCAGGACGCGTCGTCCCAGCTCGATTTCGCGTGCCGCGTGAGGATCAGGCGTCTGGTCATTTATGAAACTGCCTCATGTGATAGGCCGACTGTTCGGGGAGCCTGCCATAGGCGCGGCTGATCGGGCAAGCCCTGCGCACCGCGCACCCCTCGTTCATGCAGGAAGCCCCGTCCGGGCTGTCAAGGAACGCGTGGCAGCGGGGCACATCGTAGCCCGCCTCGGTCAGCGCCGCCACCGGGCAGGCGGTAAGACAGGGGGCTGGGCAATCGTCGCAGGGACGTGGCCCTGCGGGTGGCAGGTCGATGCGTCGGTCCAGCAACAGCGCGCCCCGGTAGGAGGCAAAGAGCCCGGCGCGGTCATGGACCAGAAGGCCGACGGGGCTCGCCCACGAGCGACCGGAGCGGAGCGCCCATTGGTAGAACGGATGCCACGGCGGCCCGCCGAACGGAAACAGCGCCGTGGCCTGCAAAGCGTCCGCCATGTCCCCGATCACCCGTAAGGACCAGCGGTCCACCGGATCGGGCGCGCCGTCGCGATATTCCGGGCTGCCCATCAGGTGCGTCCAGAACCCCGGTTCGGCCGGGCCGAGCAGGACCAGCGTGCGTGTGCCGTCGGGAAGGCGATCCTCAAGGGTGGCGTGAAAGCCGCCCATCACCATGAGCCGCTCCGCCGAGGCGAGCCTCTCGATCCGGTCCAGCGTCATTCCACGCGCGGCTGCACCCGGGGCGGCTGGTCGGCCAGACGGATCTGGGAGCCGGTGCCGTGGTCGGTGAACAGCTCCAGCAGACAGGCGTTCTGGATCCGCCCGTCGACGATCGCCACCGCGCGCACCCCGGCCTCGATCGCGGCCAGCGCGGTCTCGGTCTTGGGGATCATCCCGCCCGCGATCACGCCTTGGGCGGTCAGGGTGCGGACATCGTCGGGGGTAAGGGCGGTCATCACCTCGCCGTCCGCATTCTTCACCCCCGCAACGTCGGTAAGGAGCAGGAGCCGGTCCGCCTTCAGCGCGCCCGCGATAGCCCCCGCCGCCGTATCGCCGTTGACGTTGAACGTCTCGCCGTTGTCGCCCGGACCGACTGGCGCCACCACCGGGATGATGCCTGCGTTGAACATGTCGCGCAGAACCTGCACCCGCATATCGCGGGGACGACCGACGAAGCCCAGTTCGGGATCGTCCTGTTCGCACACCATGAGGTCATCGTCCTTGCCCGAGATGCCCACCGCGCGGCCCCCGGCATCGTTGATCGCCTGCACGATCTTTTTGTTGACAAGGCCGGACAGCACCATCTCCACCACCTCGACGGTGGCGGCATCGGTGACGCGCTTGCCGCGCACGAACTCCGACTTGATCCCGAGCCTGCCCAAGAGCGCGTTGATCATCGGCCCGCCGCCATGGACCACGACCGGGTTTACGCCGACCTGCCGCATCAGGACGATGTCCTGGGCAAACTCCTCCATCGCCTCGTCGTCGCCCATCGCGTTGCCGCCGAACTTGACCACCACGATGGCGCCGGAGAAGCGCTGGATATAGGGCAGCGCCTCATTCAGCGTCCGGGCGGTGGCGATGGAATCACGCATGTTCATCCGCTGCTTTTTCATCGGGGGCTTCCTGTTGTCTGACCGTTGGTAGCGGCTTTGCGTCGCCCTGCCAAGCGCCGGAGTCACTTGCAAACGCGGGGGCATGGCGTAGGGTTTCGCGGCCATGCGGAGGGTTTTGATGGACGACCAGAAGACGATCGTGCTGACCGGCGCCAGTCGCGGGATCGGCCATGCCACGGTCAAGCGATTTTCGGCCGAGGGGTGGCGGGTGCTCACCTGCTCTCGCCAGCCGTTCGATGCGCGCTGCCCGTGGCCCGGGGGGGCGGACGACCATATCGAAATCGACCTGTCCGACCCGAACCGCACCGTGGCCGCGATCGAGACGATCCGCGAGCGAATCGATGGCAAGCTGCACGCGCTGGTGAACAACGCCGGCATCTCGCCGAAAGGGGAGGGGGGCGCACGGCTGACGACGCTGGGCACCGACCTGCGAACCTGGGGGCGTGTGTTCCACGTCAACTTCTTCGCCTCCGTGATCCTCGCGCGCGGTTTGCAGGCGGAACTGGCGGCGGCGAAAGGATCGGTCGTCAACGTGACCTCCATCGCAGGCGCCCGCGTGCATCCGTTTGCGGGCGCCGCTTATGCCACCTCGAAGGCCGCGCTCGCCGCGCTGACGCGGGAGATGGCGCATGATTTCGGGCCCTTGGGCGTCCGGGTCAATGCCATCGCACCCGGCGAGGTGGAGACGGCGATCCTGTCGCCGGGGACCGACAAGATCGTAGACGGCCTGCCGATGCGCCGTCTGGGCCAGCCGTCGGAGGTGGCGGACGTGATCTGGTTCCTCTGCTCGGACCAGTCGAGCTACGTGTCGGGCACCGAGATCGAGGTCAACGGCGCGCAGCACGTTTAGGTCAGTCGAGCGTTGCCACCACCGCGCGCAGCGTCTCGATCCCGTCGCCCTTTTCGGCGCTTGTCACGATCAGCTCTGGAAACGCCGCCGGATGCTTCGCCAGCGCGCCCCGCACCTGATCCAGCGTGCGCGCCTGATCCGCGCGACTGACCTTGTCGGCCTTGGTCAGCACCGCCTGAAAGGTGACGGCCGCGCGGTCGAGTAGGGTCAGGATCTCCTCGTCCACCGTCTTCACGCCGTGCCGCATGTCGATCAGCACGAAGGCCCGGCGCAAGGTCTGGCGACCGGAGAGATAGGCCTTCAGCAGCGCCTGCCACGTGCGGACCACGGCCACCGGCGCCTCGGCATAGCCGTAACCGGGAAGGTCGACCATGTAGCGCGCGTCACCGAGCGCGAAATAGTTGATCTCCTGCGTCCGGCCCGGGGTGTTCGAGGCGCGGGCCAGCGATTTCCGACCCGTGAGCGCGTTGATAAGGCTCGATTTGCCGACGTTGGAGCGGCCCGCGAAACAGACCTCCGGCCGGTCGGCGGGGGGCAGACCGGGCATTGCCACGACGCCCTTCACGAAGGTGACCGGCCCCGCGAAAAGAAGCCGCCCCGCCTCCCGCACCGCGGCATCTGGGGCGTCCGCTTCGGGGAATGGCAGCGTCATGCCAGCGCGACCGCGTCGCCGAGCGCGATCCGGCCACCTTTGGTAACGACGGCATAGATCCCGAAGTCGCGATGCCCGTAGGCCGCGCTCAGGGTGCCCAGCGTGTCGGCGTCGATCTCGCCGGTGAGGGGATTGGCCATGGTCGCGCGGCACCGGGTGATCCGCTCGCGCACCTCCAGCTCGGCCTCGCCGACGCGCAGCGTGCGGCCGATCCAGTCGAATTCCGCGAACGGCGCCGTGCCCTCGATCCAGAGGTTGCCGCGAAACCGGTGGGGGGAGAGCGGCTTGCCCACCCGCTCCGACAATGCGCCGAGGCTTGCCTGCGAGAGGATCGAAAGGGCGGGAAGGTCGCTGTCGGTCATGGCGCGGTCGGCGCTGACGATCCCTACGGCGCGCGCCCGGTCGGCGGGGATCAGGGGTGCCAGCCAGTCGAGAAAAGGTTCGAGGTCCGCCGGATCGTCCGGGCGGAAGCTATGGTCGGGACGGTCCGGGTGGTGCAGCGTCACCCTGTCGCCGTCCAGTTCCGACGAGATCGCCATGAGTTCAGGCGCCTTCGCCCCGCGCTGGAAGTTCATGCAGGGATTCCAGCCCTCCACCAGCTTGGCCGCTTCGTGCGCCACGGCCCAGTGCCGGTCACGGTGCAGACATTCGCCGGGAACGAGGGTCGCGGCCACCAGCTCCTCCCGCCCCATCGCCTTGATCGGATGGCGGCAGATGAGGGCCAGCCGCGCCGTCATTTCTTCGGCTTCCGGGGGTTGTTCGCGGGCGCGATGGTCTTGGCCTCGCTCGGTTTCCTGCGAAAGCTCGCCTTGATGTTGCCGAAGATGTCGGGCGTGTGGCCGTGACTCTTCATGATGAGGAACTGCTGCGTGAAGGTGATCGTGTTGTTGGTGATCCAGTAGAGCACCAGACCGCTGGCAAAGTTGCCCAGCATGAACATGAAGACCCACGGCATCCACGCGAAGATCATCGCCTGCGTGGCATCGGGCGGCGTCGGGTTCAGCTTTTGCTGGAGCCACATGGAACAGCCCAGAAGGATCGGCAGAAGTCCGATGAAAACGGTGGCCAGCAGCGTCCCGTGGTCCGGTGCGGGCCAGGGCAGCAGACCAAAGAGGTTGAAGGTCGACGACGGATCGCGCACCGACAGATCCTGCAGCCAGCCGAAAAAGGGCGCCTGACGGAGTTCCAGCGTGACGAAGATCACCTTGTAGAGCGAAAAGAAGATCGGGATCTGGATCACGATCGGCAGGCATCCCGCAGCCGGGTTCACTTTCTTTTCCTTGTAGAGCCGCATCATGTCCTTTTGCATCTGCTGCTTGTCGTCGCCCGCGCGTTCCTTCATCGCGGTCAGCTCTGGCTGCAGCTCTTTCATCCGCGCCATCGAGACGTAGGATTTGTAGGCCAGCGGAAAGACCAGCGCCTTCAAAAGGAACGTGAGGGCGATGATCGACACGCCCATGTTGCCGATATGGGCATGGAGGAAGTGCAGCACGCGGAAGATCGGCTTGGTCAGAAAGAAGAACCAGCCCCAGTCGATCGCATCGACGAAGCCCGCGATGCCGCCCTGGTTTTGATAGGCCTCCAGCGTCTCCCATTCCTTCGCGCCGGCGAAGAGCTGAGAGGTGGTGGCGCCGGACGCGCCCGGTGCGACCGTGAACAGCGCCTCGCGGGTCTGGGTCTGGTAGAGGTCGGCCCCTGGCGCGTAGCGGGTCACGGCGGAGAAGGGCTTGCCCTGTTCGGGGACCAAGACGGTCATCCAGTATTTGCTGGAAAACCCGATCCAGCCGTCCTTGGTGGCGGCGCGAACCTCGGCGGGCATGCCCTCGTTGGGCAGGACGGGAAGCTTGGTCGCATCCTTGTATTTGGTCTCCTCCAGCGCGCCATCGGTGCGGGCGACGATGCCCTCGTGGCTGACGAAGAAGTTCTGCAGATCCTTGGGCAAACCATGCCGTGCCACGACACCGTAAGGCGCCAGCGTCACGGGCGCGCCGGTGTTGTTCTGAACCGATTGCGTCAGGCGGAACATGTAGAGGTCGTCGACCGCGATATCGGTGCGAAAGACCAGCCCCTTTCCGTTATCCCACTCCAGCGTGATCGGAGTCTTGGGCGTCAGGCTTCCGCTGCCGACCTGCGTCCATTGGGTATCGGCCCCCGGAACGTCGGCGTTGGTGAGATTGCCCGACGGGATCCAGCCATAGAGCGTGTAGTAGGCAGAGCCCTCGCCCACCGGCGACAGGAGGCGGACGGTGGGGGAATCCTTGGCCAGCGTTTCGCGGTATTTGGTCAGCGACAGATCGTCGAACCGGCCGCCAATGAGCGAGATCGAACCCTTGAGGCTCGGCGTGTCGACGGCGATCCGGGGCGCTTCGGGCTTCAGGGGTGCGGCCGCACCGGTCGCGGTCGCGTCAGGTGCCACGGGCGCAGCAGCCGGTTCGGCGGGGGTCGCGGTCTGCGCCGTTTCGGTGGCGACAGGGGCGGGTGCAGGCTCCGGCGGCGGAAAGAAGAAGAACCACGCGAGGATCACAAGAAAGCTCAGCACGGTCGCAAGGATAATGTTCTTGTTCTGCCCGTCCATCTGAGATCAGCACCGTTTTCCGTTCTGGGTCAGCGGTGCTTCAACGCCAGAGGGTCCCAAAGGTCAAGCGCTTTCGCCCCGCTGCGGCATGAGGTCCGGGCCGTTCGCCGCCTGCCGTTTCGCACAGATGCGCGCTCAGGGCGCCGTTTCCTTGGGCAGGCGGATCACGAATTCCGTCCCGCCCGCATCGCTCCGCGCCAGGTCCAGTGTGCCGCCGTGACCCCGCACCAGCTCCGACGCGATGGCGAGGCCGAGGCCGGTGCCGCCCTTGCGCGCGCCCCCTTGGAACGCGGTGAAAAGATGCTCGCGCGCTTTCGCGGGCAGTCCCGGCCCGGTGTCGCCGACGCGGATCCACCAGCCCGTATCGCTTTCCCCGGCGGAGATTTCCACCGTGCCGCCCTTGCCCGTCGCCTCCAGCGCCTGAACCGCGTTGCGGATCAGGTTCGCCAGCACCCGGTAGAGCTGTTCGGCGTCGGCATGGAGGGTCATGGCAGAGGGCATATCGACGAGGCAGGCGATCCCCGGCCGGTCGCCCATCGTCACGTCCTCGATCACATCATCGGCAAGCGGGCGCAGCGCCACGGTTGACAGGCGCGGCGGCGGCTCCTCCGCCTTGCCGAACGTCAGCGTGGAGGAACAAAGCGCCACCGCGCGGGTGATCGAGGCCACGAGTTTGGGTGCAATGCGGGCCACGGCGGGATCGTCGCTCCGCTCCAGCCGGTCGGCGAAGAGCTGCGAGGTGGTGAGGATGTTGCGCAGATCGTGGCTCACCTTCGACACGGCGGCACCGAGCTGCGCCAGATGCGCCTTTTGCCGCAACGCGTGGATTAGCTGGGTCTGCAGGCTCGCCAGCGCCTCCTCGGCCTCGCGCAGCTCGGTGACGCGGGAGGTCGGCGTGATGACACGGCGCACGTCCTCGGGCGCGTCGGCATAGGCCGCCATGTGCCGGACCACGCGCCGGATCGGCACCACGAGGATGCGCCGCGCTGAGAGGAAGAGGAGCAGCGCCGTCACCGCCGAAATCAGCGCCGACAGCAGCAGGATGTTGAGCCCGTAGTCGAACATCGCGGCACGCAGCGGCCCCGAGGGCATCGCCACCTCGATCGACAGGCCCGCCTCCTGCGTCGTGTTGCCGATCACGCGAAAGGCGGTCTGCTGCGTGTCCACCAGTTCGGCCAGCGCGTCGCGGATCAGCGTCCAAGGCGTCGCGGTGCGCAGATCGTAGGTGCGCGTCACCTCCCCCGGCATCGGCGAGGTCAGGATGAGCTGGCGCATCTCGTCGCGGTGTAGCACCACATTGTAGACGCCCGCGTTGGCCAGAAGCTCCTTCGAGAGCCCTTCGGAGACGAGACCGTCGTCCGCCAGCAGCGCCAGCGACGCGATTTGCGCCTTTTCCAGTCTCAAAAGCAGATAGTCCTCCCGGAACCGCGCGATGGAGGGGACAAAGATCAGCACTTCGGCCAGCATCACGAAGGCAATGGTCAGCATCAGGAATCGCCCGGACAGCGACGTCAGGATGCCGCCCCGGAACCGTGCCACCATTTAACCCCCCCGGATGCCCGCGTGCCGCCTGCGTTCGCCGATGATAGCAGGCCGTGGCGGAAGTTTCAGCCCTTCCGGCGATCCGGGGCGCATGTTCGCCGTCCCGTGCGCTGCGGCTACCGCAGGCCCGGAAAGCACACCGTCACCTCGAGCCCCGTGGCGCGCCAGTCCTGCCGGATCGTGCCGCCCGCCGAGGCGATGATGCTCCGCACGAGGCTGGTGCCGAAGCCCTGCGCGGTGGGCTCGCCCGTAATTTCCGGGCCGCCGTTTTCGGTCCAGCGGAACGTCGTCTCGTGGTCCGCGCCTTGCCAGGACAGGGCCACCGTCCCGTCCTCCGCCCCCAGCGCGCCATGCTTGACCGAGTTGGTGGCAAGTTCGTGGAGCAGCAGTGATACCGGCGTGACCATGCGCGCGGGCACCGTGGCCTCGACGCTGCCCGTGACCTCCACCAGCCCGCTGTAGGGTGCCAGTACCGAGCGTGACAGTGCCACCGGATCGGCGCCGCCCTGACCGCCGGCATCGTCACTCCCGGTCAGCCCGATCTCCGACGACCGGGCCAATGCTGTGATGCGCGCGCGCAGATATTCGATCGCATCCTCTGGCGTGCCTGCGCGCCGCGCCTCGCGTTCGGAGATCGACAGGATGCCGTTCACCACCGAGAACAGGTTCTTCACCCGGTGGCGCATCTCGTGGACCAGAAGCTTTTCACGCTCCAGCGTCTGGCTAAGGTCGGCATCGGTGCGCTGGCGTTCCAGCGACACGGCAAGCACGGTGGCCAGTCCCTCCATGAAGGCGATGTCGTGGCGGCCAAACTCACGCGCATCGGTGCGGTCGACCTCGAGAACGCCGAACGGCTCGTCGCCATCGCGCACCACAACGTTGAGCGCTCGCGTCACGCCATGTTCGACAAACAGCGCGGGCGTGCGAAACCGGGTCTCGGCGTCGAAATGGTTGGAGATCACCGGCTGTCCGGTCTGGAACGCATAGCCTGCGGGGCTGGCCGTGTCGCACCCCACCGTGGCGCGGCCCACGACGCCGTCATGCCAGCCGACGCCCGCACGCACCAGAAGCTGGTCCGGCTTTTCCGGGTGCGGTTCCAGAAACTTGGCGAGCCGCGTGTTCATCCCGTCCGATGCCGCCCTTACCGCGGCGTCGAGCAGGTCCTGACGGTTTGCGCACCGGAATGCCGTCAGACCGAAATCCGCCTGCAAAAGCTGCTGGCGCATCCGCCAGTCGAGTTCGGACTCGGCCGCGCCCTCGGTGGCGGGTATATCCGGTGCTGTCGCCATGTCGCTCTGCCTCCGATGCGGACCCGGGGTCCGCGCGCGCCCCGCATCCGCCGCGCGTCGTTCTAGGGCAATGGCGGGTTTGAGAAAAGGCCTCTCGCGCCACTTACGGCACCCACGACTGGATCAACCCCACGATGCGCTTGACCAGGGGGCTCTCGAACAGCATCGGGGTGAAATGCGCGCCCGCCGCGCGCTTGGAAACCTCGTTCAGCGTGGGGTAGGGCAGCACGGTCCCCGACACCCCGCTGAGCTTCACCCGCGCCGCGATTGCCATCGCCCAGAGGCCGATCAGCTCGCCCGCATGCGCCCCGGCGATGGAGGCGCCGATCGGTCGGCCGTCCACCACCATCAGTTTCAGGAGCCCGTCCGTCCGCCGCTCCGCCTGCGCGCGGTCGTTATGCTCGAACGCCACCCGCTGCACCTCGAGCCGAGAGCCCCAGGTCTTGTGCGCTTGCGCCTCCGTCGGGCCGACCTGCGCCAGTTCCGGGTCGGTGTAGGTGGCCCACGGGATATGCGCGCGCGAGACGCTGGCTGGCAGTGCCAGGACGAGCTGGCGCACCAGAAGGCTTGCGTGGTAGCTCGCGACATGGGTGAATTGCAGCCCGCCCGCCGCATCCCCCGCCGCGTAGACCCGCCGGTTGGAGGAGCGCAGATGCGCATCCACTGTGACGCCCTTTTCGGTATGATCGACTTCCGCCGCGTCCAGCCCCATGTCCCCGAGAACGACCCGGCGCCCCACGGCCAGCAGAAGATGCGTGCCGGTGACGCGGCGCCCGCCTTGGATCTCCACCACCACGGCGCCCGCCGAACCGCCGATGCGGGCGACGGGGGCATCCTCCAGCACCTCCACGCCCTCGGCGCGCAGGGTGGCCAGCACGATGGCGGCGGTTTCGGGATCGTCCTTGCCGAAGGCGCGCGTGCGCTCGATCACCGTGACGCGGCATCCAAGGCGCCGGTGGGCCTGCGCCATCTCCATTCCGATGGGGCCGCCGCCCACGATCAGCAGATGGTCCGGCCTCTCGCGCTGGACGAAGATCGTCTCGTTGGTGAGGTAGGGCACAGCGTCCAGCCCCGGAATGTCGGGCACGAGGGGACGCGATCCGGTGGCGATCACGAAGCGGCGGGCGCGGATGCGCTGGCCGCCCGCCTCCACCGTGCCCGGGTCGGTGAAGCGAGCGTGGGCGCGGATCACGCGCACGCCCAGCCCCTCGAACCGCGCTTGGCTGTCGACCGGAGCAATGGTGGCGATGACGCGGGCGACATGATCCTTCACCGCGGCGAAATCCACCTCCGGTTCCACCGGCGCGATGCCGAACGCCGCCCCGGACCGCATCGCATGGGCATGACGCGCCGCCGCGATCAGCGCCTTCGAGGGCACGCAACCCGCGTTGAGGCAGTCGCCCCCCATCTCGCCCTGCTCGATCAGCACCACCCGCGCGCCCATCTGGACCGCCCCAGACGCCACGGACAGCCCGGCCGAGCCTGCGCCGATAATGCAGATATCGGTGTCCATGCGCGCCATCTCAGGTGTCCTTCTTCTTTCGAAAGCGTTTCACAAGGATCGGCAATGCCGACAATGCCGCGAGTCCCAGAAGTGGACCGATCACGTAGGGCTCAAAGATAATGCCGAGATCGGGCGTCTCCTCATCCGCAAAGACATCGCCGAGGCCCGCGCCGACCGAGGTAAAGACGAACGCGCCGGGCAGGATGCCCAGAAACGTGGAAACCGCGAACCGCAGGAGCGAGGTGCCCACGAAGGCGGGCACGAGATTCGCCACGAAGAACGGCACAGCGGGCACAAGGCGCATGAGGAAGAGATAGGACCACTCATTTTCCTTCAGGCCGCGTTTCAGCTTGCCGATAGCGCCGGCCTTGCCCTCGATCTTGCTTGCGAACCGTGCCCCGAAGCCCGTGCGCGCCGCAAGGAAGATGGCGATGGCGCCGAGACCCGCGCCCGTCACGTTGTAAAAGACGCCCGGCACGGTCGCGAACAGAAACCCGCCGGTCAGGGTAAAGATCGTAGCACCCGGCAGCGAAAAGGCGCCGGCCGTGGCGTAGGCCGCGATGAACGCCACCACGGCGAGCGTGTAATGCGCGTCGCGGTAGGCCAGCAGGGCCTCGCGGTGTTCGGCCAGCGCAACGAAACTGATCCGATCGCGCAGGAAGAATGCGCCCAGTGCTGCCACGACGAGGATGGCGATGAACGGCAGCTTTTTCGCGATGCCGGACGGGCCGGTATCCGAGGGCCGTGGCGCGTCGTCGGTCATGGAGGGCGGGCCTTTCGGGGGCATGGCGGGTCGGTGCTGCGAGCCTTGCGCATTTTGTCGCGCATGGGCCATGCCTATCACGCGAGCTTGAAGAGAGCTGAGGTGGGTTCTCCGCCCGGCGTGAAAGCGGCGATGGGCGAATTGACTTCAGCTCGATCCCTGCGTAAGGACCGGGGTTTGAACGGACCCCGGTGCGGCGACAGTGCGCGCCGAGGGGACGAAAACATGGAGAACCGCGATGAAGCGCACCTTTCAACCGAACAATCTGCGCCGTGCCAAGAAGCACGGGTTCCGTGCTCGGATGAGCACACGCGCCGGGCGCGCCGTGCTCAAGTCGCGCCGTGCCAAGGGTCGAGCCCGTCTGTCCGCTTGATCGCCCGCCTGCACGGGCGAGCCTGTTTCGGGCGACTGTCCCGAGACGGCTCACGCGTTCGCGCCGGTGCGCTGTGGTGCACGTACGTACTCGATCCTCTCGTCTCGCCACCCCAAGTGGCGTTTGCCATCGGCCGCATCGTCGGCCCAGCAGTGACGCGCAATCTCATCCGACGTCGTCTGCGGAGTCTGTTCCAGCGCCAACACCCGGATCTACCGGCGGGTTTGTACCTGGTCGGGGCGCGTCCAGGCGCCGCCGTACAATCATACGGGGAACTGATGTTCGATCTGTCCAAGTTGGTGAGCAAGATCATCCGGGCGGCCAACGCCGCTCCGACGACCTGAAGGCCGGCGTCGGCGAGCTGCGCTCTCGTCCACAACATTTGATTGCGATGGTCGAGTGGTATCAACGGGCGGCCGAAGGCCGCCCGTCACCGTGTCGATTCTCACCCAGCTGCTCCTGTTACGCAGTCGAAGCGCTGGAATCTCACGGGGTGGCTCGTGGCCTGTGGCTCACCGCCCGCCGCCTGCTCCGCTGCCGTCCCTTCGGGCCGAGCGGCTTCGACCCCGTTCCACTACCCGCCCCCCGTCCCACCGATTACCCCGTCCCACAGAGAAAGGGTGAGTAGACCTCATGTTTTCAGGTCCCGCCTGGCTCGTCGCCCGGTTCTACGCCTTGACCCATAGTTATGCCATCTCGATCGGCATGATCGCCCTGGTCGTGATGTTGCTCGTCACCCCGCTCACGTTGAAGAGCACCAAGGGCATGCTCGAGATGCAGCGATTGGCGCCCGAGATGCGCAAGTTGCAGAACGAGCATCGCAACGACCGCCAGAAGCTCAACGAAGAAATGATGAAGCTCTATCAGGAGCACAAGGTCAATCCGGCCGCCTCCTGCCTGCCGATCGTGGCGCAGATGCCGATCTTCCTCATCATGTTCCGCATTTTGCGTGGTCTCGTCTACCAACCGTCCGACGTCAATGGCTCGGGCGCCATTGCAGCGGCGACCACACGCGCGATCGGCAACCAGGACGCGGTGCAGGGGTTCATTCCGCGCTTCCTTTCCATCGACAGTGAGCTCTATCAATCGCTGTACAACAAGACGACGATGCCGTCGTTCGGGCTCGACCTC
>JBBSVE010000030.1:0-27330 GCA_038233815.1 Rhodobacterales bacterium
AGAAGCTGTTCTCCTGGCCCGGCCTCGGCACGCTTCTGGTGGATTCGGTGTCGATCCGTGACATTCCGGTGGTGCAGGGCACCATCCTCGTGATCGTGCTGTGGTTTCTGGTCATCAACACCGCCGTCGACATCCTCTATGCAGCCATCGATCCGCGGATCAAGCAGACATGAGACGCTTCAACCTCAACCTCTGGCTCGGCGGCGGATTGGTTCTGCTGGTGCTGGTCGGTGCGGTGTTCGCGCCATGGCTTACCCATTTCGACCCGGTGTTCGACGCCAACCTGATGGTGTCCGAACAGCCCCCTGACGGGCAGTTCTGGTTCGGCACGGACGAACAGGGGCGCGACGTCTTCACCCGCGTGCTCTACGGCGCGCGGATATCGCTCACCGTGGGGATCGTGAGCCAGATCATCAATTCGGTGATCGGCCTCAGTCTCGGGATCTCGGCGGCCTACTGGGGCGGCTGGTGGGACGATCTGGTGAACGGGCTCACGAACGTGATGCTGGCGATCCCGTCGCTGATCTTCGCGCTGGCGATCATGGCGATCCTCGGGCCGGGATTGCCGAGCCTGCTGATCGCACTCGGCCTCACGAACTGGTCCTGGACCTGCCGGATCGCGCGATCCTCCACCCTGTCGCTTAAAGGGCAGGGCTATGTGCAGGCGGCGCGGACGCTGGGCTACGGCGACATCCGCATCATGGCGACGCAGCTTCTGCCCAACATGGTGGGGCCGATCCTCGTGATCTCCACCCTCGGCATCGGGGCGGCGGTGCTGGCGGAGGCGGCGCTGTCGTTCCTGGGCCTGGGCATCCGCCCACCGTTCCCGTCGTGGGGCTCCATGCTGACGGGCGCGCGCGAGCTGATCATCATAGCCCCCTGGGCCGCGATCTTCCCCGGCCTCGCGATCTTCGTGACGGTGCTGGGGTTCAACCTTCTGGGCGACGGCTTGCGGGATTATCTGGACCCCCACATGCGGAGCCGTGCGACATGACCGCCGCACCGCTTCTGGAGTTGAAGCACCTCCACGTCGGCATCCCGCAGCGGGCCGGGGCGATCGAGATCGTGAAGGACGTGGGCCTCACGATCCTGCCGGGAGAGGCGTTCGGGCTGGTGGGCGAAAGCGGGTCGGGCAAAAGCCTCACCGCGCTGTCGCTGATCCGGCTTCTGAAGCGCCCGCTTGCCGTGACGGGGGGGGAGATCCTGTTCAAGGGTCAGGATCTGCGCGCGCTGACCGACCGCGCCATGCGCGAGCTGCGCGGCGACCGGATCGCGATGATCTTTCAGGAACCGATGACCGCGCTGAATCCGTTGAAGACTGTGGGCCGCCAGATCGCGGAGATGTTCGTCCTCCACCGCGGCATGGGCTGGGCCGAAGCGGGCCGGAAGGCCATCGACGCGTTGGCCTCGGTCAAGGTGCCTGCACCGGAGGAACGGGTGCGCGCCTATCCGTTCCAGATGTCGGGGGGCATGCGTCAGCGGGTGATGATCGCGATAGCCCTCGCCTGCGACCCGGACCTGCTGATCGCGGACGAGCCCACGACCGCGCTCGACGTGACGGTGCAGGACGAGGTGCTGAAACTGATCGCGGAGCTGTGCGCTGAACGCGGGACGGCGGTTCTGATGATCTCCCACGATCTGGGCGTGATCGCCAACATGTGCCAGCGCGTCGGCGTGATGTATGCGGGAAAGCTGGTGGAGGAGCGCGACACCTATGATCTCTTTGCCGATCCGCGCCATCCCTACACGCAAGGACTGCTGGGCGCGTTGCCGCGGCTGGGCACACGCCACGGGGCGGCGGGGCGGCAGCGGCTGGTCGATATCGACAGCCTGATTTCCGACCGCGAGGTTCTGCGCCACGATTTCTGCTATCAGCCGCGCAACCCGATCCGCGATCCCCGCCAGCGGGCGGAGGCGCGGGCATGACCGCACCGTTGCTGGAGATCCGCGATCTGCATGTCCATTTCCCGGTCGGGAAATCGCTGCTGAAACGCAACCGCGTGCTGCGGGCGGTGAGCGGCGTTGACCTCACCCTCGCGCGGGGCGAGTGCCTGTCAATCGTCGGCGAATCGGGCTGCGGCAAGTCCACCACCGCGCTGGCCGTGATGGGGCTTCAGGCGCCGACCTCCGGCGATATCCTTGTCGAGGGGGACTCCATCGTGGGCTCGGCGGGGCCGGACCGGATGGCCCGCGCGCGGATCGCGCAGATGGTGTTTCAGGACCCCTATGCCTCGCTGAACCCGCGCCAGACGGTGCATGGCTCTCTCAGCGCGCCGCTGCGGCTGCACGGCGCGTCGAAGGGCGAGGCCGACGAGCGTGTAGCCGCGATCCTAGGCAAGGTCGGCCTGCTGCCGGACCATGCCAGCCGCTATCCGCACGAGTTCTCCGGCGGCCAGCGCCAGCGCATCGGGATCGCGCGGGCGCTGATCCTCGGGCCGCGCATCCTGATGCTGGACGAGCCGGTGTCGGCGCTCGACGTATCGGTGCGCGCGCAGATCATCAACCTGCTCCTCGACCTGCAGGAGGAGATGTCGCTGTCTTTCGTGATGATCTCCCACGATCTGGGCGTGGTGGAGCATATGAGCGACCGCGTGGCGGTGATGTATTTCGGCCAGATCGTGGAGACGGGACCGTGGGACGCGATCTTCGCCCGCCCGACCCATCCCTACACCCGCAAGCTGATTGAGACGATTCCCGACCCCGACACGGTGCTGCATCCCGACCGCGACCGGACGGCGGGCAAGGCACCGCCCCCGCCCGACGGCTTGCGGTTCTATCCCGATACCGCGAACCGGCCCGACGTGCACGGCACGCCCGCGCCCTCGGATCTGGTGGAGATCGGCCCCGGCCACTGGATCCGCTGCGCGCCGGTCTGAGGGTCGCCGCCCCGCTCCAAGACCTCTGGACGGCGACCGTCCCGCGCGTTATGTTATCTTATAACCTATCGGATGCGGTGCCATGCTTGCGATAATCCCCAGCTTCGACCGAGGCGCGCCATGCGTGGACTGATCCTGCACGGGGCGGGGCCACGGCTGGCGGTGGTGGTCGTGGTTCTGGTGCTCCTCTGGGGCGCCTTCGCGCTCGTAACGGGATAGGCCATGGCGCTCGTGATCCGAAACCTCACGCTCGGCTATGACCGGCACCCGGCGGTTCATCATCTGGAGACGGAGATCGCCGACGGCAGCCTGACGGCGGTCGTCGGGCCCAACGGCGCGGGCAAATCGACGCTGCTGAAGGCGATCACCGGGACGCTGAAGCCGCTCGAAGGGCGGATCGAGATGACGGCGGCCCGGACCGCGTGGCTGCCGCAACTGGCCGAGGTGGACCGGAGCTTTCCACTTTCGGTGCGCGATTTCGTGGCGATGGGGCTGTGGGCGCGGATCGGGGCGTTCGGCGCGGTCGGAACCGCGGACCGCGCCCGGATCGACGCGGCACTGGCGGCGGTGGGCCTCGCAGGCTTCGGCGGGCGCGTCATCGGCGCGCTGTCGGGCGGGCAGATGCAGCGCGTGATGTTCGCGCGGGTGCTGCTCCAGGACGCCGATCTGATCCTGCTGGAGGAGCCGTTCACCGCCATCGACACCCGCACCGCCGCCGACCTCACCGCTATCGTGGAGCGGTGGCACGGCGAGGGGCGCACCGTGCTCGCGGTCCTCCACGACATGGCTCACGTGCACGCCCACTTCCCGCGCACCCTGCTGCTGGCGCGCGGGATGATCGCGCACGGGCCCACGGCGGAGGTTCTGACGCCAGACAACCACTTTCGCGCCCGCCAGATGTGCGAGGCGTTCGACGACCGCGCAGCACCTTGCGCGCCCGGGGCGGGGCGGGCGGCATGATGGCCCTGATCCAGCCCTTCGCGGAGTTCGCCTTCATGCAGCGCGCCCTTCTGGGCTGCATCGCGATCTCGCTCGGCGCGACGCCGGTGGGGGTGTTCTTGATGCTGCGCCGGATGAGCCTCACCGGCGATGCGATGGCGCATGCGATCCTGCCCGGTGCTGCGGTGGGGTTCCTCGTGTCCGGCCTGTCGCTGGGGGCGATGACGGTGGGCGGGATCGTGGCAGGGCTGACGGTGGCGCTGCTCACCGGGTTCGTGAGCCGCGTGACCGTGCTGCGCGAGGATGCCTCGCTCGCGGCCTTCTACCTCATCAGTCTGGCGCTGGGCGTGCTGATCGTGTCGCTGCGCGGGTCCAACGTCGATCTGATGCATGTGCTCTTCGGCACCGTGCTGGCGCTCGACGATCCGGCGCTGACGCTGCTGTGCGCGATCACCACGGTCACGCTGCTGACGCTGGCCGCGATCTACCGGCCGCTGGTGCTCGAGTGCGTCGATCCGCAGTTCCTCGCCTCCGTCAGCAGGTGGAGCGCGCCGGTGCATTTCATCTTCCTGTCGCTGGTGGTCCTGAACCTCGTGGCGGGGTTCCAGGCGCTGGGCACGCTGATGGCGGTCGGCATCATGATCCTGCCCGCCGCCGCCGCGCGGTTCTGGGCCCGGGGCATCGCGGGCATGATCGCGGTCGCGGTCTGCGTGGCGGCGGCGTCCTCCTTCGCGGGGCTGCTCGCCTCCTACCATTTCGGGCTGCCGTCTGGCCCCACGATCATCCTTGCGACCGGCACTGCCTATCTGGCCTCGATGTGCTTTGGCCCGGTCGGGAGCCTCGTCGTGCGTTACTGGCCGCGCACCCATCTCGACGCCTGAAACCCAAAGGATGATCCTATGCCGACCCGCCGTTTTCTGCTTTTCGCTGCGACGCTGCTGACAGCGTTTCCTGCCTTCGCGCAAGGGACGGTGCCGGTGGTGGCCTCCTTCTCGATCCTGGGCGATCTGGTGCAGGAGGTCGGCGGCGACCGGGTGACGGTGACGACACTGGTGGGGCCCGACGGCGACGCGCATGTCTACCAGCCGACGCCGCAGGACGCGAAGGCGGTGGCCGGGGCACACGTCGTCGTCGTGAACGGGCTCACATTCGAGGGCTGGATGGACCGGCTGATACAGTCCGCAGAATACAAGGGCCCGGTCGTGGTGGCGAGCGCGGGCGTCGCTGCCCGGACCTTCGACGACGATGCCGCGTCCTCGGGGCAGTCCGGGACCGACAATGAGCATGGAACCGACCCGCACGCCTGGCAGAATGTGGCCAACGCGAAGCTTTACGTGGCCAACATCGAGGCGGGCCTCAGTGCCGCGGACCCCGACGGGGCGGAGGTCTACCGCGCCAATGCCGCCGCGTACGAGGCCAAGCTCGACACGCTGGAGGCCGACGTGAAGGCCGCCGTCGCGTCGTTGCCCGAAAACCGACGCGAGATCGTGACCTCGCACGACGCGTTCGGCTATTTCGGCGCGGCCTACGGCATGGTCTTCAAGGCGCCCGAAGGTCTGAGCACGGACTCGGAAGCCTCTGCCGCCGGTGTCGCGGCGCTCATCACCCAGATCAGGACCGACCACATCCCCGCCGTGTTCATCGAGAATATCTCCGACCCGCGGCTCCTGGAACAGATCGTGTCGGAGACGGACGCCAAGGTCGGCGGCACGCTTTATTCCGATGCGCTATCGCCGGCGGCCGGACCGGCGGGCACTTACATCGCCATGATGCGCAACAACATCGCCGAACTGACCGCCGCGTTGGGCCGGTAAAGGCCGGACAACGGATGCTTCATTTCCGTCCCGCTCTCTCCTATGATCGGCCCTTGGCGGGATCGGGCCCTGCCCAACCACGCACAGGGAGAATGACATGACATCGAAGACAATGCTTCGCGCCGGCCTCGTCGGGCTGACGCTCATGGGCGCGGGCACCGTGGCCCATGCCGACCAGCTTGCCGACGTGAAGGCGGCGGGCAAGATCATGACCGCAACCGACATGCATTACGCGCCGTTCGACATGCTCACCAACGGCACCTACGAAGGCATGACGAAGGACCTCTTCGACGGCGTCGCCAAGGAGATCGGCGTGGAGCCGGTCTATCAGGACATCCCTTGGACGGCGGAGCTTCCGGGCCTTGAGGTCGGCAAGTTCGACATCGTTATCGCCCCCGTGACGATCACGGCCGAGCGGATGGAGCGCTATGCCTTCTCGCTTCCGATCGCGGACGCAACGGTGGGGCTCGTCCATGCAAAGGGCACCGACGCGGTCGCCAAACCCGAGGATATCAAGGGCAAGACCGTCGGAGTCCAGCAGGGCACCGCGCAGTTTCGTCAACTCAAGGCCTACGGGGAGATCCTTGGCGGCGTGACGATCAAGGAATACGGCACCACGGACGAGGCTTATGCCGACCTCGCGGCGGGCCGGCTCGACGCGGTGGCGGGCTCGCTGCCGAACCTCTCCTATCTCGTGAAGGCGCGCGGCGACACGTTCGCGATGACAGATCCCGCGACCTTCGGCCAGCCGGTCTATTTCGCTTGGGCGATGCGCAAGGACGAAGGCTCGGCCAGCTTCGTGAAGGCTGTAAACGACGCGATTCTGGCGATGACCGACGACGGGCGGATCAAGACGATCCAGGAAAAGTGGCTCGGCACCTACACCGAACTGCCGCGCACCGTGACGCTCGAGTAAACACCGCTTCCCGCCGGGGCGCCCGCGTGCCCCGGCATCCCTTGCGAGGCGGCGCGGATGTTCTCCCTCCCGGTCTTTTTCCAGAGCTTCGAACCGCTTCTCTGGGCGGCGCGGTTCACGCTTCTCGTGTCGGTCCTTGGCATTGCAGTCGGGCTGGTGCTGGGTGCGCTGGTCTGTGCGGCCGCCCTGTCGCCGTCGCGCGCGCTTCGAGGGCTGGCGGCGCTTTGGGTCAGCTTCTTCAGGGGCGTGCCGCTGCTGGTGCAGCTCTTGCTCTTTTACTACCTGTTGCCGGTGATCGGCATCAACGTGCCCGCGATGGTGGCGGCGGTGGGAACCGTGGGCGTCTGTTCCAGCGCCTATATCGCGGAGATCTGGCGCGGCGCCATCGCGGCGCTGCCGAAGGGCCAGACCGAGGCCGCGCTGGTGATCGGCATGGCCCCGCGCCACGTCTGGACCCGGATCGTGCTGCCGCAGGCGATCGCCACCTCGCTGCCCTCGCTGGTGAATGAGCTGATCCTGCTGGTGAAGGCCTCCTCGCTCGTCTCCGTCGTGGGCATTCTGGAGCTGACCCGCGCGAGCCAGGCGGAAGCCGCGACGACCTTCCGCCCGCTGGAGGTTTATCTCGCCGCCGCCTGCATCTATCTCGCCATCAACCTGTGCCTCGCCTTGGCAGGGCGGCAGCTGGAGCGGGGCCTCGCGCGGTGACGGATGCGGCGTTCCTTGCGCATTACGGCCCGATCCTGCTGCGCGGCTTCGGTGTCACCGTGCTTTGCTGGGCGTTCGGCACGGTGTTCGGCATGGCGCTGGGCCTCGTCATCACGCTGGCGCAGCGCTACGGGCCGCGACCCTTGGGCTGGCTCCTGCGGGTCTATATCGAAGTGATCCGGGGCACGCCCTTTCTGGTGCAGCTCTTCGTGCTTTATTACGGCGGACCGCTTCTGGGCCTCCGGCTCGACGCGGTTCCGGCGGGACTTCTGGGCCTCACGATCTACGGCAGCCCCTATTTCGCGGAGATCTTCCGCGCGGGCTTTGCCGCCGTGCCGCGCGGGCAGATCGAGGCTGCGCGCGCCATCGGCATCGCGGAACCCGCCATCGTGCGCCGGATCCTCGTGCCGCTGGCGCTGGTGTCGGCGCTCCCGGCACTCGTTAACTTCGCCATCGTGCTGACCAAGGAGACGGTGATCCTGTCGATCATCACGGTGCCCGAACTGATGTACCGGGTGCAGAACATGTCGGCGGAGACCTACCGCTTTCTGGAGGCGAACCTGATCCTCGCCCTCTTCTTCTGGGCGCTGGTGGAGGTCATTTCCCGCGCCGGTCGCAGGCTGGAGGCGCACATGACCCGTCATATCACGGAAGGACGCTGACATGGACGCAGCCTCGGTCGAACTCAGCCGCGTCAACGCCTTCTTCGGTCCGTTCCATGCGCTGAAGGACGTGGACCTCAGCGTGGCACCGGGCCGCGTCACCTGCCTCATCGGGCCGTCGGGGTCGGGCAAGTCCACGCTCCTGCGCTGCATCAATTTTCTCGAGCCCTACGCTTCCGGCGAGATCCGCATCGACGGGCAGCTCGTGGGCTACGAGACGCCCGGCGGCAAGCGGATGTCGGGCGCCCGCCTGCGTGCGATGCGGCGCGAGATCGGGATGGTGTTCCAGGCCTTCAACCTCTGGCCGCACATGACCGCGCAGGACAATGTGGCCGAGGGGCTGTGCCGCGTGAAGGGCATGGGCCGGGCCGAGGCGGCGGCGCGCGCGGCGGACGCGCTGGAGAGGGTCGATCTGGGTGACAAGCTCGCGAGCTATCCCTCGCGCCTCTCGGGCGGACAGCAGCAGCGCGTGGCGATTGCGCGGGCGATGGCGATGGAACCGCGGCTGATGCTCTTCGACGAGCCGACCTCGGCGCTCGACCCCGAACTGGTGGGCGAGGTGCTGGCGGTGATGAAGCGGCTCGCGGCCGAAGGGATGACGATGGTGGTCGTCACGCACGAGATGGGGTTCGCGGCCCATGTCGCCGACCGCGTGGCCTTCATGGATGCGGGCGAACTGGTGGCCTGCGGTCCTGCGAAGGACATCCTCCATGCGCCCGAAGACCCCCGCATTGCGGGCTTTCTGCGAACCTACCTTGAGCGCAACGCTTTCTAGCCGCCCCGCGCCACGGCCCCGTTCCAGACCTCTGCATAGCGGTCGAGCGTGTCATGCTGCGCGGGCCGGGGCAGGGCCTTGTCCGACAACGGTTTCGGCGCGGCCCCGGCAAGAATGGCGGACCCGATGGCCGTGCCGGACGCCGCCTCGGGTGCCAACACGTCCAGCCGGGAGGCCACCGCGAGCATATCGAGATACAGCGCATTGCGGGTGAACGGCCCCTCCACGATCACCGGTCCCCGCGCGCCGATCAGCGCCAGACAGGTGGCCGTCATCAGCCCGAGGTAGAGCGATGCCGCCGCCGTGATCTCCCCCGGGGAGAGGGACGCGGGATCATGGCTCCAGCGGCCCGTGCGCCCCGGAAACGGTCCCGACGTGGTCTCGAACGACGGCAGGCACATTACGCCGTCCGCCAGCACCCGCGCCACCTCCGCCGCTGAGGGTGGCACGGGGTCGGGCCCGCAGAGCGTCTCGAACTCGCGCCCGCCCATGAAGCGGGCGGACGGGACTGCGGCACCGTTCGCATCGACGTTGACCAGCGTGTCGCGCGCAGGGTCCAGCGTGGCGGTGCCGCCGACCGCCATTGCGATGGTCCATGTGCCGGTCGAGACGACGGCGAAGAGTGCCCGCCGCGCCGCGAGATGCGGATAGAGCGAGGCGTTGGAATCGTGCAGCCCACTGACCACCCGCGTGTCGGGCGCCAGACCCGTGATCCGCGCGACCTCCGCCAGCACCGGTCCCAGCATCGTGCCCGCCGGACGCAGCGGCGCCATCCGCCCCGAAAGCCCGAGCCGCCCCACCAACGCGGAGACGGCACCCCGCGCCGGGTTCCAGAGGTCGGTATGCGCGCCCAGCGACGACCTCTCCGTCGTCCAGACGCCGGAAAGCCGCCCGGCCCAAGATTGTGGCCAGGTGACGAACTGCCCGACGCGCGCCAGCAGCCCGGGATCGCGGTCGAACATCCAGTGCAACTGCGCGCCGACGTTAAGCCCGCGCGGCAGGCGGGGCGATCCCGTCTCGGCAAAATCCGGGCGCAAGGCATCGTAGGCGGCCGCCAGAGCGTCCGGGCCGTCGTGTTCGTAGTCGAGCACAGGGGCGGCGAGGCTCCCGTTCGGCGCCATCAGCACGCCCGACGCGCCGTGTGCCGAACAGGTGACGGCATCGACGCGCACCCCGGCCTGAAAGGCGCGCAATCCCTCCAGCAGAAAGGTCCAGATGCCATCCGTGTCGTAGTGCGGCCATGGCGGTCCGGGCAGCACGCGGTTCGGGCGAGACAGGGTGCGGACCTCGGAGAGAGTCGCAGCCTCGACCAGCACCAGCTTCACGTTCGTCTTGCCGACGTCGAGCACGGCGACATGATCCGGCGGCGTCATGGCAGATGAAAGACGGTGACCAGCGGCACCACGACGGGCGAATTGTCCGCATTCACCTCCATCAGGTCCGCCATATGATCCCACCAGCGCCGCATCACGGGATGATCGGCGAGCGCCACCTCCTCCTCCGCCCGCCACTGGACGGCGAACAGCGCACCCGAGCCCTCATCGAGATGGATCGAATAATCCGAAATGCCGGCGCCCTTCAGCAGGCCCGCGAGCTCTGGCCAGATCGCGTCGTGGCGGCGGCGGTATTCGACACCGGCACCGGGGCGAAGCTGCATCCGAAAGGCATGCAACCGGCTCATCGCGCCCGCACCATTTGCCGGATCAGGATCGGTGCGGCAATGGACACGATCAGCAGGAGGCCCAGGAGCACGGTGATGACGATCCCCGGCACGTTCAGCAGCGACAGCCCGAAGGTCGCGAACCCGAGGACAAACACCGACAGCACGACGCCGGGGATCGACCCCGCCCCGCCCGCGATCGCCACGCCGCCGAAGATCACCGTGGTGATGACGTCAAGCTCCCACCCCAGCGCCGCATTGGGGCGCACCACGCCGAACCGCGCGGCCAGCAGCACGCCTGCGAGGCCCGACAGCAACCCGGTGATCGCGAACAGCCAGAACCGCATTCGCGCCACCTCGATCCCCGAGAACAGTGCGGCGGTGGGGTTCGCACCGATGGCCGTCAGACGCCGCCCCGTGGCGGTCCGGTGCAGAACGAGCGTGAAGATCGCGGCGAGCCCGAGGAAAATCACGAAGGACAGGGGCAGCGGCGGCCATGCGATGAGGTAGCTTTGCCCCAGCGCGGTAAAACCCGGCGGAAAGCTGGTGAGCGCCCCATCCCCCAGCGTGACCAGCGCCACACCGCGAAAAAGCGACATGGTCCCGATGGTCACGACGATGGACGGCACGCCCACGCGCGTGACAAGGAGCCCGTTGACCATCCCGCACACGAGCCCGGTGCCCAGTCCCGCCGCCACGAGCACCGGCGCGGGCATCCCGGCCGCCGCGGCGAGCCCCGCGGCCATCGCCGACAGCGCCGCCATGGCGCCGACGGAGAGGTCGATCTCCCGCGTCAGGATCAGGAGCGCCATGGGCAGCGCGATGATCGCCTTCTCCGAAAAGTTCCACGTCGCGTCGGCGAGGTTGTAGGTGTCGAGGAAATAGGGCGTGGCGAGCGAATTTAGCACGAACACCGCGACCAGGAGCGCGGCGAGGATCACCTCCCATGTCAGCAGGAGGCCGGCGAGGCGGAAGGGCGGGCGGTCCGGGATGCCGCTCATTGCGCCCGCGCCTCGGGCAGGATCAGCTTGCCATGCCGCGCCTCCGCCCGCGCGTTCAGCACGACGGCCAGCAGGATCACGGCCCCCGCGATGCCCATCTGCCAGAACGGCGACACCTGCATCGTCGGCAATGCGTTGACCACCACGCCAAGAAACAGCGCCCCCAGCACCGCACCCGGCACGCTGCCGACCCCGCCCCCGATGGAGACGCCGCCGATCACGCAGGCGGCGATGACGGTCAGCTCGTAACCGCTCGCGATCTCGGAATAGGCGACACCGTAGCGCGCGACCCAGAGGTAGCCGCAAGCGCCTGCGATGGCACCCGAAAGGGTGTAGACCAGCACCTCGACCCGCTCCCGGCTGACGCCGCAATAGCGCGCGGCGACCGGGTTGCCGCCGACGGCATAGAGCGCGCGGCCGGTTTGGGTGCGGGTCAGGAACACATGCGCCGCCAGTGCCACCAGAACCGCGATCCAGACCGGCGAGGACAGACCCACGAGCTTCGCCTGCGCGAAGGACTGGAAGCTGATCCCCATCTCGGACGCGTTGACCTGATCGCCGCCGCCGATCACCACGATCATGCCCCGGTAGATCGCGAGCGCGCCCAGCGACACGACGATGGGCGGGATGCCGAGCCCGCCGATCAGCCCGCCCATCACCAGGCCGAGGCACGCCCCGATGATCCCGGCCAGCACCAGATAGACCGGCCCCGGCAGGTCCGGCCCGTATTGCCCGACCAGCGCCACCAGCATGCCCGTCAGCGCCAGATTGGCCGCCACCGACAGATCGATCCCCCTCGTCAGCAGCACCATCGTCTGCCCCACCGCCAGCATAAAGAGGAACGCGGTATCGTCGAGCACGCCCAGAAGGCTTCCCGGTGTCGCGAAGGCAGGCGCATAGGCGGCCACGCCCGCAATCATCAGGGCGATCAGGATGGCGAGGGCCGCCTCGCGGTGGCGCAGGAGCCAGCTCATGCCGCAGTCACGGTCGCGGCCCCGGTGGCGGCGGCGACAATGGCCTCGGCGCTCCAGTCGCCACGCTCGAATCGTGCGACGATGCGGCCCTCGTGCATCACCATCAAACGGTCGGACAGGCCCATCGCCTCAGGCAGTTCGGAGGTGACGAGGATCACCGCCAGCCCCTCCTCCGCAAGCTCACCGATGAAATCGTGCACAGCAGACTTGGAGCCGACGTCGATCCCCTTCGTCGGCTCGTCGAGGATGATGATGCCGGGCCGGGTCGCGAGCCATTTCGCGATCACCACCTTCTGCTGATTGCCGCCCGACAGCGTGCCCACCGCCGTCTCCCACGTCGCCGCACGCACGTCGAGCCGTTCGCCGAGCATGCGGGTCGCCTCACGCTCCCGCGGGGTGGAGAGGAACAGCCCGCGCACGAAGGAGGCAAGGGCCGCCAGCGTCACATTCTCCCGGATGCCGAGCGAGAGCGCCGCGCCCTGATGCTGGCGGTCCTCGGGGACATAGGCGAGGCCCGCCGCGATCGCATCGGCGGGGCGGCGGATCGTGACCGGGCGGCCCGACCGTCGGACCGTGCCGCGCGTGGGCATCGAAAGGCCGAAGAGGCACTGCATCGCCTCCGACCGGCCCGCGCCAACCAGACCGTAAAAGCCGAGGATCTCGCCTTGCCGCAGGTCGAAGGTGATGTCGGCGAACTCGGTGGCGTTGGAGAGGCCCTCGACCGACAGGACGGTGCCGCCAAGCGCGATGCGGCGCTTGGGGAAGACCTGATCGACCGGGCGGCCCACCATCAGCCGCACGAGGTCGGCCTCCGTCACGTCGGCCGTCATGCCCTCGCCCGCCATCTTTCCGTCGCGCAGGCACACCCAGCGGTCGGAGATGCGGAAGATCTCGTCGAACTTGTGGCTGATGAAAAGGATCGCACGACCTTCGGCGCGGAGCCGCTCGACCAGCGTGAACAGCTCCCCTATCTCGTGGCGCGACAGGGCGGCGGTCGGCTCGTCCATGATGACGACGCGGGCGTCATGGCTCAGCGCGCGGGCGACTTCCACCATGTGCCGTTGCGCGACCGACAGGGACTTGAGCCGCGTCCGGGCGGTGAAATCCGCGTCGATCCGATCGAGCAGGGCGGCGGTTCGGTCCATCATGGCGTTGCGGTCGATCAGACGGCCGCCGGGCATGTGGCCCATGAAGACATTCTCCGCCACCGACAGCTCGTCGAACATCACCGTTTCCTGATGGATGGCGGCGATGCCGTGGCGCCACGCATCGCGGGGCGAGGCGATGGCCGTGCGCGCCCCGCCAATCGTCAGATGCCCGTCGTCGGGCTGATAGATCCCGGTCAGGATCTTCACGATGGTCGACTTGCCCGCGCCGTTCTCGCCCACCAGTGCTGTGACGGTGCCGGGCCAAAGCCCGAACGACACCGCGTCAAGCGCCGTGACGCCGGGAAAGCGCTTCGTGACGCCATGAACGGTGAGGGCGGGGGATGCGGTATCCATCGGGAAACGTGCGGCGGGCCTCACGCGGCCCGCCGCCTGGGGCTCAGAAGATCTTGGCGAATTCGTCGATGTTCGACTTGTCGAACACGAAGGGCTCGCCCATCACGGCCACGCCGTCCGTGCCCACGGTCGTCTTGCCCTTGGAGCCCATGGAGAGCGTGTCGCCCTCCGCCGATCCAGCACCGCCGATGATGTCGGCCATGATCTCGGTCGCGGAATAGCCGTATTCGACCGGATTCCAGATCGCGAAGCTGTCGCAGGCCCCCGCATCCACGGCGGCCTTCATCTCCGACGGCAGGCCCAACCCGGTGATGTAGATCTTGCCCACCAGCCCTTCGTCCATGATCGCTTTCGCACCCGCCCGGATGCCGATCGTGGTGGGCGACATGACGCCCTTGAGGTTCGGGTAGGCCTTCACGAGGCTTTCCATCTCGCGGTAGCTCTTGTCGTCCTGATCGTCGCCGTAGACGGTCGCGACCAGCTTCATCTTGGCATAGTCGGGTTTTGCCATCTCCACCTTCATGGCCTCGATCCAGGAGTTCTGGTTCGTCATGGTGGAGGCGGCCGACAGGATCGCGACCTCGCCTTCGTAGTTCAGCGTCTTGCCGCTCATCTGCACCTGCTTGGCACCGATCAGCGCGTCCGACGAGGCGGCCAGATGCAGGATCCGTCCCCCCGGCGCGATGGCGCTGTCGAAGGAGATCACCTTGATGCCGCGCTGCATCGCCTTCTTGCCCACCGGGACGAGGGCATCCGCGTCGTTGGCCGATACGATGATCCCGTCCACCTTCTGCGCGATGAGCGAGTCGATCACCGCGATCTGGTCCTCCGGCGTAGGTTTCGTCGGCGCGGTATAGATGATGGAGATGCCGCCGATTTCCTTCGCGGCCTGTTCGGCCCCCTTGGCGCAGGCGTCGAAATAGCTGTTGCCGGTGTTCTTCACCACCATCGCGATCCGCTTGTCGGCGGCAAAGGCGCGGCGGCCCAGCATCGGCGTGGCGAGTGCTGCTGCCCCGACCATCAGAACGGCGCGGCGCGACGGTTTCAGGAACGCGGTCATGGCGGGTCTCCTCCCCTGTGATATGGCTCGGGCCTCCGGGAGGGACCCGATTGCGGGAAGGCTATTGGAACGGGCGCATAAAACAAGTGTCATGTGTGGCGCTTTGGACCGGTGAAGGGCCATTGACGGCCCCCGCCGGGCGGTCCTACCGTCGCTGCGACCCGTGGAGGATGCCCCGATGCCCGACCCATTTGCCCCGCTGGCCGATCGCTGGGACGAGGCGGCGGCGGCCTCCCTCGATGCGCCGGGCTTGCTGCTCTACCGCTCGAACCTCCTGGGCGCGGATCTGGCGATCACCAATTTCGGCGGCGGCAACACTTCGGCCAAGGTGGAGATGCGCGATCCGCTGACGGATGCCGCGGTGACGGTGCTCTGGGTCAAGGGCTCGGGCGGCGATCTGGGGTCGATGGACCTCGCGGGGTTCGCCACGCTCACTCTCGACAAGGTGCTCGGTCTGCGGTCGCTGTACCGGGACGTGGATCAGGAGGATGCGATGGTCGCGCTCCAGAACCATTGCGTCTATGACCTGAACCCGCGCGCGCCGTCGATCGACACGACGCTCCATGCTTTCGTGCCGGCACCCCATGTCGATCATGTCCATCCCGACGCGGTGATCGCCATCGCGGCCAGCGCCGATGCCGAGCGTCTGACGGCGGAGGTGTTCGGCGGCGAGATCGGCTTTCTGCCGTGGCGCAGACCGGGGTTCGAGCTGGGCCTGCAACTGGGGCGAATGGCCGAAGAAAACCCGGAGCTGAAAGGAGTGGTGCTGGGTGCGCACGGGCTGTTCACGTGGGGGGCCACGTCGCGGGAGTGCTATGAGACGACGCTGCGCATCATCCGCCGCGCGGCGGGGTGGTTGGAGGGCACTGCGGCACAGCCGACCTTCGGCGGCGAGCGGATCGCGGCGCTGGGCCCTGCGGCACGCGCCGATGTGGCGGCCCGGCTGATGCCGCTGATCCGGGGACGGATCGCTGAGGGGGGCGCCAAGGTCGGTCACTTCTCCGACGCGCCGGGGGTGTTGGCCTTTGTCGGATCGGAGGCGCTCGAGACGCTGGCCCCGCTCGGCACCTCCTGCCCGGACCATTTCCTGCGCACCAAGATCCGCCCGCTGATCCTCGACTCCGATGTCGATGTCGTGGCGCTGGATAAGGCGCTTGCGGATTACCGCGCCGGTTATGCGGCATACTATGACCGCTGCAAGCGCCCGGACAGTCCGGCGATGCGCGACCCGAACGCGGTCGTCTATCTGGTCCCCGGCGTGGGCATGATGACCTTTGCAAAGGACAAGGCCACCGCCCGGATCGCCGCCGAGTTCTACACCAATGCGATCAACGTCATGCGCGGTGCGTCCGGCGTCAGCACCTATCAGGGCCTGCCGGAGCAGGAGGCGTTCGACATCGAATACTGGCTGCTGGAGGAGGCGAAGCTGCAACGGATGCCGCGCCCGAAGCCTCTCGCGGGCCGGGTGGCGTTGGTGACGGGGGCGGCGGGCGGGATCGGGTCGGCCACCTGCGCGAGGCTGATGGCGGACGGCGCGGCGGTGGTCGCCTGCGATATCGACGAAAAGGCGCTGAGTGCGACGGTTCAGGCGCTGCGACAGGCGCATGGCAAGGACGCGGTGCAGGGCGTGGTCATGGACGTAACCGACGAGCCGAGCGTGATCCGCGCCTATGCCGACGCGGCGCGGGCCTTCGGCGGCGTGGATATCGTCGTCTCCAACGCGGGCATCGCATCGAGTGCAGCGGTGGAAGACACCACGCTCGCCATGTGGGACCGCAACATGGCGATCCTCGCCACCGGCTACTTCCTCGTCGCGCGGGAGGGGTTTCGCGTGATGCAGGCGCAGGGCGCGGGCGGGTCGGTGATTTTCGTTGCATCAAAAAACGGGCTGGCGGCGTCGCCCAACGCCTCGGCCTACTGCACCGCCAAGGCGGCGGAGATCCATCTGGCGCGGTGCCTCGCCCTCGAAGGGGCAGAGGCGGGGATCCGGGTGAATGTCGTGAACCCGGATGCGGTGCTGCAAGGCTCCACCATCTGGCAGGGCGAATGGCGCACGCAGCGGGCGGCGGCCTACGGGGTGGGGGAGGAGGATCTGGAAAAGATCTACCGCGACCGCTCGCTTCTGAAACGCTCCGTCCTGCCGCAGGATATCGCCGAGGGGGTCGCCTTCTTTGCGGGCGATCTGTCGGCGAAATCGACGGGCAATATTCTCAACGTGGATGCGGGCAACGCGCAATCCTTTACCCGCTAGGGGGCCGCCATGACGTTCGCCATCACCGAGGAGATGATCGCCGGGGACACTGCGAAGGCCGCCCCGGCACATGACGATGACCTCGACGCGCTCACCCGCCAGCTTGCGCGGCGCGGCATCGACGTGGAGCCGGTGATCGCGCGCCTGCTGGCATTCGAGGTCGCGCTGCCGACATGGGCGGTGGGCACCGGCGGCACTCGGTTCGCGCGTTTTCCGGGGCCGGGTGAGCCGCGCCACGTCTGGGACAAGCTCGACGATTGCGCAGCGGTGCAGGCCCTCGTGCGGATCACTCCCCGCGTGTCGCCGCATTTCCCGTGGGACCGGGTGGACGACCTCGCCGCCTTGCGAGAGCGTGCGGAGGCGTTGGGCCTCGGCTTCGACGCGGTGAACTCCAATACATTCCAGGACCCTCCCCCGCGGGAGGGGGAGAACCGGCCTCGCAGCTACAAGTTCGGTTCGCTGTCCCACACCGATCCGGCCGTGCGGACCGATGCGGTGGCGCACAACATCGACTGCATCGAGATGGCGCAGGCGCTGGGATCGACGGCGCTTTCGGTCTGGATCGCGGACGGCTCGAACTATCCCGGCCAGTCCAACCTAGCCCGCGCCTTCGACCGCTATGTGGACGCGATGAAAGAGGTCGTGGCGGCAGCGCCCGAGGGGTTCCGCGTTTTCGTCGAGCACAAGATCTACGAGCCCGCCTTCTATTCCACCGTGATCTCCGACTGGGGGTCGAGCCTGATGGCGGCGCAGGAACTGGGGCCGAAGGCGTTCTGCCTCGTCGATCTGGGCCATCATGCGCCCACGGTGAACATCGAGCAGATCGTGGCGCGGCTGGCGCGGGCGGGCAAGCTTGGCGGGTTCCATTTCAACGACTCCAAGTATGGCGACGACGATCTGGATGCAGGCTCCATCGACCCCTTCCGGCTGTTTCTGGTCTTCAACGAACTGGAGGAAGCGCCGCGCGGCAAGGTGGGGGGCGTCACGCCCGCCCACATGATCGACCAGTCCCACAACGTCACCGACCCGGTGGAAAGCCTGATCGGCTCGGCGGTGGAGATCGCGCGCGCGCAGGCGCAGGCGATGATCGTGGACCGTGATGCGCTGCGCGAGGCGCAGGAGGCCAACGACGCGCTGGCCGCCCATGGCGCGCTCAAGGCCGCGTTCCGCACTGATGTTTCGCCGCTTCTGGCCGAGGCGCGGCGCAGGGCGGGCGGGGCGCTGGACCCGCAGGGGCTTTACCGGCGTTCAGGCTACAGGGCGGCGAAGTCCGGGGAGCGCCCGGCGACCGGCCCGGCGTCGGCAGGAATAGTGTAGGAGAAACAGCATGGAATATCGCACGCTCGGCCGGTCCGGTCTCAAGGTTTCCGCCATCGCGATGGGCACGTTCAATTTCGGCGGCACCGGCGGGTTCAAGGCGCTGGGGTCGCAGGGAGTGGAGGATGCGCGCAGGCTTGTGGACCTGTGCATCGACCATGGAGTGAATTTGTTCGACACGGCCAACATGTATTCGCTCGGCCTGTCGGAAGAAATTCTGGGCGACGTTCTCGACGGGCGGCGTGACCGCGTGCTCATCAACACCAAGGCGCGCATGAAGATCGGCGACGGGCCGAACGACGAGGGCAGCTCCCGCGTCCATCTGATCCGGGAGTGCGAGCGCAGCCTGAAGCGCCTGCGGACCGACCATATCGACGTCTACTTCATCCACGAATGGGACGGCACGACTCCGGTGGAGGAGACGATGGCGGCGCTCGATACGCTCGTCCAGCACGGCAAGGTTCGCTATGTCGGCTGCTCCAACTATGCGGGCTGGCAGGTGATGAAGTCGCTCGCCGCCGCAGACCGGGCCGGGGGGGCGCGGTTCGTGACGCAGCAGATCCACTACACGCTGGAGGCACGCGAGGCGGAGTATGAACTTTTGCCCGTCTCCGTCGATCAGGGGCTGGGGGTGATGGTGTGGAGCCCGCTCGCCGGGGGACTGCTGAGCGGCAAGCACCGCCGCGGGCAACCGACGCCGGAAGGCACGCGCCAGTTCGCGGGCTGGTCGGAGCCACCGATCCGGGACGAGGAGAAGCTGTGGCGGATCGTGGATGTGCTGATGGATATCGGCTCCGACCGTGGCGTGTCGGCGGCTCAGGTCGCGCTGGCATGGCTGCTGACCCGTCCGGCGATCGCGTCGCTCGTGGTGGGCGGGCGCACCGAGGCGCAGTTCACCGATAACATCGCGGCGGTGGATCTGAAGCTGACCGGGGAGGATCTGGCGCGGCTGAACGAGGTGAGCCGTGTGCCCTACATCTATCCCTACTGGCATCAGGGCAATTTTGCCACCGAGCGGTTTTCCGACGCGGACCGGGCCCTGCACGATTCCTACAAGGCGTAACGACTGCCGGCGCCCCGCAAGGGACTCCGGACCCTGTCCGAACCTCAGGCCGCCTTGCGTTTCTTGCGCGCCACAGCGAGCGCGCCCAGACCGCCGATCAGCAAGAGACCGCCCGCCGGCAGCGGAACCGCCGAGATTTCCGCCGCCGCAACCGGCAGAGTCACGTCATATCCGGCATCCGGACCCATGACGCCCGCAGGCACGTTCATGCCATGGATGACATATTCCCTGAGGAACAGCGGCATGATGTCCTGCGCGGTGTACTGCGTCCCGCTGAGAGGATTGAGAAAGATCGAATCGTTGGAGAGATCGAAGCTCAGATTGTAGGATAGATGGCCGAATTTGTCGGAGATCGGCCCCGTGTTGGCGCTCGATGGGTCGCCGTTCGCCAGTGCAGGCTCCAGCGAAAGCAGGATATCGCCGTATGCGGGTGCTGCCTCCAGAACCTCGACAAAGCCGTCGCCATCGGTGTCGAGGGCGGCGGTGGGGAGCACCGACTTCTTCGGTGATCCGTCGTCATTGAAACGTCCGTGGATGTGGTTCACGTGAACAATTTCCGGCGTGAGGCCGGAAATGTCCGCATTGACCTTCAGAAGTTTGGCGACATTATCGACCATGAAGGTGACAAGTCCACTGACCCCGGAGTTGTTGAGCTCCGTCAGTTTTGCCTTGTAGGTTGCTGACCAGCCCGTGGCGGGCATCGCGATCAGCAGCACCCCCGCGGCGGTTGCCAGTTTCATTCCGAGTTTCATAAGCGTTACTCCTTACTGCACAATGGACCTTTACAGCCCAAGTTCAGTGTAGGCCGTCTGACGAAAAAGTCGTTAACCTTCTTCAGACGACGCCGGAGTAAGCGGATCCCCGCGTGTTCCAGCCAGCGCCTCCACGATCCGCAGCATGGCGAGCATCCCCGGATCGTCCATTCCCCGGCTCTTCTCCGCAAAGATCCGGGCCCGGCCGATGGTCGCGGGCCGGTCGCGCAGATCGTCCATCACCGCCCTCGCGGATTGCACGGCGGCGCGTCCGATGGCAGCGGGGTCGGTCAGCCCTTCGGTCCCGCGCGCCACCGCGTCGAGGCTGTCGACCACCGTCTTGCCGCCCAGTGCCGCCTTGCCGCGCGCCTTGACCGCATCGCGCGCGAGGCCCGTCAGCCGCGCGACCTCCGCAGGCTCGATGCCGGTCCGGCCCTTCAGATCCTTGGCCAGCGCCATCAGGGCCGTGGCCATCAGCGTGCCATAGGAGGAGCCGGAGCTTTTCGTGAAGGCCTGCGCGCAGGCCAGCAGCAGGCGGCCCATATCCTCGGGCAGATCCGCTGCCCCCTCCCGCACCAGCCGCATGCCACGCGTCATGGTGACGCCCAGATCGCCGTCCCCCAGCGCCCCGTCGGCCGCGTTCAGCGCGTCAAAGCTGGCCTCCATTGCCTCCGAAAGCCGGTCGATCGCGGCCAGGATCTCCGCCCGGTCGATCATCCGACCCTCCAGAACGGACAGTCGCAGGGCGCGGTGAGCCAGCCCTCCAGCTCCGCATCCAAGTGGCAGAGCGTGATCGAAAGGCCCGTCATCTCCATCGAGGTGGCGTAGCGCCCGACCAGCGGCATGACGATGGTGGCGCCCGCCGCCTCGATCCGCGCCTTCGCGGTGCGGTAGGCGATATACAGCTCCTCCGCCGGGGTCGCGCCGAGGCTGTTGACCAACACCGACACGCGGTCACCGGACGCAAGCGCGCGGTCGTCCAGCAGCCGGTCCATCATCTCGCCCACGATGGCGTCGGCGGGGAGCAGCGTGTCGCGCCAGACGCCGGGTTCGCCGTGAATGCCCATGCCCATCTCCATCTCGTCCTCGCCGATCTGGAAGGTGGGCTTGCCCGCCTGCGGCACGGTGCAGGACGACAGCGCCGCCCCGATGGTCCGGCAGGCATCGGCGGCCCGCTGCGCCTCCGCCGTCACGGCGGCGAGGTCGCAGCCCGCCTCCGCCGCCGCACCCGCGATCTTGAAGGCATAGACCATCCCCGCCACGCCGCGGCGCATCGAAGCCTCCGCGGGCGGCGCGGAGGCCACGTCGTCGGCGACTGCGACCGTGGTGCATTCGATCTCGTCGAAGGCCACGAGATCGCCCGCCATGTCGAAGTTCATCACGTCGCCGCCGTAGTTGCCGTAGAGCCGCAGCACCCCCGCACCCCGGTCGGCGGCCCGGATCGCATCCGCCATCTGCTCCGCCGAGGGGCTGGCGAACACATCGCCGATCGCGCAGGCATCGAGCAGTCCGGCGCCCACGTAGCCGGTGAAGACCGGCAGATGCCCCGATCCGCCGCCGGTCACGATCCCCACCTTGCCGATGGCGCCCGCGCGGGCACGCGCCACGACGCGCCCGGTGTCGCCATGGAGGCGGAAATGGTCGGGATGCGCCGCGACCATCCCCTCCAGCATCTCATCCACATAATCGGCGGGGTCGTTCAGGATTTTCTTCATGGCACTCGGGCCTCCGGTTTGGGTCGGGTGCGGACACGGGTCCGCGTGTTCAGGATCATCACGAAGATCAGCAGCACGCCCCAGATCAGCTCGCGCGCGAAGTTCGATACCGACAGCATGTTGAGCCCCGAGGACAGGAACTGCATCGTCAGCACCGCCAGCACGACGCCCACGATCTTGCCGTAGCCGCCATAGGGGTTCACCCCGCCCAGCACCGCGATCAGCACGGCGAGGAGCAGGTAGCTCGACCCGTAGTCGGCTTTGGCGGAGTTGGCGCGGCTCATCACCACCAGCCCCGCGATGGCGGCCAGCACCCCCGACAGCGCATAGACGCGGAGCAAGAGGCCGTTGACGTCGATGGCGGCGAACCGCGCGGCGAGGGGATTGGTGCCGAACATCTGGACCCGCAGCCCGAAGCCGGTCCGCCGCAACAGGAGCGCCAGCGCGGCCGCGAGCCCCACGAACAGGATCAGCGGGACCGGGATGCCGGCTACGGTCCCGTTGCCGATCCATGCCACGGCCACGGGCAGTCCCATCACCGCCGACCCGCCCGTCAGCGCCACGGCGAGGCCGGTGAAGATCAGCCCCGATCCCAGCGTGGCAAGGATTGCAGGCAGACCCAGCACCGACACCAGCACACCGTTCAAAAGCCCCGCCAGCAGCCCCAGCCCCAGCGACGCGCCCACGGCGAGCAGCATCCACAGCGCCGCATCCGCGCCCAATGCTCCGGCGCCCGCGAACCGCGTCAGGATCAGCGCCGCACTCACTGAGGTGAAGTTCGCCACGCCGACCACCGACAGGTCGATCCCGCCGGTCAGCATCGTGACCGTCATCGCCAGCGCGAGGATCGCGAACTCCGGGAACTGGAACGCCATCGAGGTCACGTTCTGGACCGACAGGAACAGGTCCGGCGACAGCGCCGCCATCGCTGCGAAGACAAGGACGGCGATTACCGCGAGCCGCCCCTCGGGCGAGGACAGGAACCCCGGCATCCTCATGGCGCGCGCGCGGCATGACGCTGCGCCTGCCAGGCGGGCAGGCCGGTGCCCAGAAGGATCAGCAGACCGACCGTCACCGACTGCCAGGTGTTTGGAATGCCGATCACGATCAGCGAGTTCTGCACCAGCACGATCAGCGCCACCCCCAGAAGCGTCCCCGTCAGCGTCCCGTATCCCCCCGCCAGCCGCGCGCCGCCCAGAACCACGGCGGCGATCACCGACAGCTCCGACCCCACGAGGTCGAACGGGTTCGCGACCCGCGCCATCGAGGCATGGACCGTCCCCGCAAGCCCCGCCAGCGCACCCACGTAGATATAGACGAAGGCCTGCACGCCGCGCACGTTGATACCGATCCGGCGCGCGCTTTCCACCGATCCGCCGATCGCGAAGATCGCGCGGCCGAGCATGGTCTTCTGCAGGATCGCCCAGGTCACGACCACCACCGCCACGGTGATGAGGAACGCCCCGTGCAGCGAGTAGAAGCTGCCGTCGGCGTTGGTGCCGCGCAGCATCATCATGCGCCCGAACTCCCGCATCCCCGGCGGCAGGGTGGTGATCTGGCGGCTGCCCACGAAGGTCAGCATGAAGCCCCGGAAGACCGACAGCGTGCCCAGCGTCACGATCAGCGTCGGCAGGCCGAAGCCCGCGATCAGAACCGCATTGACTGCACCGAGCCCCGCACCCACCGCCGATCCGATCAAAAGCGCGCCCCACCACGGCATCCACGGCATCGCGGCGTTCAGCACCATCGCCGTCACATACATCGTGAAGGCGGCGACGGCGGTGAAGCTCACGTCGATCCCGCCGGAGATCAGGACCAGCATCGCCCCCACCGCGAAAATCGTCATCACGATGGAGGACCGCAACAGATCGGTCAGCGTCGGCAGCGACAGGAATCGCGGGTCGGACAGCGACGCCAGAATGCAGAAAGCGACGATGACCAGCGCCACCAGCACCTCGTTGCGTGCGAGCAGGCGCGCCATCACGAGGCGAGCCTGTGGGCGAGGTCGGTCTCATCGGTGTCGGTCGGGGCCAGCATCTCGGTCACCGTTCCGTCCTTCATCACCAAAAGCCGGTGGCAGGTGCCGATCAGCTCCGGCAGGTCGTCGGAGATCACGACGACGCCCAGCCCCTGGCGCGCAAGATCGCGGATGATGTCGTGGATCTCCGCTTTCGAGCCGACATCGACGCCGACGCTCGGCCCGTTCAGCACCAGCACCCGCGGCGCTCGCGCGAGCCAGCGGGCGAGCACGACGCGCTGCTGGTTGCCGCCCGACAGCGCGCGCACCGGCGCCTCCACCGACGGCGCCTTGACGCGAAGGCGGGCAAGCCAGTCCGAGGCCTCCGCCCAGAGGGCCGTCAGATCCAGCATCCCGCCGCCGCCATGCGCGTCGAGCCGGCCCACGCCGACGTTGCGCGAGATGGATTGGGTGAGGAACAGCCCCTCGGTCAGCCGGTCCTCGGGGACATAGCCGATCCCCGCGCGCGCCGCCGCCAGCGGATCGCCGAGCGGCACCGGCGCACCGCCCAGCGTGATCGTCCCCGCATCCGCCCCCACCAGCCCGAAGAGCGCCTTGGCCAGTGCCGTCCGCCCCGACCCCAGAAGGCCGGAGATGCCCAGCACCTCCCCCGCGCGCAGATCGAAGCCGATGTCGTGGAACGCGCCCGCGCGCGACAGCCCGCGCACCTGCATCAGCACGGGCGCATCCGAGGCCAGCGCGCCTGCCGGGGCATCGCCTACGTCCCGCCCGGTCATGTGGCGGGTGAGAGACGCCGCGTCGAAGTCCCGCGCCGGACCCTCCACCACCTTGGCCCCGTTTCTGAGCACCACGACCTTTTCGCAGACCTCCAGCACCTCGGCCAGCTTGTGGGAGACGAAGAGCACCGCCACCCCGTCCGCCTTCAGCCGTCGGATGATGCCCAGAAGGCCGCGCACCTCGCGGTCGGTCAGCGCGGTCGTCGGCTCGTCCATGATGATGAGGCGGGCATCGCGGGCCAGCGCACGGCAGATCGCCACGAGCTGTTTGTGCGCGACCGACAGCGTTTCCACTCGCGCTTCGGGATCGAGCATCACGCCAACGCGCTCCAGCGCCGCGCGCGCGATCGTGCGGCTGCGTGCGGCGCTGTGGATGCGCCGATGCGCACCAAGTTCGGCGCTGAAGGCGATGTTCTCGGCCACCGTAAGGTTCGGGAAGAGGCTGAAATCCTGAAAGATCACCATCACGCCCGCGTCGGCCGACAGGCGCGGTGTCAGGACCCCCTGGCGCGCGCCGTTGAACGTGATCTCCGCCCGGTCGGGCTGCTCCACCCCCGCGAGGATCTTGATGAGCGTCGATTTGCCCGACCCGTTCTCCCCCGCAAGGCAGACCGCCTCGCCCGCGCCGATGGAAAAGCCCACGTCATCGAGCGCAGTAATGCCGGCATAAGTTTTCGTGACGCCCGACAGGGTGATGAAATCGGCCATGAAAGCTCTTCGCTGCAAAGCGCGCGCCCCGGAGTCCGGCTCCGGAGCGCGCGGGGATCAGAACGGATAGTCGGCCATGTTGTCCTTGTTCACGTTCACCCAAGCCTGCCCGTAGATCACCTTGCCGTCGAGCTTGATCTTCTCATACCCGGTCTGGCCCAGATCCTGCCCGTCGGTCACTTCCTTGCCGTCGAGCACCATCTGCGCGACCTCGTTCATCACGTAGCCCGCGACGGCCGGGTCCCAGAAGCCGATCCCGTCGACCGCCCCGGTATCGAGATACTGCTTGGCGATGGACGGCAGGGAGGTGCCGAACACGCAGGTCTTGTCGGCCAGACCGCGCTCCTCCACCGCGAGCCCGATGCCCGCCACGTCGGTGGAGGCGGAGCCCTGCATCCCCTTCACGTCGGGGAATGCGCGTAGCACCTCCTGCGCCTTCTCATAGGCTTTCTGCTGGTCGTCGAAGGTCTCGTTCCGGTCGCCCACCAGCGTCATGTTCGGGAAGTTCGCTTTCTGGTAGGCGACGGCACCGTCGACCCACTGGTTGTGCGTCTGGCTGGTGAGCGAGCCCACGAAGACCGCATATTCGCCCTCGCCCTTCATGCATTCGCCCATCTGCTTCATCAGATTGGCGCCGAAATCCTCGTTCTTGAAGGCCTCGATGTCGTAGCTGGTATTTGCCTGGCTCGCCGCCTCGTGGGTGACGACGACGATGCCCGCGTCCTGCGCGCGCTTCAGGACCGGCTCCAGCGCCTCCGGGCTCATCGGCACGACGGCGAGCGCGTTGACCTTCTGCGCGATCATGTCCTCGATCAGCGCGGCCTGCTGCTGCGGATCGGCCTGCGCGGGGCCGACCTGGAACGCGTCGGTGCCGGTATCCTTGGCGTATGTCTTGACGCCCTCCTCCATCCGGTTGAACCACTGGATGCCCGCGATCTTGACCACGGTGGCGATCTTGGTCTGCGCCATCGCAGCCGCCGGTCCCAGGACGAGCACCGAGACGGTCGCGGCCAGCGCCGTCAGTCTTTTGGCATGGGTCATTCTCTTCCTCCCTGAAGATGCCCCTTACGGGGCGGATATGATCGGGCAGCCGAACCGTCCGCCCCCGCGCTGAGGGCGCCGTTTCTGCACTTGCAATGCCGCGTCGCAACATCTGTGCATGTCCTGCACGATTGTGTTATGCGTTGACGCGGAGGTCGGTCAACCGATAAATCGGTCCCCATGCGGAGCCTGCCATGACCCTTCCTCGCGCGGACCACGACGACCGGCTGCAGGCGGCCTGGCTTTACCATGTCGGCCGGATGAGCCAGGAGGAGGTCAGCCGCCAGCTCGGCGTATCGCGTTTCAAGGTACTGCGACTTCTGGCAGAGGCGCGTGACCACGGCCTCGTCCGCGTGACGCTGGAGCATGAGACGACGGATACGCTTCGCCTCGCGGCACGGTTGGCGGAAGCGTTCGGTCTGACCGAGGTGCAGGTCGCCCCGATGCCCGCCGAAGGGTCGGACGACGTGGCCCGCCGGGCGGTGGGGATCGTGGCCGCGGGATTTCTCGTGCGGATCGGGCGAGGCGACGCGCCGCTTGCCATTGGGGTCGGCTGGGGGCGCACCCTGCTGGCCATGACGCAGGCGCTGACGGGTTTGCGCAATCCCAACCTCTGCTTTGTCTCGCTGATGGGAGCGATGGCGCGAACCGGGGACACCAGCCCGTTCGACGTCTGCACGCGGCTTGCGGCCCAGACCGGCGGCTCGGCGATGTTCCTGCCCGCCCCGTTCCTCACCGACGACGAAGCGGCCTGCCGGATTGTGCTCGCCCAGCGACTGGTGCGCGAGACGCTGAGCGCCGCCGCCGCCGCTCCTTACGCGATCATCGGTCTGGGCGATTGCTCG
>JBBSVE010000031.1:0-26996 GCA_038233815.1 Rhodobacterales bacterium
CGGTCTGGTGTTTCGTGAACATGCCGATGACGGCCTCCTCCTCCTCCGCGATCCGGGCGCGACGGCAGGTGCCCTTGAAACGACGGGCGGGCCTCGGATAGGGTCTGCTGCGACAGACGGAGACCCGACGATGGTGCGCGATCCCGGCATGACGCGGCGGTGGATGCTGGGCGGGCTCGCCGCCACGGCCGCGGCCCCCGTTTGGGCGGAGGCGCCGTCGCAATCGCCGCGTCCGCCTGCGCGCCCCGGTCCTGCGGTCTCCTCCACCTCTTCCGCCGCGCGGGTTTCGGACGGGGACGGGGCTGCGCGCATCGTGGATACGGCCCGGCTGACGGGGACCGTCGGGTTCGTCGTGGCGGAGACGCAATCGGGCCGGGTGCTTGAGTCCTTCCATCCCGATCTGGCGCAGCCGCCGGCCTCGGTCGCAAAGACCATGACCGCCTTCTATGCATTGGACCGGCTTGGCCCGGACCACCGTTTTGCGACACAGGTTCTGGCCACCGGCCCGGTCAGCGGCGGGCGGCTTGCAGGCGATCTGGTGCTGGTCGGCTCCGGCGATCCGAGCCTCGATACCGACCGGCTTGGCGATCTCGCGACGACCCTCGCCGCGCGGGGCATCCGGGAGATTACCGGCCGCTATCTCGCCTTCGCGGGCGGCGTTCCGCATGTCGACGAGATCGATGCGGAGCAGCCCGACTACGTCGGCTATAATCCCGGCCTCTCGGGGCTGAACCTGAACTACAACCGCGTCTATTTCGAATGGGCGCGGACAAGTGCGGGCTACCGGACCAGCCTCGATGCGCGCGGCAAACGGTTCGCCCCGCCGGTGGCGATGACCAGCGTGACCCCGGTGGACCGCGACCGGCCGCTCTTTGCCTATGCACAGGGCGATGGTCGCGATCTCTGGACTGTATCCACCAAGGCGTTGGGTGCGCGCGGCAGCCGCTGGTTGCCGGTGCGCCATTCCGAGGATTATTGCGCCGGCGTCTTTGCCACGCTGATGGCCGCGCAGGGGCTGCGCCTGCCGCCGGTGCGCCTGATCGGCACGCGCCCCGACGGGGCGGTGCTGGCGGAAACCCGCAGCGACGCGCTGACGGACGTTTTGCGCGAGATGCTGAAATACTCGACGAACCTCACGGCGGAGGCGGTGGGCCTCGCATCCTCGGGCCAAGGCTCGCTCATGGCCTCGGGGCAGGCGATGACCGACTGGGCCGCCGCACGCTATGCAATTGCCTCCCGGTTCACCGATCATTCGGGGCTTGCGGGCGACAGCCGGATCGCGGCCTCGCAGCTGGTGCGGACCCTGCGGGCGGCGCGCGGCACGGCCCTGCCGGAGATCATGAAGGACTATGCGATGCGCGACGGCACCGGCAATCCGGTCAAAAGCCCGGTAAAGATCTGCGCCAAGACCGGGACGCTCAACTTCGTGTCCTCGCTTGCGGGCTACATCCAGCCGCCGTCGGGCACGGAGCTGACCTTCGCGATCTTCTGCGCCGACACCAAACGCCGCGACGGCCTGCCGATGGCGGAGCGCGAGCGTCCGGCCGGAAGCCGCGCGTGGATCGGCCGGGCGCGCGCCATGCAGGGGCGGCTGATTTCCCGCTGGGCCGGGCTCTACACCTGAGGGTTGAGCGGACTTCCGGCGCGATCGGCGGAAAGCGGCTGGCAGGCGCGCGATCACGCGCTTGTCGCTGGATCGGACGGGCGGCGGGGTGAATGTCTTGGGTCTGGCGCTGCGGACCGATTCGGGACCGCAGCCATGCGGGAGACTTGAGGGATGACAGATATCGCCACGCTCGACGCAGGCCCCCTCCTCGTGCTGGCGTTGATCGTGACCCTGTCCTTCGCGCTCGGATGGGCGGTCGCGGTGCGCCGCAGCCTCGGCGCGGAGGAGCGGGCGCTGATGATCGCCGACCGCACCTGGCTTGCGAGCGCACTGGCGGACAGCGAGCGGCTCTGCGCGGTGCAGGCCGGTCAGATCGACGAGATGGCGGCCGAGCTTGCGAGCCTGCGCGTCCCCAAGATTTCCTCGATCCGGCGACACGCCTTCGATGCGGTGCACCCAAAGGCGGACATCTCCCATCCGATGAAGCGGCGCCCCGGTCCCGTGCTCGTCCCCGACCTGTCCCCCGGCGCGCGCGTCTAGAGCGTCAGATGCCGCGCCCGCGCCCCGCGTTCGATCGCGGCGGCATGGAGCCGGTCGATCGGCAGTTCGTCCCTGATCTCCTGCAACATCCTGAGTTCCGCCTCGCCCAGCTTGCCGTCCGCCGCCGCCACGTCGCAGGCCATCGCATAGGCTGTTTCATGCAGCCTTACGGGCAGGTTCTTGCGCACCAGCGCGAAGAACGCGTCGAGCCCGTCCTCGTCGGCGAAGAGGTCGAACACGATCCGGCTGATTGCGCGAAAGCGCGACTCGTCATAATCGCGAAACACCGGCAGATGGTTCACGATGCTCTGGATGGTCACCAGTTCGGACGTCCGCAGATGTTCGTCCGAGGCGGAGACGGCGACCATCACGGCCACCAGCGCATCCTGTGGGGAGAGGTCGGCTGACATGGGCGGTCCTTTCGGGGTGCAATGGGCAAGCCGCCAGATTATTGACGCAAGCCCGCCCCGGCAATAGGAGAGGCGTCGCCCGGCCTTCGACGGAGAGGATCCAACATGTCAGCCCTGCGCGATGCGGCGATGAAATCCAAGGCCTGGCCCTTCGAGGAGGCCCGCGCGATCCTCAAACGCTACGAGAAAGCCCCCCCCGCCAAAGGGCATATCCTGTTCGAGACGGGCTACGGCCCCTCCGGCCTGCCCCATATCGGCACCTTCGGCGAGGTCGCGCGCACCACCATGATCCGCCGCGCGTTCGAGGTGATCTCCGACATTCCCACGCGGCTGATCTGCTTTTCCGACGACGTGGACGGGATGCGCAAGGTGCCCGACAACGTGCCGCAGCAGGCGATGCTGCACGAGAACCTCCAGAGGCCGCTCACCTCCGTCCCCGACCCGTTCGGCACGCACGAGAGTTTCGGCGCGCACAACAATGCGATGCTGCGCCGGTTCCTCGATACGTTCGGGTTCGAATACGAGTTCATCTCCGCGACCGAATTCTACCGCTCTGGCGCATTCGACGACACGCTGAGGCTCTGCGCCGAACGCTACGACGCGGTGATGGCGATCATGCTTGCAAGCCTGCGCGAAGAGCGCCAGCAGACCTATTCCGCGTTCCTGCCGATCCACCCCGAAACCGGCCGCGTGCTCTACGTGCCGATGAAGGAGGTGAACGGTCGCGACGGCACCATCACATTCGACGACGAGACGGGCCGCGAATGGACGCTGCCGGTGACCGGCGGGCATGTGAAGCTGCAATGGAAGCCCGATTTCGGCGCGCGCTGGGCCGCCCTCGGCGTCGATTTCGAGATGTATGGCAAGGACCATTCCACCAACACACCGATCTACGATGGCATCTGCGAGGTGCTGGGCGGCCGCAAGCCCAACCACATGACCTACGAGCTGTTCCTCGACGAGGGCGGGCAGAAGATCTCCAAATCCAAGGGCAACGGCCTCACCATCGACGAATGGCTGGCCTATGCGGCGACGGAGAGCCTGTCCTATTTCATGTATGCCAAGCCCAAGACCGCAAAGCGGATGCATTTCGACGTGATCCCGAAGGCGGTGGACGAATACCACCAGCAGCTGCGGGCCTATCCCGACCAGACGCCGGAGCAGCAGGTGGCGAACCCCGTGTGGCATATCCACGGCGGCGCGCCGCCCGACAGTCGGATGGTGGTGCCGTTTGCGATGCTCCTCAACCTCGCAAGCGTGGCGGGTGCGAAGGACAAGGCGGGCCTATGGGGGTTCATCCGCCGCTATGCGCCCGAGGCTTCCCCCGAAACGCATCCCGATCTGGATGCCGCCGCAGGCTTCGCGCTGCGCTATTTTTCGGATTTCGTCGCCCCGACGCGCGTATTCCGTCTGCCGTCCAATCCCGAGCGCGCGGCCATCGAGGATCTGCGCGCAAGGCTTGCCGAATGGGACGGCCCGCGCGAAGGCGAGGCGCTGCAATCCATGGTCTTCGCCGTCGGCAAGGCGCATGGGTTCGAGCCGCTCCGCGACTGGTTCCGGGCGCTCTACGAGGTGCTGCTGGGCACCTCCGAAGGCCCGCGCTTCGGCGGGTTCGTGGCGCTCTACGGGGTGGAGGAGACGGTCGCGCTGATCGACCGCGCGCTGGCGGGGGATCTGGTGCGCCCGGCGCCGCTCCCCGAAAATTGACATGGCCTGCACCATTTTCGCGCTACGTTCGGGGTTCCTGCACAAGCGAGGATCCCAATCATGCGCCTGACGCTTTCCGCCATGTTCCTCACCGCCGCGATGGCTCTGCCGGGAGCCGCTCAGACCGCGTCCGAGCCTGATATCCAAGCCACCATCCGCAACCAGTTCCAGGCCTTCGGGGCGGGCGACGTTGACCGGGCGTTCAGCTATGCGTCGCCCACCATTCACCGGCTCTTCGGGAGCGCGCAGAACTTCGGTGCGATGGTGCGTCAGGGCTATCCGATGGTCTGGAAGCCCGGCTCGGTCCGGATGCTGGAGTTGCGCACCGTGGCGGGCGACCTCTGGCAGCGGGTGCTGGTGACGGATGGGTCGGGGGCCTCACACGTGCTGGATTACAAGATGATCGAGACGCCCGACGGCTGGCAGATCGACGCGGTGCAGGTGCTGCCTCAGGCCGGCGTCGGCGCTTGACGGCCAAAGCGATTCCCCCTAGGAACGGTGCGGAGAAGTGGCGCCGCCCGTGCGGTGTGCCGCGCGTTTGATGGGTGCCCGCACGGTCCGCCGGGGGTGCCAGAGCCAAGGAATGTAGCGATGTCGCGTGTCTGCGAATTGAGCGGCAAGGGTCCGATGACCGGTAACAGGGTCAGCCATGCCAACAACAAATCACGTCGGCGGTTTCTGCCTAACCTCAACGACGTGACGCTGATCTCCGACGGTCTGGGGCTGTCCTTCAAGCTCCGTATCTCTGCCTCGGCCCTGCGCACGGTGGATCACCGTGGCGGGCTCGACGCGTTCCTCGCCAAGGCGAGCGATACGGATTTGTCGCCGAAGGCGCTGAAGATCAAGAAGGATCTGGCCAAGGCGCAGTCGGCGGCCTGAACCGATTCGATACCGGTTTCGGAGGCTCCGCCTTGCGCGGGGCCTTTTTTCTTGTTCGATGCTCAGGTGTCGGCCGCATCCGGGGCATCCGGCATGCCCTCTGCCGGGATGGCGTGGGCGATGCGTAGGCGCGGGTTGCCGAACACCGAAATCCCGACGTCGGCACGACCGTCGGATGCCAGATGTTCCGGCGTGAGGCCGACGATCCGAACACGCAGCGCCTCCCCCCGCTCCAGCGCCGGTGCGACGATCTCCGAGGCCCGGCGCCCCAGCACCCCGATCTGGCGCGCGGCGAGGCGCGTGAACAGAAAGCCGCGCCGCCGGACCTTGCAGACAACGCCCACGCGCCCGTCCGCGAGCAGATGCAGGTCCACCCGGTCGCCAAGGCACAGCGCGCTCCGGCCGACATGGACGGTCAGATCGAGGACCGGAGCCTTGTGGATAATCGCCTCGATGATGTCCTGCACGCTTGTTCCCTTCTGATCAGGCGGAGGTAGAGAGGACGCGCGCGGGGTCGCGCAAGCACCATCCGTGTGACTCCCCCGACCGCGCCGGATGCCGCCGAAATTGCCGCCCCGGATCGGCGACATCCGGCGCTTGCTGAGAACCATGGGTTGACGGAGTGGCCGGAAGATTCAGGGAACCTGCGCGCCTGTTCAAGCCTGTCCCGCAGCACCCAATGCAAAGGTTAACGGCGCGGGGTTGCTTTTTCGCCCAGACACAGCTAGGTGACCTCCGCGATGCTTTCTTTTTCGACCGTCTGTTTCCTCACGGCATGCAGCAATTCGATCTGGATACGACTGAGCCGGGCTGCCGCACCCATGCGGGCAGCGAGACAAGACAGGAGATCTCACGATGGCCAATGGCACCGTGAAATGGTTCAACGCCACCAAGGGCTTCGGCTTTATTGCCCCCGCTGGCGGCAACCGCGACGTATTCGTTCACATCTCGGCGCTGGAGCGTGCGGGCATCCGCCAGCTCGACGACGGTCAGGCCGTGACGTTCGACATCGAAACCGGCCGTGACGGCCGCGAATCGGCGACAAATCTGGCGCTTGCCTGATCGGACGCTGAGACGACATGACCGGAGGGGGTGGCGAGAGCCGCCCCCTCCTGCGTTCGGGGACGGCCCTCAGACCGACAGGCAGATGTATTTCATCTCCAGATAGTCCTCGATCCCGTGGCGGGAGCCTTCGCGCCCGAGGCCGGACTGCTTCACGCCGCCAAAGGGGGCTACCTCGGTCGAAATGATGCCCGTGTTCACGCCGACGATTCCGTATTCGAGCGCCTCCTGCACCCGCGTCACCCGGCCGATATCGCGCGCGTAGAAGTAGGCGGCGAGGCCGAAGATCGTGTCGTTGGCCTTTTCGATCACCTCGGCCTCGGTCTCGAACCGGAACAGCGGCGCCATCGGGCCAAACGTTTCCTCCTGCGCCACCTTCATGTCTCGCGTGACGCCGGTGAGGATCGTCGGCTGGAAGAACGTGCCGCCCAGATCGTGCCGCTTGCCGCCGGTGACGAGCGTCGCGCCCTGCGCCGTCGCGTTGGCGATATGCTCCTCCACCTTCTCCACCGCGTCCATGTTGATGAGGGGGCCGAACTCCACCTTTTCGGTCAGCCCGTCGCCCACACTGGTCTTGGCCAGCGCCGCTTTCAGCTTTTCGGTGAAGGCGTCGAAGACCCCGGCCTGCACGTAGATCCGGTTCGCGCAGACGCAGGTCTGACCGTTGTTGCGGAACTTGCAGGCCATCGCCCCCGTGACCGCCGCGTCGAGGTCGGCATCGTCGAACACGATGAAGGGCGCGTTGCCGCCCAGCTCCATCGAGCATTTCATCACCTGATCGGCCGCCTGGCGCAGCAGGATGCGTCCGACCTCGGTGGAGCCGGTGAAGGTCAGTTTGCGGACAGTCGGATTTTCGCAGAATTCCTTGCCGATGTCGGAGGATTTTTTCGACGTGATGACCGAGAAGATGCCCTTGGGCAGTCCCGCCCGGTCCGCCAGAACGGCCAGCGCCAGCGCCGAAAGCGGCGTCTCCGCCGCCGGGCGTGCGACGAAGCCGCAACCGGCAGCAAGCGCCGGCGCGCATTTTCGGGTGATCATCGCGGTGGGGAAGTTCCACGGCGTGATCGAGCCCACGACGCCGATCGGTTGCTTGATGACGGTGATGCGCTTGTCGGCCATGTGGCCGGGGATCGTCTCGCCATAGATGCGCTTGGCCTCTTCGCCGAACCATTCGATGAAGGACGCGCCGTAGGCGATCTCTCCCTTCGCCTCGGCGAGCGGTTTGCCCATCTCAGCGGTGAGGATCATGGCGAGGTCGTCCTGGTTTGCCATCATCAGGTCGAACCAGGCCCGCATCAGGGTGGCGCGCTCCTTTGCGGGACGGGCGGCCCAGGCCTTCATCGCCTCCGCCGCCGCCGCGATGGCGCGCGCGGTCTCGGCCCGTCCCAGATCTGGAACCTCGCAGATCGTGTCGCCGCGGGCGGGGTTGACCACAGCGAACGTGGTGCCGTCGTCCGCATCGACCCATTCGCCTGCGACATAGGCCTTGGTGGCGAGCAGCGATGCGTCCTTGAGCATGGCGCGCAGATTGGTCACGGTGTCGAGCATGGGAGCCTCCCTCATATGGGTATGGGGCATCTGGACCACGGGTCGGGCGCAAAGTCCAGCAGAGGAGACGTGCGATGAATATGGACCGCGCCTACGCCAACAGCGCCTTCATCCCGGGGTCGGAGGCGCTGCCCGCCCTCTGGGCACAAAAGGCCGCTGCGTTCCGTGCAAGCCTCGGGTCGCGGGCGGATCTCGGCCGCGCTTACGGCCCCGGCGCGCGGCAGGCGTTCGACCTCTTCTGGCCTGAGGGGACGCCCGCTGGCCTGATGGTGTTCGTGCATGGCGGCTACTGGATGGAGACCGATCGCTCGCTCTGGTCGCATCTGGCGGCGGGCGCGCTGGCGCGGGGCTGGGCCTGTGCGATGCCGGGCTACACGTTGGCCCCGGCAGCCCGCATTGGCGCGATCGTGCGCGAGGTCGCGGCGGCGGTGCACGCAGCGGCGGCGCTGGTGCCCGGTCCGGTGGTCGTTACGGGCCATTCCGCGGGCGGGCATCTGGCCGCACGGATGGGCTGCGCGGACATGGATATGGGACGGGTCGTGCGCGTGGTCCCGATCTCTCCGATCGCCGATCTGGCACCTCTGGCAGAGACGGCGATGCAGACGGACCTGCGGCTCGACGTCGCCGAGATCGCGGACGAAAGCCCTGCGCGTCTGGCCCTGCAGCCGGGGATCGCCGCGCATATCTGGGTCGGCGGGCAGGAGCGTCCCGCCTTCCTCTGGCACGCCCGGCTTCTGGCGGAGGCATGGGACTGCCCTTGGACGGTGGCGCCGGGGCGGCATCACTACGACGTGCTGGACGCGTTGGAGGAACCGGGGAGCGATCTGATGGGGATGTTATTCCCGGACTAGCGAGGATCACAATCGCTTGATTGTCCGGTGCGATGCGCCTTACGTGACCCTCGTGCAACCTTTGGAGGTCTCTGGGATGAATGTGATCAAACCGTGTCTGCTGGCTATCGGACTGTTGGCGCCAATCGGCGCACAGGCCGCGCCTTATATCTACGAGTTCAACTCTGATAATTCGGGGCAGCTGCCGTTTTCGGAGACCTTGACGCGAGACGGCGTGTATCAGCCGTATGTTCCATTTTTGAAGGGGACGAGCTTTGACCTCCAATTCCGGCACTCGTATGGCGACCTCTCCAGCGACCAGAGTACATATCTGCCATCCCTGATCGAGGAGGATACGCGGATCTCCTTCCGCTATAAGGAAAGGACCGGGGTCGGATTTCCGCTGGACGTTTTTGCATATCCGACCAAGACCGAAAGTGGCTTCATGGGGTTCGATGACGCCATTCACAGGATATACAAGAACGGATTCGACGTCTTCTATGGCTTCAATCAGTTCGGATGCGTCGGTGATGCGGCACTAAATACGTTTCCCAGGCTCGTTACTTTCGAGTCGTTCCTTTACGGATATGGTCCCCGGCCAGGAAGCACGACCTACCATATCACAGTGTCTCCGGTTCCATTGCCCCTTGCCCTCGTGACCCTGCTGGGAGGGCTGGTAGGTTTTTCGGCATGGGGTCGAGCGTCCAGCAGGGCGCGCGCACTTTTCAGTCGCGCTTAAGGGCTAGACCGCCCGCGGCGAATCGATCCGGGCAACAGGACTAGCGCGGCGGCGTAGGCGACAAGCGTGACAAAGACTGTTCCTGCAACGAAGAGCAGGAGCGCCGCGGCGAGCGGGGCCTCCGTGCCCGACAGCGCGCGAAGCGGGAGGGGAAGCTGCCCCGTCACCAGCGCCGCGCCCAGAGTGGCGGCGAAGGCCCCCGCGAGGGCCAGTGCCGTCGCCCCCAGAATCGCCCTCGCGCGGCGCGCGCGGGGGCTTCGAGCCCCCACCGCAAAGCGCAGAGCGCCGATCTGGCGGGCGATATCGGTCTGAACGGCCAGCACCGCCGGCACCAGAAGCAGGACGAGGATCAGCCCGAACCCCAGCCCGTAGCAGAGCGTGATAACCGTCGGGCGCAGGAACTCCGCCTGGCTCGACCCCTCGTAGAGGAGCGGCGCCAGACCGAGGACGGTGGTCGCCGTGGTCAGCATCACGGGGCGGAACCGGTCGCACACGCCGTCCACGATGGCGGGCACTAGCCCGCGCTTTTCCGCATATTCGTCGATGGTGGAGACGAGGACGATCGAGTCGTTGATGATGATCCCGGTCATCCCGATCATCCCCACGATGGAGAACATCGAGAGCGGCACCCCCCACCATGCATGCCCCCAGATCGCGCCGATAAGCCCGAACGGGATCACCACCATCACAACGACGGGGCGGGTCCAGCTCGAGAACACCCAAGCCAGGATCATGTAGATGCCCAGAAGGCAGAAGATCAGGCCCAGTTGCGCGTCGCCCAGAAACTCCGCCTGCTGCTCGGCCAGTCCCGACTGGCGGGTGGTGATGCCGTAGTCGCGCTCCAGCTTCGGCAGGATCCGGGTCGCCAGTGCCGCCTGTATCGCCTCGGCGCGGGCGGGATCGTCCTCCGCCAGATCGCCGGTCACGGACACGATGCGCAGACCGTTCTCGCGCCGGATGGTGGAAAAGCCTGTCCGACGTTCGACCGTCACGAGGTCGGCCAGCGGGACGTAGGTGCCGCTCGTGCCCTTCAACTGCACCGAATCGAGGAAATCGGCCGTCAGTTCGCCGTCTGGCACCTCCACCCGGATCGTGGCGGAGCGCAAGCCATCGGGGTAGGTCGCGGCTTCGATCCCGTTCAGCCGGTCGCGCAAGGCCCGGCTGAGCGCATCGACGGAAAATCCCAGCGCCTGACCCTGCGGGGTGAGCGACAGGATCAGCTCCTCCTTGTCGTAGGCGAGGCTGTCCTCCAGCCCGGACGCTTCGGGGAAGGTCGAAAGCTCGGTCTTCAACGCCTCGGCCGCGGCCTTCAGCACGTCGGCATCCGCGCCGGAGAGGTCGACTGACAGCGCGTCGCCGCCGGGGCCGTAGTGCCCGCCGCGAAAACTCAGCTCCTCCAGCAGCGGCGTGGGGCGGATCTCGGCCTGCAGCGCCTCGACGTAATCCGATGCGGTCCAGCTCCGCGTGTCGGGGTCCGACAGCTCGACCGAGATCCCGCCGAGCTGGTCGGCATCCTTGGTGTCGGCGCTGGCGAGCCCGCGCCCCGAACTGCCGCCGATCTGCGCCATGGTGAAGGTGCCGGGAGGGGCGCCATATTTCGCGGTGAAGGCGGCGGATACGGCATCGGTCGCGCGCTGCACCTCGTGCATCATGGCCATCGTATCGTCGCGCCGCGCCCCCGGCAGCATGGCGAAATTGCCCGAGACGGTGCTCTGCTCCGGCGCGTTGAAAAAGCGGAAGGGCAGGGCGCCCGACACCACCTGCGCGATCTGGCTCATCAGCAGAAGGATCGCAAGCGCAATGACCGGAAACCGCGCCGTGATCGCCCCCGCGACGGCGGGCCGGATCACCCGCCGGGTCAGCCAGTCAAGACCGCGGTTCATCCGGCGCGACGGCCAGTCATACCATTTACCGCCCGGCGTGGTGTCGAGCGCGTGCTTCATATGGCTCGGCAGGATCAGGAAACACTCGACAAGGCTCGCCACCAGCACTGCGATCACGGTAAACGGGATGTCGGAGATGAGGGAGCCGAACCGCCCCCCGATGGCGACGAGGCCCGCAAACGCGATCACGGTGGTGACGGTGGAGGCGACGACCGGCATCCACATCCGCTGGGCCGCGCGCTCGGCCGCGACGACCGGCGTCTCGCCCAGCACCTTGGCGCGAAAGTCGGTATGCTCGCCCACCACGATGGCATCGTCGACCACGATCCCCAGCGTGATGATGAGCGCGAAGAGCGAGATCATGTTGAGCGTGAGGCCGAAGGCATACATCACCGCGATGGCCGCCAGCATGGAGACCGGGATCCCCGCCGCGACCCAGAGTGCGGTGCGCGCGTTGAGAAACAGGAACAGGAGCCCCACCACCAGCACCAGCCCTTGTGCCGCGTTGGTGAGCAAAAGCCGCAGGCGGCCGGAGATCAGCTCCGCCCGCGCATGGGCAAGCTGCAGCGTGACCTTCGGCGGCAGGACGCTCTGCATCCGGGTCACGACGTCCTGCACTTCCGCCTGCATGCGGATCGCGTCGCCGGTGGCGTTCCGGTTGACCCGGACGGTCATGGCGGGATCGGGGCCGACGAATCGTGCCTCCGACCGGTCGGCCGTCTCCACCCGGACGGTCGCCACGTCACCGATGGTCAGGCGCGTGCCGTCCCCCCCGAGCCGCAGGGTGAGGGCGGCAATATCCTCCGCGCTGCGTCGCTCAGTCCCGGTGCGGACCCGCGACGCGCCATTGGAGACATCGCCGGCCGGCGCGCTCTGCACCTCGGCGGCGATGGCGGTCGCGATATCGGCCATCGTGATGTCGTAGCGGATGAGGTTCGCCGACGGCACCTCGACCACCGTTTTCGGTGCCGCGAGGCCCCGGATCGAGGTGCGGGTGATGCCTTGTGCGTAGAGCCTGCGGACCAGATCGTCGGCGAACCGGCCCAGCTGGTCGATGGAGACGGGGCCCGCGATCACCACGTCCGTCACCCGGTCGCGCCACGCGCCGCGCCGGACCTCGGGCGGGTCGACCTCCTTCGGCAGGGTCGTCACGGCATCGACCGCCGTCTGCACCTCCTCCGACGCGCGGGTGAGATCGAAGCCCGGCTCGAACTCCAGCGTGATCGACGCGCGCCCTTCGGAGGCATAGGCATGCGTGTCCGTCACCCCGTCGATGGTCAGGAGCGAGGGCTCCATGACCTGCACGATGGCGCGGTCCACATCCTCCGCCCCCGCACCCGGCCACCGGACGGACACGGTGACCTCCGCTATCTCCACATCCGGGAAGAACTGCGCGCGGATCCGGGTGGTCGCGGCGATTCCCGCCACGATCATCACCAGAAGGACGAGGTTCGACAGCGTCCGGTGCCGGGTGAAATAGGACAGCATGCCTGAAGGCGTGCGCGACATGGCCTCAGTCCCCTCTGCCGGGGGCGGGACGCCGGGTCATCCGCCCATCCGCTGTTCGAGCCTTGTCACGACCTGTTCCGGCACCTGAGGCTCCGCCAGTTGCGCGAGGATCCGGGCCTTGGCGTCGGGCGGCATGCCGGCGTTGCCCTCCACGTATGCCACGAGGCTCGCGCGGCGTTCCGGCGTCAGGTCGACCATGCGGGCCGTTTCTTCCGCGCCATCGGCGGGGCTGCGGGGTTCGGGGCGCACCGGCTTGATGCGGATGCCGGTGCCCAGCAGTGGCGTGCGGACGGCCACCACGTCCCGCCCCGCAACGCCCTCCGCGGCCACGATGACGCTGTCGGACTGGCGCCGCAGGAGCGTGGTGGGGATCGCCTCCAGCCGTTCCTCCGGTCCGACCGCGAGCAGCGTGTTGTCGGACCCGAGCGCCGTGCCGGGCAGGGTCACGACGTTCTGCATCTCCGGCTCCTCCACCCGGACGGTCACGAAATCGCCGGGGCGAAAGCCTGCCGCGCGGTCGAGCGTGGCATAGACGAGCCGCCCGGTCTGCCCCGCCTCCACCGATGCGCTGACCCGATCAAGCGTGCCGCGCGCCGCGATCTGCGCCCCCGCCACCTCCAGCGAGACGGTGAGCCCGGTGGGCAGAAGCGCGCCGTCCGCGTCGATCAACCGGGTGTATTGCGCGGTCGACAGGCGGAACGACACCTCAAGTGCCGCTGGGTCGATCAGATCGCCGATCCGTTCGTTCGCCGACAGAATCCGGCCCGCGACCACCGACACCGCCGAGAGCGTGCCGTCGAAGGCCGCATAGAGCCGCGTTTCGCGCAACGCCCGTTCCGCCTCCGCCAGCGTGATGGATTGTCGGGCAATGGCGGTGGCGGCCTGATCGACGCGCGCCGCTGCCGCATCGAGGGCGGCGCGCCGCGACAGCACCGACTGGTCCGCGACCGATGCGGCGAGCGCCGCCGTCTCCACGCCCGCGTCCGATCCGACGCGACGGGTCTTGAGGTCGCGCTGGCGTTGCAGCGCCTGCTCTCGCAGCGCCGCCTGCGCCTCGGCCGCAGCCAGATCGTCGCGTGCGAGCAGGAGGCCCCGGTCGGCGTCGCGCGCCTCCGCCTCCGCACGGCCCATGTCAGCTTGCGCTATATCGCGCACCGCCGTCGCGTCGGCGGGATCCAGCGTCATCAGCAGATCGCCCGCCGTTACATGGCCGCCGTCCTGAAAGGTCGGTGCCAGCGCCTTCACGGTGCCGGCACGCGGGCTTCGCAGCTCCAGCGTCCGGCTGGACCGGATTTCCCCGAACGCGCTCAGGATCGGGGCGACGGCGGCGGCCTTCGCGGTCACGACGTTGGCGGTGAAGATCCGTTCGCGCGCGGGCGGCGGCGGCTTGCCTCCCGCCATGCGCGTCGCGATGGCGCTGGCCACGATCTGGCCCGCGACGGCCAGCAGGCCGATGGTCAGCGCCGTCAGCATCAGGCCGACGAGGGAGCGTCTGAAAAAGCGCATCAGGCGCGGTCCTGCATGGGGGCGTCCTTCAAGGGGGCGTCGGTCGTCGTCGCGTGGCGAGGATCTGCAACCATATGGGCCGATGCGGCCCGGTTGCTATCGTGACGAACGCCGCGCGTGCGATATTCCGTCGATCACGGCCCCAAAAGGTCATTTGCGTCGCAGATGCTCGTCCAGCCGCGGCATGATCTCCACGAAGTTGCAGGGCCGGTGGCGATAGTCGAGCTGCCAGCGCAGGATCTCGTCCCACGCATCGCGGCAAGCACCGGGACTGCCGGGGAGTGCAAAGAGGTAGGTGCCCCGCGCGACGCCCCCGGTGGCCCGGCTCTGCACCGCCGAGGTGCCGATCTTGGCCATCGAGATATGAGTGAAGACAGTGCCGAAAGCCTCGATCTCCTTTTCATAGACGTCGCGATGCGCCTCGATGGTCACGTCGCGCCCGGTGAGGCCGGTGCCGCCGGTCGACAGGATCACGTCGATCCCCGCGTCGTCGCACCACGCCCCCAGCCTGTCCGCGATGGCCCGGCGGTCGTCCTGCACGATGGCGCGGGCGGCGAGGGAATGGCCCGCGTCCGTCAGCCGCTGGACCAATGTGTCCCCGGACCGATCGTCCGCGGATGTGCGGCTGTCCGACACGGTGAGCACCGCAATCCGCACGGGCAGGAACTCTCTGGCGGGATCGAGGGGCATGGCGGGACCGAGGGTGAGGATCAGGAAAGGCGCGCCCTGACCGCCTGTAGATCGGTCCACGCCTCCCGCTTGGCAAGGGGGGTGCGCAGAAGATGCGCCGGGGAGAGCATCGGCATCACGGGGACGCCCGCACTCTCCAGCCACGCGCCGCGCAGCCGCTGGATGCCGCGCCGGTCCAGCAACGCGGCGAGCGCCGTGTTGCCCATCGCGATCACCGCAATCGGGCGCTTCAGCGCAATGTGACGCAGCAGGAAGGGGCGCAGCATCGCCGTCTCCTCCGCCGTGGGCTCCCGGTCGGCGGGCGGACGCCAGGGGAGTGCGGGGATCAGGTAGGCGGCTTCGCGTGGGTCGCTCGCACCCCGGGCGCGTCCGATGGCGGCGAGCATCCGGTCCAGCAGCGCGCCCTCGGCCCCCGCGAAGGGACGCCCGGCGGCATCCTCCTCACGCCCCGGTGCGCCGCCGACAATCATCAGGGGGGCGCCCGGATCGCCCTCGTTAAAGACAAGATTGCGCGCGCCTTTACGCAGGTCACACCACGCGAAGGCCGCGATCGCCTCGCGGAGGGCAGGAAGGGTTGTGGCAGCGGCGGCGCGGGTCTCCGCCTCTGCAACCGGGTCGGCGGGCAGGGAGGGGGAGGGCGCAGGCGCGGGTTTTGCCGGGGCGGCCACCTTGTCGGGCAGGGCGTAGCGGTTGAGGGCCGTCTCCGATATCGCCTCTGTCACGCCCAGATCGACCTGCCACGCCAACGCCGCGAGGGCGGCATTACGGTCGAAGGCATCCGGTTCCTGTCCCATCGCGTCAGAGTAGGCCGCGCCGCGCCGCGCGACAAGGTGGCCGCGCGACGAGCATTGCCCCACGCGTCCCGCCTTGCCATAAGCGGACCACGGGACCGACGAGGCGGGGGAGACGCGGGACATGGCCTTTCGGGCGCGGCATCTGCTCGGCATCCAGCCCCTGTCGCCCGAGGATATCCGCACCGTCCTCAATCTCTCCGACACCTATGTCGACCTCAACCGTCGCTCGATAAAGAAATCCGACGCGCTGGCGGGGATGACGCAGATCAACATGTTCTTCGAGGCCTCGACCCGGACGCAGGCCTCGTTCGAGCTGGCGGGAAAGCGGCTCGGTGCGGACGTGATGAACATGAGCGTGGCGCAGTCGAGCGTGAAGAAGGGCGAGACGCTGATCGACACGGCGCTGACGCTTAATGCCATGCACCCCGATCTGCTTGTGGTCCGGCATGGCGCGTCGGGTGCGGTGAACCTGCTGGCGGAGAAAGTGAATTGCGCCGTGCTCAACGCAGGCGACGGGCGGCATGAGCATCCGACGCAGGCGCTTCTGGACGCGCTGACGATCCGGCGCGCGAAGGGGCGGCTGCAACGTCTGACGGTCGCGATCTGCGGCGACATCGCGCACAGCCGGGTTGCGCGGTCGAACCTGATCCTGCTGGGCAAGATGGAGAATCGCATCCGCCTGATCGCACCGCCCACGCTGATGCCGCCGGGCGTGGAGGCGTTCGGCTGCGAGGTCTTCGATGACATGCGCGAAGGGCTCGAAGGCGCCGACGTGGTGATGATGCTCCGCCTCCAGCGCGAGCGGATGGACGGCGGCTTCGTGCCCTCCGAGCGAGAATATTACCACCGCTACGGGCTGGATGCGGAGAAGCTGTCCCACGCCAAGCCAGACGCCATCGTGATGCACCCCGGCCCGATGAACCGCGGGGTGGAGATCGACGGGGAGCTGGCGGACGACATCAACAGATCGGTGATCCAGGAGCAGGTGGAGATGGGGGTCGCGGTGCGAATGGCCTGCATGGATCTGCTGGCGCGGAACCTCCGGGCGGAGCGCGAGGCGAATGCGGCGGGGGTGATGGTGTGAGCAATCTGGAGCGATCAGTTTCACTCATCTCCAAGCTGGTGTTCAGATTGGAGCTAAACGGTGTATCGCCTGAAATTGTTTCGCCCAGGCACTTCTTCGGAGAAAGTCCATCCCATGAAGATTGTAATCTATTTGAAGCCTTGATCGAATGGTTGCTGTCTGAAGCTGTTGTCAGGAGAAAGGGAGATCGAAAAGGGGATGGAAACGGCCACTTTTATGTTCATGAGCTAATTCTAACGTCAAAAGGCTTTCAACTTCTTTCCATTGAGATATCCGCTAACCTGACGCTACGCGAGGCTGTCCACAATATCAATTCCAAGCATGGTGGTCTGGCAGGGATGGGCGATTTTGTCGGAGGAGTTTTAGGCGGTTTCACAAAGTCGGTATCAAGCTGATGACCCTCCACCTCACCAACGCCCGCCTGATCGACCCCGAGGCCTGCGAGGTCCGCCCCGGCAGCCTCGTCCTCGACCACGGCGTCATCGCGGCGATGGACGTGGCCTCCTCCCCCAAGGGCGCCACCATCATCGACTGCCGCGGTCTCTGCCTCGCGCCCGGCATCGTCGACTGGGGCGTCAAGATCGGCGAGCCGGGGGAGCGGCATCGGGAGAGCTTCCGCTCCGCGGGCCTTGCGGCGGCGGCGGGGGGCGTCACCACGATCATCGCGCGGCCCGACACCATGCCCGCCATCGACACGCCGGAGGTGTTGGAGTTCGTCACCCGCCGCGCGGCGGAGGCGTCGGTGCGCGTGCGCCACATGGCGGCCCTCACCAAGGGGCGCCTCGGCGCGGAGATGACGGAGATCGGATTCCTCCTCGACGCGGGTGCTGTCGCCTTTACCGACGGCGATCATGTCGCGACGGACACCAAGGTGCTGGCCCGCGCGCTGACCTATGCCCGGAGCCTCGGCGCGCTGGTCGTGGGCCATCCGCAGGAGCCGGTCCTGTCGCGGGGGGCCGCCGCCACGTCGGGCAAGTTCGCCTCGCTGCTGGGCCTACCGCATGTGCACGCCATGGCCGAACGTATCGGCCTCGACCGCGACGTGGGGCTCGCCGAGATGACGGGCGTGCGCTACCACGCCGACCAGATCACCACCGCGCGCAGCCTGCCTGCGCTCGCCCGCGCCAAGGCCAACGGGCTGGACATCACGGCGGGGGTCTCGATCCACCATCTGACGTTGAACGAGTTCGACGTGGGTGATTACCGCAGCTTCTTCAAGCTTACCCCGCCGCTGCGATCCGAGGATGACCGGCTGGCGATGGTGGAGGCGGTGGCCGAAGGCCTGATCGACGTGATCTGCTCCCAGCACACACCCGCCGACGAGGAGAGCAAGCGCCTGCCGTTCGAGGACGCGGCCTCGGGCGCGGTGGGGTTGGAGACGATGCTCCCGGCGGCGATGCGGCTTTATCATGCGGGCGCGCTGGACCTGCCGCAGCTGTTCCGGGCGATGTCGCTGAACCCCGCGCGCAGGCTGGGGCTGCCGCAAGGGCGCATGGCCTTGGGCGCGCCGGCCGATGTGGTGCTGTTCGATCCCGATGCGCCGTTTCTACTGGATCGCTGGACGTTGCAGTCGAAATCGAAGAACACACCCTTTGACGGGCAGCGGATGGAGGGTCGGGTGGTCGCCACATACGTCGCCGGGCGCAAGGTCTGGCCCCGGACGGAGGAGACACGCGATGCCTGATCTTGTGACGCCGCAGGGTGTGCTCATCCTCGTGGCGGTGCTGGCCTATCTGCTGGGGTCGGTTCCGTTCGGGCTGGTCATCACGCGGGCGCTGGGGCTGGGCGATCTGCGCAAGGTGGGCTCGGGCAACATCGGGGCGACCAACGTGCTCCGCACCGGGAACCGGGGGGCGGCGCTGGCCACGCTTTTGCTGGATGCGGGCACGGGGGCGATCGCGGTGCTGGTCGCGCGCGCGGTCACCGGGGCGGATGATGCGGCGCAAGTTGCGGGCCTGGCGGCGTTTCTGGGGCACATCTACCCGGTCTATCTGGGATTTCGCGGCGGCAAGGGGGTCGCGACGCTGTTCGGCACGCTTCTGGCACTGGCATGGCCGGTGGGGCTTGCGGCCTGCGCCACCTGGGCGGTGGCTGCGGCGGTGTCGCGCATCTCCTCGCTGGCGGCACTGGTTGCGGCGGGGTCGGTGATGCTCTGGATGGTTGTGCTCGGGTCGGTGGAGGCGCTGGGCGCGGGGGCGATCTTCACGATCCTCGTCTATTGGCGGCACCGGGCCAACATCGCGCGGCTGCTGGCGGGAACCGAGCCGCGGATCGGTGGGAAGGGCTGACCGGGGCGCCGGTTGACTTGCCGTAGCCCGTCCCCGACACAGATCCGCACTCGGCACGGGGGGCGCATGGACAATCTTTCGGACATCAACGCGAGCATCGGCGGGCTTTACGAAAAGCTGCAGGGCTGGATCAACGGCGGCATCAAGCTGGTCCCGAACCTGGTTGCAGCCCTGTTGCTGTTCCTCGTCTTCTGGGCGATCAGCAGGCTTGTCGCGATGGCAATCCGCAAATCGGTGAGCCATGCCGGACGGCCGACGCTCGCCAATGTCGGCGCGTCGCTGGGCGGCTGGGCGATCCTCATCCTTGGGTTCCTTCTGGCCGCCACGGTGGTGCTTCCGTCGCTGAAACCGGGCGATCTCGTCTCCGGTCTCGGCATCGGGTCGGTGGCGATCGGGTTCGCGTTCAAGGACATCCTGCAAAACCTGCTGTCGGGTGTGCTCATCCTGATCCGCCAGCCGTTCCGGGTCGGCGATCAGATCGTCGTGGGGGAGTTCGAGGGCACGGTCGAGGATATCGAGACCCGCGCCACGATCCTCAAGACCTACGACGGGCGGCGCGTGGTGATCCCCAACGCGGATATTTACACGCGGTCGGTGATCGTGAATACCGCGCACCCGCTCCGCCGCTCGCAATACGACATCGGCATCGGCTACGGCGACGACTGGGACGAGGCGATGGCGGTCATGATCACCGCCGCGCTGGGCTGCGAGGGGGTGGAGGCCGATCCCGCACCGGAAGCGCTGCCCATCGGGCTCGACGAAAGCCAGAAGACGGTGCGTCTGCGCTGGTGGACGAAATCGGTCAGGACCGAGACGGTGCACACCTCGGCGCAGGTGATCCGCGCGGTGTCCAATGCGCTGAAAGACGCAGGCATCGATCCGCCCTATCCAACGCAGGTGATGCTGATGCACGACCAGACCGAGGAGACGGACGGCGATCGCAACGCCCAGCGCGAAGGCTGGCCCGCCGGAAAGGAGCCGCCGAAATCGGCCCGATTGGTGCGCGAGGAGAAAAAGACCGACGCTGGGGGGGAGCGACCCGGACTGATGCCCGACCAGCGCGACGCGTCCTAGAGCCGGGCGGCCTCATAGATCGGGGTCAGATCCCCGGCCCATGGCCCGTGGTATAGCGCGAGATAGCGGTCGGCCTGCGTCTCGCCCGACTTGAGGCTCCGGGCCAGCGGGGCGAGCAGCGCCTCCTCGCCATGCCCGCGCGCGGCGAGACCCGCGTGGGACAGACCGACCGCCGCTTGCGCGAGATCGGCGATCCGCACGCCGCCCGCTTCGCCCTGCAATGCATCGACCGAGGCCGCGACGCGCAGCCCTTCGCGGGTGTCGGCCGAAAGTCCCCGCACCAGATTCCATGCCGCGTCGAGTGCCGCATCGTCATAGAGCAGCCCGACCCAGAACGCCGGCAGCGCTACGGTATAGTCGCGGCTGCCCATGTCGGCGCCCCGCATCTCGATATATTTCTTGGCGCGTGCTTCGGGGAATACCGTCGTCATGTGGTCGGCCCAGTCCGACAGGGTCGGGCGCTCACCGGGCAGGGCGGGCAACTCGCCCTTCAGGAAATCGCGGAACGACTGACCCAGCGCATTGATGTAGCGCCCATCGCGGTAGACGAAATACATCGGCACATCGAGCACCCAGTCGACATAGGCCTGAAAGCCCATCCCGTCTTCGAAGGCGAACGCCAACATACCGGTGCGGCTGTTATCGAGCCCGCGCCAGATCCGGCTGCGCCAGCTCTTGTGACCATTGAGCTCGCCGTCGAAGAACGGCGAGGAGGCGAAGAGTGCGGTCGCAACCGGTTGAAGCGCGAGGCTGACGCGCATCTTCTTTACGAAATCCGCCTCCGAGCCGAAGTCGAGGTTCACCTGCACCGTCGAGGTCCGGTACATCATCTGCGTGCCGTGCGTGCCGACATGGCCCATATAGTCGGTCATCAAACGGTAGCGGCCCTTGGGCATCCGGTCCATCTGGTCGTGGGACCAGTCCGGCGCGGCCCCGATCCCCAGAAACGCGATCCCCAGCGGCTCGGCCACCGCCTTCGCCTCCGCCAGATGGGCGTCGAATTCCGCCGCGGTCTGGATCACCGACTCCAGAGGCGCGCCGGACAGCTCGAACTGGCCGCCGGGCTCAAGGCTGATGTTCGCGCCGTCCTTCACCAGACCGATCAGCGCATCGCCCTCGCGCACCTCCGCCCAGCCGAAGCGGTCGCGCATCCCCTCCAGCAGCGCGCGGATCGAGGCGGGACCGTCATAGGGCAGCGGCAGGCGGTCGGCGGTGGTGAAGGCGAACTTCTCGTGCTCGGTGCCGATGCGCCACTGGCCCCTGGGTTTGCAGCCGGACGCCATGTAAGCCGCGAGCTGCTCGAAGCTCTCGATCTCGCCGCCGCCGGACTGGGGAATGGACATGGACGGAGCTCCGGTCGGGGGCCCTGCGTGGGGCGTGGCATCAGGGGCACAGACCTGTAGCGCGCGCCGGGTGCTGTCAAGGCTGCGCGAGGGCGCGGCGCCAGATCACGCGGCTCTGCGGGAGAGTGGTGAGGCCGGTCGCCTCCGACCGTCCGGGGGCGGGCTTTTCAAGCGCGGTCAGAAGCGCATCGGTGCGCAGGCCCGGAAGTGCGGCAAAGCTGTCGAACAGGCGGTCGGCTCCCAAAGCCTCCACCGGGATCAGCAGGGCCTGATTGTCCGACGTCTTGAGCCGCCAGAAGCGTCGGCCGTTCGCGGTCAGCAGCCTGAGTTCGGTGAGATCCGCCAGCGACAGAGCGCCCCCCGTGGCGGGGCCGAAAAAGCTGACCTGCCCCTCCACAACCTCGACCACGCCCGGCGCCTCGCCCGGCTGCGCGAACCGCATACGGCGGGAGGCATGGACCCCGAGGCCCGCACCAAGCGCCAGCACCAGCGCCCCGAGCGGCACGAGGATCAGCCCGCCCAGCCACACGAGCCACGCCCCGAAAAGCGCCACGCAAGCGGCGCCGATGATCTCCCGCATCCGCCAGAGCGTGTCGCGCAGGTCGTCGCGGATCAGGGCCATGGGCGCGCGGCCCCGGTCATCGCCAGTCCCCGAGGGCCGCCTGCCAGAGCGTCAGCGCGGCCACCGCCGCCGTATCCGCGCGCAGGATGCGGGGGCCGAGGCTCGCCGCATGGACGCCCGGAAGTGCTGCCAGCCGGGCCTGCTCCTCCGCGGCGAAACCGCCTTCGGGTCCGATCAGGATCGCCCACGGACCGGCCGGACCTTCGGGCAGCGGGTGGATCGTCCCGGCCCGATGCTCGTCGCACCACATCAGCCGACGCGCCGCGGGCCAGCGGTCCAGTGCGCCGTCGAGCGGCTGGAGCGCCTCCACCTCCGGCACGAAGGTGCCGCCGCATTGCTCCGCCGCCTCCACCGCATGGGCCTGCAGGCGGTCCTGCCGGATCCGGTCGGCGTTGGTGTAGCGGGTCTGGACCGGCAGGATGCGGGCGGCCCCCATCTCCACCGCCTTTTCCACGATGAAATCGGTCCGCGCCTTCTTGATCGGCGCAAACAGGAGCCAGAGGTCGGGCGGCAGGCGGAGCGGTCCGGTCTGCGCCTCGCACACCAGCATCCCGCCGCGCTTTCCCGCCTCCGCCACGCAGGCGCGCCACTCCCCGTCGCGCCCGTTGAACAGAAGCACCGGTGCGCCGGGCGTGAGCCGCATGACGGCGAAGAGGTAATGCGCCTGATCCCGGTTCAGCGGCACGGCTTGCCCCGGCCCGAGCGGGTGATCTACATGGAGCCTGATCTTTGCATCCGCCATGGGGACCACGCTATGATCCGGCACGGCCAAGCGCCAGAGGTCACGGTCGCGGACGCGCCGCCCGGCAACTGGGTCGACCGCTGGGCTCCGCACGCGGCCCGGCCCTATCTGCGCCTGTCGCGGGCGGACCGGCCGATCGGCACATGGCTGCTGCTGATCCCATGTTTCTGGGGACTGGCGCTCGCCGCCGGGGCGGACCCCGCGGGCTACCGGGCGGAGGATATCTGGATCGCCGTCGGCTGCACGCTGGGTGCGGTCCTCATGCGCGGGGCGGGCTGCACGTGGAACGATATCACCGACCGCGACATCGACGGCCGCGTCGCGCGCACCAAAAGCCGGCCGATCCCGTCGGGGCAGGTCTCGGTCCGGCAGGCGGGGGTCTGGATGGCGGTTCAGGCGCTGGTGGCGGGCGCGATCCTTTTGACCTTTCACCCGGTTGCGGTGATGCTGGGTGTGGCCTCGCTCGCGCTGGTCGCGGTCTATCCGTTCGCCAAGCGGTTCACCTGGTGGCCGCAGGTGTTCCTCGGGCTGGCGTTCAACTGGGGCGCGCTTGTGGCCTGGGCCGCCCATGCGAACCAGATCTCGGCGGCGCCCATCGTGCTGTGGCTGTCGGGGATCGCCTGGACGCTGTTCTATGACACGATCTATGCCCATCAGGACAAGGAGGATGACGCCATGATCGGCGTGAAGAGCACGGCACTCCTATTCGGAAACGAGTCCACCGGGCGCTGGCTCGCGGTCTTTCTGGCCGCATCGGTCGCGCTGATGGCGCTGGCCGTGGGGCTGGCGCTGCTGCCAGGTGCTGCGGGGACGGTGCTGGCGCTTCTGGGCGTTGTGGCGTTTGGCGCGCATCTGGGCTGGCAGCGGGCGCGGCTCGATCCGGCGGACCCGGCGCTTTGCCTCACGCTTTTTCGGGCGAACCGGGATGCGGGGCTGATCGCTGCGCTGTTTCTCGCCGCAGCGGCGCTCCTTTGATTGCACCGGGGCGGGCGCGGACCTAAGCACCGACGCAAAGCAGGGAATCGGAACGCATGCATCTGAGGCGCTATCTCACCCCGGTCGCGGCGATCCTGCTGGCCGCCATGGCTGCGGGGCTCGCCGCATGGTGGGCTGCGGTCGCGATCGAGGACCGGTCCGCCGCGGCCGTCCGCTCCCGGCTGGTGGAGCAGGGTATCACCTGGGCCAGCGTGCGCACCGACGGGTTGCAGGTCCATCTCGAAGGCACGGCCCCGAACGAGGCTGCGCGATTCCGTCTCGTGAACCTCGTGGAGACGGTGGTGCAGGCAGCCCGGGTGCGCGACGACCTTGGCGTGGCGGCGATGGCGGGCGTGGAGGCGCCGCGCTTTTCGGTGGAGATGCTGCGCAACGACGACGGCATCTCGCTCATCGGGCTGGTCCCCGGGGCGGAGGCGGAGGCGGTGCTGGCGGACCGGGTGAAGACACTGTCGGACGGGGCGCAGGTTTCCGACATGCTGGAGACGGCGGATTATCCGGTGCCCGAGGGCTGGACCCCGGCGCTCGACTTCGGGCTTGCGGCGCTGAAGCTGTTGCCGCGCGCCAAGATTTCGGTCGCGGCGGACCGCGTGGCAATCACCGCGATTTCCGGCTCCGAAAATGAGAAGAAGGTGCTGGAAAGCGACCTCGCCCGCGCCGCCCCCGACGGGCTCAAGGTGGAGATCGAGATCTCGGCGCCGCGCCCCGTGCTGACGCCGTTCGCGCTGCGGTTCGTGAAGGACGCGGACGGCGCGCGGTTCGAGGTCTGCTCCGCCGACAGCGATGCGGCGCGCGCGCAGATCCTCCTTGCCGCCAGCAAGGCCGGGGCCGCGGGCAAGATCGCCTGCACCGTCGGGCTCGGCGTGCCGACGCAATCCTGGGCGGAAGCGGTCGATGCGGGCATCGGTGCGGTGGCCGCGATGGGGGCGGGGACGGTGACGTTTTCGGACGCCGACGTGACGCTGCTGGCCGGGCCGGAGGTGGCACAGGCCGCCTTCGACCGCGTGGCGGGCGATCTGCAGGCGCAGTTGCCGCCGGTCTTTTCGCTTCAGGCGACCATGCCCGACAAGGTCAAGGCATCGCCCGCGGGACCGGTGGAGTTCACGGCAACCCTCGACGGCGAGGGCAAGGTCCAGTTGCGCGGGCGGCTCGGCGACGATGCGATGCGCACCACGGTCGACAGCTTCGCCAAGGCCAAGTTCGGCGCCGACCGGGTCTATACCGCGACCCGGTCCGACCCGAATCTGCCCGAAGGCTGGCCAGTCCACGTTCTGGCCGGTCTGCAGGCGCTGGCGGAACTGCACGACGGTGCGCTGACGGTGCGGCCCGACCTCCTGACCGTGACGGGAACGACGGGCAGCACGACGGCCAAGGCGCGGATCGCGCAGATGCTGGCCAAGGGGCTCGGGCAGGGCCGGGCGTTCCGCGTCGACGTGAGCTACGACAAGCAGTTCGATCCGCAGGCAGCACTCCCCAGTCCCGAGGAATGCGTGGCCGACATGGCCAAGATCATGACGGTGCGGCAGATCTCCTTCGACCCGGGCTCCGCCGAGATCGACGGAGAGAGCCGCAAGACCATCGACGCGCTGGCTGCGATCCTGTCCGGGTGTCCTGCGCTCGACATGGAGATCGCGGGCTATACGGACTCGCAGGGCAGCGAAGGCGGCAACCAGGCGCTGAGCCAGGCACGGGCGGAAGCGGTGCTGACCGCGCTGCAAGGCCGGCGGCTGCCGGTGGACGGCTATGTGGCACGGGGCTTCGGCGAGGCCGATCCGCGCGCCGACAATGCTACCGAGGCCGGGCGCGAGGCGAACCGGCGGATCGAGTTCCACCTCCTCAAGCCGAAGAAGCCCCGGGTGGCCAAGGGTGTGGCCGTCCTGCCGGTGCCCGAGGCGCCCGTCGTCAACTTGGATGCGGGCGCGCCGGACCCGGACCTGTCCGCCGATACCGACAACGTGATGACGCCGGGGCCCGACGATGCCGCCGCGATGGACGACAGCGGCTCGGGCGACGACCCGGGGTATGAGGCCGACGTCTCCGCAGGCGATACGGGTGCGCCTGCCGGTGGCGTGACGGCGGATGCGCCCACGCCCGATACGCTCGGCTTCGCGCCCACGGACGATACGTCCCGGAGACCGAAGACCCGACCCTGACCGACCCGCTTGTCGCGCAGGCCAACCAACGCTAGGAGGTTCGCCATGGACCGCACGCAATTCATCATCGCCACGACGGTCATCCTGTTCGTGGCCTTCCTTCTGGGGTGGTTCGCGCACTGGCTGGTGCATCGCTTCACCCGCATCGCGGGGTCGGAGATGTCGGAGGTCGACCATCTCGCCCAGTCGCTTCACGAGGCGGAGGAGATGCGCGATCAGGCGATCCTCTATCTTGAGGAGCGCGAGGCGGAGTTGGCCAACCAGATCAGCCAGACCGAGGCGGAGCTGCGCGCCACGATGGAGGGTCTGCGCGACGCCCGCCGCGAGGCGGAGGAGATGCGCGCCACCATCGATCGGCAGGCGTCGGCCTGAGACGCCCCCCTCAGCCCGCCGGGCAGCCCCGGATCTCCACCGCCCGCCGCGTGCCCAGCACCGTCAGCACCAGCGCGTCGCGCATCACGGTCACCGGGGCGCCGTTGCCGATCACATCCACCGTCGCGGTCAGGCGGTCGCCGTTGCGCACGACGTCGGCGGGGGAGACGTAGAGGTCGGGCTGCCCCGTCTCCACCGCGACGACCTCCGGCGCGCCGGTATCGGGCAGCGTCATCTCCGCCGTGAGCCGAAGCCCGTCCGCCCCCGGCGCGAGACTGCAGGCGACAGCACTGACCTGACCCTCGCCCGGCGTCAGCGGTCGACGGCGCAGCGCGGTCTGGATCGCCGCATCCTCCGCCCCCGGCCGGGGCAGTGCGGCATCGACCATGAAGGAGGCTGGCACGCAGATCTCCTCGCACACGCCCACGTCGATCCGGCCTTTGAGCCGCACGGGGCGCGAGGCATTCACCGGCGTAATCTCCAGCGGCAGGACCAGATCGCCGGCGTAGCCGAGCGTCGCCGTTCCGGCCGTGCTGAACGCCTGCGGGCGCGGCCAATGGATACGGACCGCGGCCACGTTCTGCGATCCCGACCAGTCGAACGAAGGCGGGATGCCGGCATC
>JBBSVE010000032.1:0-25920 GCA_038233815.1 Rhodobacterales bacterium
CGCAAGAACCGTCCCCGTGTCATCGCTGCTCTGAATGGCCGCTCGGACCTTCGGGGTCGTCGTCGCTTGCTTATGAAGATGGATCAGCATGTTCGTTCCCCGTCCCGAAGGTCCCTCAGAACCGACCTTGCCATGAACAGCACCGAACGCCGAGGGGAAATGTGATCATCCGGGATGGAATACTTAAGGGATACCCAGAGGTGGCTCGTGAACACTGAATGCTTGGGATAAGTGAATTTTCCGCGCACCGGCCTAGTGATTGTCGCGAGGGAGGAGATGACCCTGACAAGACGACCACGCGAGACGCCACAACCCCACATTCCAGGCGAAAGTCGCGGTGGGTGCGATCAAGGGCGAGAAGACGCTGATCGAACTCGCGCAGGACTTCGACGTCCATCTGTTACCGGCAGGTGTTTGCGGGCAACCACCGAGAGGCGAACCAGATCAAGCAGTGGCGGGATCAGCTCCTTGAAGGCGCCACGGGTGTATTCGGAGCCGCGGTAAACCGGGATGCAGAACCGGCAACCGAAGTGAAGACCCTGCATGCGAAGATCGGGGAACTGGCGCTGGAGAATGTTCCTCCGCAGGGCCTACGCGGCCGCATTGCGGCCACGGTCCCTGCTGCGATGTCCGGCATGTTCGGCAAGGCGGATCTGTTTCCGAGCGCAAAAAGATGATCGATCCCACCGCGACGCTGAGCGTCAGCCGCCGGGCCACGGTGCTGGGGGATCAGCCGGGGCAGCGTATAGTATCGGCCGCGCGAAGTGTCAGATGTAGATCTGAAACTGAGGCACCGGACCGATGGGCTGCACATGTTTCCTTTTGCGGGCAGCCGAATGTTTCAGGGCCTGTGCTGATCCCCCGGTGACATCATCACCACGCCGACCGGGGCGTGCATTATAGCCGTGGCCAGTTCCATGCTCAATCGCGTCGACCTCCACCACGAGATGACGTGGCGCCTGATGCGCGGAGCGTGGCGCGAGTCCGTCGTCACATCCTCCGTCATCCTGATCATCATCGGATCGGCGAGCGTGCTGGGCTACGCGCTTAATGGTCTGGATACGGTGGCGCTGTGGCCCACTCGCGCGTTCGCTGGTGGCGCGACCCGTGCTGGTCTTCGTCGCGCGGGGATCGTGACGTGCCGCTTTGCGATCAGCTTCGTTCCGGCGATCTCGTTGACCCTGCCGGCGCTGATGTGCCGGCAGGGTCCGGTGCGCCTTCAGGAAAAATAAGTTGTCAGGCTTCACCGCGGTCCCTTACACCTGTGGGGCAGCGTTCCGCTCATCGACCTATGGGATGGGATCGAACCGAACGCGCGAAGGGGAGAGAGAGATGCACACACCACTCAGGATCGGCCGCAGGGCCGCATGCGGCCTGTTCGGCGCGGTTTTCGCCGGCACGATGGCCCTGTCCACGCCGACGTTCGCCGACACCGTCACGATCCCGATCATCGTGAAGGACACGACGTCCTTCTACTGGCAGATCGTCCTCGCGGGCGCGCGTCAGGCGGGCAAGGATCTGGGCGTCGAGGTTCCCGAACTCGGCGCGCAGTCGGAGGCCGACATCAACGGCCAGATCACCATTCTGGAAAATGCGGTGGCCGGAAAGCCTGCGGCCATCGTGATCTCCCCTACCGAGTTCAAGGCGCTGGGTGCGCCGATCACCGAGGCCGCCAAATCGGTCCCGATCATCGGCATCGACTCGGCCGCGGATTCGGACGCGTTCACCTCGTTCCTCACCACTGACAACGTGCAGGGCGGGCGTGTCGCGGCGGACGGCCTTGCCGCGGCGATCAAGGAAAAGACCGGCAAGGCCGCAGGCGACGTGGCGCTGATCACGGCGCTTCCGGGGGTCGGATCGCTCGACCAGCGCGCTGAAGGCTTCAAGGAGCAGCTGGCCGCGAAATATCCCGATCTGAAGCTGGTGGCCGACAAGGTGGCCGACGGTCAGGCCACGACCGGTCTGAACATCACGACGGACCTTCTGACCGCCAACCCGGACCTCGTCGGCATCTTCGCGTCGAACCTGATCATGGCGCAGGGGGCCGGGCAAGCCATCGCTGAGAACAAGGTCGCGGCGAAGGTAGCGCTGATCGGCTTCGACAACGACGACAAGCTGGTGGGTTTCCTCGAGGACGGGACCATCGCGGCGCTGGTCGTGCAGGATCCCTACCGGATGGGGTATGACGGCATCAAGACGGCGCTCGCCGCCTCCAAGGGCGAGAAGGTTGAGGCTAAGGTCGACACCGGCGCCAACCTCGTGACCAAGGCCAACATGAACGAGCCGAATATCGCGGCACTTCTGAACCCGAAGGTCGACTGACGGACATCCGGCGCGGCACCCCCGCGCCGGATTTTGCCTTGGATCGGGAGGGGGAGACGGGATCATCGTGAACGACCTTGGCCAGACCGGCGCGCTGCAGGGTGACAGCCAGCCTGTCATCCTCGAACTAAAAGGCCTGAAAAAGTCCTACGGACCCGTCGAGGCCCTGAAGCCCGCCGACCTCGCCTTCCGGCGGGGAGAGATCCATGCGATCGTGGGCGAGAACGGGGCCGGAAAATCCACGCTCATCAAGCTGCTCACCGGCGTGGTGCGGCGGTCGGGCGGCGACATCCTGTGGAACGGCACCTCGGTCGCACTCGCGCATCCGCTGGATGCCATTGCGCTGGGCATCAACGCGGTCCATCAGGAGGTCGTGCTCTGCAAGCATCTGACGGTCGCGGAGAACATCTTTCTCGGCGATGAGAGGGTGCGCGCCGGCCTGTTGCAAAAGCGCCGGATGCGCGAGGAGGCGCAGGCGATCCTCGATACGATGGGATTCGCCCTGCCGGCGGATGCGCTGCTGGGCAGCCTCACCATCGGGCAGCAGCAGCTCGTGGCCACCGCCCGCGCTTCGGCACGCGGGCTGAAGTTCATGATCTTCGACGAGCCGACGGCCTATCTGACACGGCAGGAGGCGGCACAGCTCTTTACCCTGATCCGGCGGTTCAGGGACGAGGGCGTGACCATCGTCTACATCAGCCACCGGATGGAGGAGGTCTTCGGGCTGGCCGACCGTGTGACGGTGCTGCGCGACGGCACCGTGGTCGGAACCCGCGACATCGCGGACACGGACGAGGCCGAGCTGGTGTCCATGATGATCAACCGGACGCTCGACCAGATCTACCACAAGGAATCCGTCCCGCGGGGCGACGTGCTGCTGGAGACGCGCAACCTCACCGGCAAGGGGTTCCGGGACGTGTCCCTCGACGTGCACCGGGGCGAGATCGTCGGGCTCTACGGTCTGATCGGTGCCGGGCGGTCGGAATTCGCGCTGAGCCTCTTCGGGCGCAACCCCTCCACGGGGGGGGAGATCCTCTGGAAGGGCGCGCCGGTTGCCATCCGCAAGGAGCGCACGGCGATCGATCTGGGCATCGCGCTGTCGCCCGAAAGCCGGCGCGATCAGGGTCTGAACATCAACCTGTCCATCGGGCTGAACCTGAACCTGCCGGTCTACCAGCAGATGACATGGGGCCCTCTGGTCGATCGGAAGGCCGAGGCGCAAAGGGCCGACCGCCAGATCTCCGACCTCGGCATCAAGACCCCGACCCGCAAGGCGCTGGTGTCGTCCATGTCGGGCGGCAACCAGCAGAAGGTGGTGATCGGCAAATGGCTCAACCACGGGGCCGACCTCTTCATCTTCGACGAGCCAACCGTCGGCGTCGACGTGGGCACCAAGGCCGAGATCTACCGTCTGTTCGCCGATCTTCTGAAGGGCGGCGCCGGGATCATCCTGATCTCCTCCTATCTGCCGGAGGTCTACGAAATGGCGGACCGGCTCCATGTCTTCCGCAGCGGGAGGATTGTCGGCACGCACGGCTGCCGCGATGTGCCGGACGAAAGCGTGCTGGCCGAAGCGATCGGCGTATGAGACACGACGAAACCCCGACCAGAGGAACCACGATGACCGCACAAGACAGCCCCCCCGCCGCCCCGGCAAAGCGCAACTACAGCTTCCTCTTCGCGCTCACGCTGCTCGGGTTGCTTCTGGGCCTGTGTATCGTGCTGTCGATTGCAAACCCGATCTTCATGTCCGACCGCAATATCCAGAACCTGCTGCGACAGGGTGCGATGATTGCCATTCTCGCGGTGGGCCAGACCTTCGTGATCATCACCGGGGGGATCGACCTCAGCGTGGGCGCCATCGTCGGCTTCTCCACCGTCATGGTGGCCTTGCTGATCGAGGCCAACGTGCCCGTTCCGGTGGCCATCGTCATCACCCTGCTGGTGGGGGTCGGCATCGGTATCTTTCACGGGTTCGGGATCACCACGATGGGGCTGCCGCCGTTCATCATCACGCTGGCGACCCTGACCTCGCTGCGCGGCATCGGGCTTCTCATGACCAACGGATCGACGATCTCGATCAACGCCGACGGCTTCACCGGGTTCGCGACCGAGAGTTTCCTGAACATTCCCAGCCTGTTCTGGATGGTCATCATGGTGTCGATCCCGGCCTACATCCTGCTCAGCCATACGCGGTGGGGCCGATACCTCTTTGCGGTCGGCTCCAACCGGGAATCCGCGCGCCTGTCGGGCGTCAACGTGCGATGGACGATCTATCTCGCCTACAGCCTCTCGGCGGTGTTCGCGGCCTTCGTGGGCATCCTGCTCGCCATGCGGATCGGGATCGGCAACGCCACGCAGGCGGAAGGGTGGGAGCTTTTGGCCATCGCATCGACCGTGATCGGCGGCACCAGCCTTTTCGGGGCCATCGGTTCGATCCACGGGCCGCTCATCGGGGCCTTCATCCTCGCGGTGATCAACAACGGCTCGAACCTTCTCAACGTCAACTCCTTCTGGCAGCGTGTCATCACCGGGGCGCTGATCATCCTGATCGTGTTCTTCGACCAGCTCAGACGCAGGCGCGACTGATCCCTGCCGGGAATGTGTTCGCGCGACGCGGCGAGATGCACGCTCGTTTCTTGACTTCCGGGCGTTTGCGGGCAGGTTCAGGGCTCTCCGATGCACGTGCCGGTGCGGCCGGTGGGTTTGGTGACGGAGGATCCGAAAGGCGCGTGCCATGACCATGACGTTCACCTGCGATCTCGCCGCGAAGTCGCGTCCCTTCGCCCACACCTGGGAGACGTGCGTGGGAAGCGGGCACGCCCTGCTGGCTTTGCGCGCGGACTGGCAGCGCGATCTGGCCCGCTGTCACGCGGACCTCGGGTTCCGCACTGTCCGGTTCCACGGCATCCTGTCGGACGGTATGGGCACGCTCACCGACCAGATGGACCGGCTGCTCGACAGCTTCCACAATGCCGACACGATCTTCGATTACCTGCTGTCGATCGGCATGAAACCGTTCGTGGAGCTGAGCTTCATGCCCCTTGCCCTGTCCACGGGCGGCGACATCGTGTTCCACTACAAGGGCAACATCACGCCGCCGCGCGACTACGATCAGTGGGCCGCGCTGACGGGGCGTCTGGTGCGTCACTGGACAGAACGCTACGGCCTGGAAGAAGTGCGAAGCTGGCATTTCGAGGTCTGGAACGAGCCGAACCTCTCCGCCTTCTGGACCGGGACGCAGGCCGACTATTTTCACCTCTACCGTGTCACACGGGACGCCATCAAGGCGGTGGACCAAGATCTGCGCGTGGGCGGCCCCGCGACCTCCTCGAACTCGTGGATCGACGACTTTCTGAGCTATTGCGCGGCCAACGACGCGGCCCCCGATTTCGTCAGCACACATCACTATCCCACCGACGATTTCGGCAAGCCCGGCGACGACACCGAGGCGCAGCTTGCCGCGAGCCATCTGGGCGTGCTGGCCGAACAGAGCTCCGCGGTGCGCGCGAAGGTGGGCGACCTCCCGCTCTACTACACCGAATGGTGCACCTCCTCGAACCCTCGCGACGCGCTCCACGACGATCCCTACGCCGCCGCCTACATCGTGCGGACGGTGATGGAGCAGCAGGGCATTGTTGACGGCTACAGCTACTGGACCTTCTCCGACATCTTCGAGGAGAACTACTTCCCGTCCGTCCCCTTCCATGGCGGCTTCGGGCTGATGAACATCCACGGGATCGCGAAACCCTCCTATCGCGGCTATGAGATCCTGCATGGCTTGGGCGATTGCGCGCATGAGGTTTCGGGTGGACATGATACGGTAAAGGTCTGGGTGACGAGCGGGGGCGGCCGGGTCAGCGTTCTTCTGGTGAACCTCGCCCTGCCGCGCCATTTGATCGAGGCGCAGACCGTGCAGGTCGATCTCACCGGTCTTCCGCCCGGCACGGCGCGGAGCCGCGGGATCGACGCGGACCATGCCAATGCCAAGGCGCGCTGGCAGACGATGGGTGCGCCGGACTATCCGACCCCGGAGCAGGTGGACACCCTGCACGAGGCATCCCGCATGGTCTGGCAAACGGTGGAGACACAGCGCGATGGCGACCGGACCCGCGTGGAGATCACGGTCCAGCCGCAGTCCGTGACGGTGATCGAGTTCGACGGGGACGCCGCGCATTGACCCTCGCCGACCTCCCCGACGCGGACTTGCTGGACCGTCTGCAAAAGGCCGCGTTCGACTGGATGCTCGGGGCGGTGAACGAGGGCAACGGCCTCGTTCCCGACAATTCCGATGTCGGTGCGCCCGCCAGCATCGCCGTCGTGGGCTTCGCGCTGTCGTCATGGCCCGTGGGGGTTGCACGCGGATGGCTGGCGCGGGACCATGCGGCGGATCTGACGCGGGCGGCGCTCCGGTTCCTCGCGGGCGCGGGGGAGGCGTCGGGGCACAGGGGTTTCTTCTATCACTTTCTGGATATGGAGCATGGCCGCCGCGTCTGGAATTGCGAGCTGTCGCTGATCGACACCGCGCTTCTTCTCGCCGGATGCGAGACAGCCGCCTGCTGGTTCGACGCCGATACGCCGGGCGAGGCGGAGATCCGCACCCTCGCGCGCGATCTCATCGCAGGCGTGGACTGGGCGTGGGCGCTCGACCACGGGGGCACGCTCTCACAGGGCTGGCACCCGGAGACGGGCTTCATCCGCTACGGCTGGGAGGGCTATTCGGAGGCGCTGATCCTTTATGTGCTGGCGCTGGGGTCCGACACGCATCCGATCCCGCCCGAGAGCTACGGGTCGTGGCGTCTCACCTATCAGTGGGAACGGATCTACCGGCACGACACGCTTTATGCGGGGCCGCTGTTCATCCACCTCTTCTCCCATGCTTGGCTCGATTTCCGGGGTATCCGGGATGCGTTCAACCGCGAGAAGGGCATCGACTATTTTCAGAACAGCACCCGTGCCGTCCATATCCAGAGCGATTACGCGCGCCTCAACCCGCGCGGGTTCGAGGGTTACGGCCCCGACTGCTGGGGCCTGACCGCCTGCGACGGCCCCGTGGGCGCGATGGTGTCGGAGGACGATGCCGGGCGGCGGTTTCTGGGCTACACCGCGCGGGGCGTGCCTTACGGGCCTGACGACGGCACGCTGGCGGGGTGGGCGCCCGCTGCGGCACTTCCGTTCGCGCCGGGTCCTGCGATGGCCGCGCTGCGCACGATGGTGACGCGCTATCCCGGGATGATGCGCGGCGACCGCTTTCTGGGTGCCTTCAACCCAAGCCTGCCGGGCGAGGGGCCGGAAGGCTGGGTCTCGCCCCGGCTCTATGGGCTCGATCAGGGGCTGTTGGTGATGATGATCGAGAACCACCGCAGCGGAATGATCTGGGATCTGATGCGCCGGTCCCCGGTCTGCCGGACGGGGCTCGGGCGCGCGGACTTCAAGGGAGGCTGGCTCGATGGATGACGGGGGTGTGCATTTCGACTACGACCGCACCGACGCGCGGCGGGAGATCGTGCGGAACCTCGCGCCCGACGACTGGCGCAATCCGGTTCCAGACGGGCGCTGCAACCTTGCGGTGATCGGGGCAGGGCCTGCCGGTCTGACGGCAGCGCGAATTGCGGCGGGACTGGGCGCGCGGGTCGTGCTGATCGAGGCGGCTTTCATCGGTGGCGACTGCACCAACATTGGCTGCGTTCCAACGAAAGCGATCATCCGGAGCGGTCGCCTGCGGGCCGAGATGGCGCGGGCCCCGCATTTCGGGGTCAGATCGCCCGGTGCCGCTGCCGATCCCGCGCTGGCGCTCGACCGTGTGCGCCAGGTTCAGGCGCGAATCAGCCGAGCGGAATCGGCGCGGCTTCTGGCGGCTGAGGGGATCGACCTCTATTTCGGCAAGGCGCGCTTTACCGGCAGACAGAGCCTTCAGGTCGGCGATGCCTCGATCCGCTTTTCGCGCGCCATCATCGCGACCGGCGGCGCGCTGCGTCGCCCTGGAGTGCCGGGGCTGGAGGAGGCAGGCTACCTCACCGTCCAGACCCTGTTCGACCGCGACACGCTGCCCGCCCGGATCATGGTGATCGGCGGCGGTCCGCTGGGGTGCGAGATGGCACAAGCGCTCTGCCGGCTCGGTGTGGCGGTCGTGCTGGTCCACAACTCGCCGAAGTTCCTGCCGGGGGAGGAACGGGACGCGGCGCAGCTGTTGTCGGAATCGCTCGCCCGCGACGGTGTCGAGGTGCATCTGAACACGACGGCCGTGTCGGCGCGCCGATCGGCGGAGGGCAAGGTGATCTCCCTCTCCACCGGTGGGCAGCCCTTTGCCATCACCGTGGATGACGTGCTGACCGGCGTGGGGCGGATGCCCCGGATCGACGGGCTGGATCTGGCGGCCGCAGGCATCGACGCGGACGCGGAGACGGGCATCGCGGTGGACGATTTCCTGCGCACGACCAACCGCCGGGTCTATGCGGCGGGCGACGTGACGGGACGCTACATGTTCTCCCATGTCGCCGATGCGGCGGCCCGGATCGCGGTCAGGAATGCGCTGTTCATGGGGCGGCAGCGGTTCAGCAGGCTCACGATCCCGTGGTGCACCTTCACCGACCCCGAGATCGCGCATGTCGGCCTCCACGCCGAGGAGGCCATCGCGCAGTCCGTCGCGATCAAGACCTACACCGTCATGATGCACGAGGTCGACCGCGCCATCACCGACGGCGAGGCCACGGGCTTCGTCAAGATCCATGTCGTTCAGGGCACCGACCGGATCGTGGGCGCCACCGTCGTTGCGCGCCACGCGGGCGAGATGCTCAACGAGATCACGCTGGCGATGGACCGCGGCATCGGTCTGCGCGCCCTGTCGAACGTCATCCACGCCTATCCGACACAGAGCGCCGCGATCAAGAAGGCCGCCGATGCCTGCGTCGCCGACCGCCTGACGCCGCGCCTGCACCGCCTGTCCGGCTTATGGATGTCCGCCCTGCGCCGGTTCGGGTGACTCAGAGGCTGACCCACGCCGCATTGCGCTTCGAGGACCGCACGCAGGCTTCGACGAAAGCCACACCCTCCAGCCCGTCGTCCACGGTCGGATAGATCACGTCCAACGGCCGGTCCGCGCCGGAGCGATGGGCGCTGATCGCCTCCGCCGCCTCGGAATAGAGGTTCGCGAACGCCTCGATGAAACCCTCTGGGTGGCCCGACGGAATGCGCGTCATCCGCACCGCATCGGGGGACAGGCCGGTGCCGCCGCGGGTCAGACGCTCCTGCCGCCCGCCTATGGGGGTGAAGAGGAGCCGGTTCGGGTCTTCCTGAAACCACTCGATCCCGGCCTTTGTGCCGAACACCCGCAGGCGCAGCGCATTCTCCTGCCCCGCCGCGACCTGACTGCACCAGAGCATCCCGCGCGCGCCGCCGCCAAATCGCAGCAGCACATGCGCGTTGTCGTCCAGCGTCCGGCCCGGAACGAAGCTCTGCAGGTCGGCGGCCAGCGCCTCGCCGCGCAGGCCGGTCACGAAGCGCACGAGGTTGTAGGCGTGTGTGCCGATATCGCCGGTGGACCCGCCGGCACCGCTTTGCTGCGGATCGGTGCGCCACGCCGCTTGGCGGTTGTCGGCGGCAGGTGCCTCCGCCAGCCAGTCCTGCGCATATTCGACCTGCACGACGCGGATGTCGCCCAGATCGCCCGAAGCCACCATCGCGCGCGCCTGCCGGACCATCGGATAGCCGGTATAGGTGTGGGTAAGCACAAACAGCGCGTCCGCCCGGTCCGCCGTCGCCTTCAGCTTGCGGGCCTGCGCCAGCGTCGCGGTCAGCGGCTTGTCGCAGATCACATGGATGCCACGCTTCAGGAACTCCATCGCGACGGGCGCATGGAGATGGTTCGGCGTCACGATCGACACCGCCTCGATCCCGTCCGAAAGCCGCGCCTCGCGCTGGGCCATCGCGGCGAAGTCGCCGTAGGTGCGGCCCGCCTCCAGCCCCAGTTCGGCGCCGGACGCGGACGCCCGCTCCGGGTCCGACGACAGCGCGCCCGCGACCAGCGCGTATTTTCCGTCGAGCCTGGCCGCCATCCGGTGTACCGCGCCGATGAAGGCCCCCGATCCGCCCCCCACCATGCCGAGCCGGATTGGCCCGGTGCGCCCGGCAAAGCGGCTCATCGATCCAGCCCCAGCATCCGGTGGTTGGCGGCATCGTCGGTGCCGCCGTCCGCGAAATCGTCGAACGCGCGCGGTGTCACGCGGATGATGTGATCGCGCACGAAGGCCGCCCCCTCGCGGGCCCCGTCCTCGGGGTGCTTGAGCGCACATTCCCACTCCACCACCGCCCAGCCGTCGAAATCCATTGCGGCGAGCTTGGAGAAGACCGCGCCGAAATCGACCTGCCCGTCGCCCAGGCTGCGGAACCGCCCGGCGCGGTCCACCCACGGCTGATAGCCGCCATAGACCCCCTGCCGCCCGGTCGGATTGAACTCCGCATCCTTGATGTGGACCATACCGATCCGGTCCTTGTAGATGTCGAGGTTGTCCAGATAATCGAGGCATTGCAGCACGTAATGGCTCGGATCGTAGAGCATCTTCGCGCGCGCATGTCCGCCCACGCGGTCGAGGAACATCTCGAACGTCACGCCGTCATGGAGATCCTCGCCGGGGTGGATCTCGTAGCAGAGATCGACGCCGTTCTCCTCCGCCAGATCCAGCAGCGGGCGCCAGCGGGTGGCCAGCTCATCGAACGCGGCCTCCACCAGACCCGCTGGCCGCTGCGGCCACGGGTAGAGATAGGGCCACGCCAGCGCGCCGGAAAAGGTCGCCACCGTCCCGAGGCCAAGGTGACGCGAGGCGCGGATGACCTTGCCGACCTGATCCACCGCCCAGGCCTGACGCGCCTTGGGATCGCCGTGCACGGACGGGGCCGCAAACCCGTCGAAGGCGATATCGTAGGCCGGGTGCACCGCCACGAGCTTTCCTTGCAGATGGCATGAAAGGTCGGTCACCGCGATGCCGTTGGACGCCGCCTGACCGGCCCAGTCCTCGCAATAGCCCGCCGATGTCGCGGCCTGGTCGAGGTCGAAGAGCCGCGCATCCCAGCTTGGCACCTGCACGCCGACATAGCCGCAGTCCGCCGCCCAGCGGGTGATCGTGTCCCACGTATTGAAGGGGGCCTCGTCGCCCCCGAATTGCCCCAGAAAAAGCGCCGGTCCCTTGATCGTCCGCATGTGACATCCCCCCGTGCCTGTTCCCTGACCACAGAACCGCCACACCTCACAGGCGTCAACCCCCCCGGGGGTCAGGTCCTGACCAGCAGCATCACGCTTTGCCAGCCCACCGGGATCGTGCCGGTCAGCGCCTGCCCGACCGACCTGTCGGACGCGCTCTCGAACCGCAGGGTCCATGTTCCTTCCGGCAACGCGAACCGGCCATCATCGCCGGCGTTGAGCACGATCAGCACATCCTCGCCCTCGCCCTGCATCCGCTCGGCAAAGAGCCGCAGGTCCCCGTCCTGCCAGTCCTCGTCCGTCATCTCGTGGCCCGCCGGATGATACCACCGGGTACGCGTCTTGGAGGCACTCTTCTCAGCCACGGCAAAGCGCGTGTCGCGGAACACCTCCAGCGCGCGTCGGGTCTCCGCCACGCAGGCCAGGCACTCCGTCAGCTCCTCCCGCATCCGGTCCCAGGCGAGCCACGTGATCTCGTTGTCCTGACAGTAGGCGTTGTTGTTGCCGCGCTGCGTCTGGCCAAACTCGTCGCCTGCCAGCACCATCGGCACGCCCTTGGCCAGAACGAGCGTCGCCAGCATCGCTTTCGCGCGGCGCAGGCGGGCGGCGGTGATGCCCGCGTCGTCGGTGGCCCCCTCGGCCCCCATGCTGTCGCTCAGGTTGTTGTCGTGCCCGTCGCGACCGTCCTCGCCGTTGGCCTCGTTGTGCTTGCCAGCATAGCTCACCGTGTCCCACAGCGTGAAGCCGTCATGCGCGGAGATGAGGTTGACCGAGGAGGTCGAGGGACGGTTGTCGTGATGAAACTGCACCGGCGAGCCCGACAGACGCTCCGCCATCGCGGCAGTGAGGCCCGCATCGCGGCGCCAGAAGGCGCGGGTGTCGTCGCGCATCTTGTCGTTCCATTCGCGGAACGGCCATGGAAAGCCGCCAACCTGATAGCCGCCCTCGCCGATGTCCCACGGCTCCGCGATCAGCTTCACGTTGCAGAGCACCGGGTCTTGCCGCAATGCCGCGAAGAACGCGCCCTCGCGGTCGAACCCGCCGGCATCGCGTCCCAGCGTGGAGGCCAGATCGAAGCGGAACCCGTCGACGCCCATCACCTCCACCCAGTAGCGTAAGGAGTCCAGAACCATGCGCAGCACCATCGGATGTGCCACGTTGAGCGTGTTGCCGGTGCCTGTGGTGTCGAACCCGTGGCGCGGATCGTCGGGCGACAGCAGGTAATAGGCGGCATTGTCGATGCCGCGGAAAGACAGGGTGGCACCCCGCTCGTTACCCTCGCAGGTGTGGTTGTAGACGACGTCGAGGATGACCTCGATCCCTGCCTCGTGGAACCGGTCGACGGCCGCGCGGACCTCGCTCACATGGCCCGACTTCAGGTAGGGCGCGTGCGGGGCAAAGAACGACAGCGTGTTGTAGCCCCAGTAGTTCGAAAGGTCCTTTTCGATCAGGTGGCGGTCGTTGGCAAAGGCGTGGATCGGAAGAAGTTCGATCGCGGTGACGCCGATCCGGTGGAGATGCGCGATGATCGGGTCGGCGGCGAGACCCGCGAAGGTGCCACGGTCCGCCGCGGGGACGCCCGGATGCAGCTTGGTGAGGCCCTTCACATGCGCCTCGTAGATCAGCGTCGAGGTCCAGCGCCGGCCGTTGACCTCGCGCCGCTCCGACGTTCCGGTATCATTGACGACGACGCCCTTGGGCATGAAGGGCGCGGAATCGCGATCGTCCTTTGTCGTGTCCTCCTCGCCCATGACATAGCCATAAAGCGCGTCGTCCCAGCGGATCTGGCCACGGATCTCACGCGCATAGGGGTCGAGAAGCAGCTTGGCCGGGTTGAACCTGTGCCCCCGCTCCGGCGCATAAGGGCCGTGCACCCGGTAGCCGTAGACCTGCCCCGCGCCGATGCCCGGCAGGAATCCATACCAGATCCCGCCCTCCATCTGCGGCAGCCTGAGCCGCGCCACCTCCTCGCGTCCCTCGGGATCGAAGAGACATAAGTCCACCCGGTCGGCATTCTGCGAAAACAGCGCGAAGTTCGTCCCGCCGTCCCGCGGCATGGCGCCGAGTCGGCCCGGGCGGGCAAGCGCCAGATCGAAGCTGCGTGCGGTCGGGTTCAGATCCTTCATGCCGATGGCGTCCCTGCTGATGGCCGTGGCCGACACCCCGACCCGGATCGCCTGCGGGCGACGCGCAGACCATCGCTCCACCGCGCCGGATGCGCAAGGACCGCACCGTCAGCTGCGTTCGAGAAACCGCAGGAGCCGCCCCTCCGCCGCCCGCAGCCCCGATATGGAAGGGCCCGCCATGTCGGGCGCATCGCCACCGGCGAGCGCCACGACGAGGGGATGCACGTAGCTATTGCGCGCGATGGCAGGTGTGTTGCCCAGATGCGCCGCTGCGGCCTCGGTCATCGCCTTGATGCTGGCACCACCCGCCTCCGCCACCTCGAAAGCGGCCAGCGTCCCAGCCCATGTGCGGAACGTCTTGGCCGTCACGCCTGAGATGTCGGCAGCCCCCGCGAGGTAGGCATTGACCTCGCCGGAGCCGAGCCGGTGGACCGTGCCACGCGCATCCTCCCACGTCAGAAGCTGCGCGCCGGGCAGGTCGGCGGCCTTGTGCAGGATGCGGTCGAGCGTGCGGTCCGCGATCTGGCGGCGGACGCGCTTGCCGCCCTTGGCGGTGAAGGAAAGCCGGATGCCGTCCGTTGATAGCCGCATGTGTCGCCTGCGCAGCGTGGTGACGCCGTAGCTGCCGTTGTCGCGCTCGTACGACGCGCCACCGACGCGCAGCGACAGCCGGTCGATCATCGCCACGGCCGCGGCGAGGGCGAAATCCATCTCCCCCGCGTCGGCGCCCCGATCACGCGTGATCCGCGCCCGCAGCTTTGGCAGCGCATGGCCGAAGGCCGCGAGCCCGTCGAACTTCGTGGTCGCGCGCGCCTCCGACCATCCAGCATGATACCGATATTGCTTGCGGCCCCGCGCATCATGCCCGGTAGCCTGCAAGTGCCCGTTGCTGCGCGGAGAGAGCCAGACCTCCGTCCACGCGGGCGGCACACCCAAGGCGAGAAGGCGCGCCCGCTCCGGCCCGTTCGGGATCGCGGTGCCGTCGGGGTCGCGAAACGAATAACCCTTGCCGCTGCGACGCCGCGAGATGCCGGGCCGCGTGTCGGGATACCAGACCAACCCCATGGGAACCTCATGCCCGACGTTCATCCGCCCCCCTTTCAGTCGCAGTCATGAAACCGTGATGGCCCCCGCAGGTTCCCGCCGGTCGGTCGATGCCGCTTCCGGGAACCGGGCACCGGCACCGGCGTTTCCCGTCCAGACGATCCGATGCCAAGGAGGTTCCCCGATGGATGACAAAACAGAAAGAGTTCAGGCCCGCGCCTACGCGATCTGGGAGGCCGAGGGCCGGCCCCACGGACAGCACGAGGATCACTGGCGGCGGGCGCATGAGGAAATGGGGCTGGAAATCGATCCAATGACCGCGGCAATCCTGCCTCAGGCGACGCTGCTGGAGCCGGATGTGGCAGCGGCCGAAAACATACCCGCAGCCGCCAGACGTTCGAAGAAGTAGGCCTGTTCAACCCGATGATGCGCCGACCCTGCGGTCGGCGCGTTTTTCATTGCGGGATGCCCGCCGTCTCCTTGCGGACTTTCGCCGCCTCTTCAACGCTCACCGCCTTGGCCGAATTGCTCCACGCGCCGCGCACAAAGGTCGCAAGTTCGGCCACCTCTGCGTCCGACAGGCGTCCCGCAAAGCCGGGCATACGGAGTGGCGCGGGCCGGGTTTCGGTTGAGGGCATGTGTGCGCCGTGGAGGATGACACTCACCAGTCCCTTCGGCAGTTTCGCCGTGACGGTGGAATTGCCGTTCAATTCCGGGAACACCCCATCCGCGCCCATCCCGTTGGAGAAGTGGCATGCGTTGCAGTTGTCGAGGTAAAGCCGCGCGCCGAGCGTATCCGGCTTTGCCGATGCCAGCATCGCCGTCGTGGTATCGGGGTCCTTCACCACCGCAGGCGCGCCGCTCGGAAGCGAGATGTGCTTGAGGTAGGTCGCGATTGCCGTCAGGTCCGCGTCGCTCATATGTTGCGTCGAGTCGTCGATCACGAGGTGCATTTCCCCCGCGACGCCGGTGTTGTCGTTGCGCCCGGTCTTCAGGAAATCGACCATCTGCGGCACGCTCCAGCGTTGCGGGGCGGCACCGGCCGCGCGCAGCGACGGCGTCGACCAGCCGTCGATCTGCCCCCCGGCGAGGAAGGCCTTGGTCTTCGCCGTATAGCCCTTTTGCGCGAATACCGCGTTGCGCGGACTGTGGCAGGCACCGCAATGGCCCGGTCCCTCTACCAGATATGCCCCGCGGTCGAGCACGGGATCGTCGAGCCGCGGCTCGAACCCCGCCCTGCCGTAGGCCACCCATTTCCACGCGCGGATGCCCCAACGCTGATTGAACGGGAAGGCGAGGTTTGTTTCGGCCGGGTCCGATGCCACCGCGGGAACGGATTGGAAATAGGCGTAAAGTGCGCGCACGTCCGGCTCCGTCAGCTTGCGGTAATTGGCCGACGGCATCGCGGGATAGAGGTTGTGCCCCTCGTCGTCCACACCGTCGTAGAGGGCTGCCCGGAACTGATCGAGCGACCAGTTGCCGATCCCATGTTCCTTGTCCGACGTGATGTTGGTCGAATGGATCACGCCGAACGGGCTCTGGATCGGCCGGCCGCCCGCGAAGGGCTGACCCCCCTCCGCCGTGTGGCAGGCCGCGCAATCGGCGGTCCGCATGACATAGAGGCCGTCGCCCTCGGGCACCGCATAGTCTGCGGCCAGCGTCTGCTGCGGTGGCGTCAACCGCTGCGGCACGAAGATCATCGCCAGCACCACCGCCACGCCGAGGAGCACGAGACCGAGGAGGATACGCAGGAAAGTCAGCATGGGCGGCGCTCCTCAGACCAGCGGGCGGGGGTTGGAGAGATACTGCTTGCGGATCGCGTCGGCGGTGAAATAAGCCATCGCGCCCACCATGCCCGTGGGATTGTATTGCAGGTTCTGCGGAAACGCCCCCGCGCCCGTGGCGAAGACGTTATGGATCCCCCAGACCTGCTGGAACTTGTTGATAACGGAGGTCTTCGGATCGTCCCCCATCGCGGTGCCGCCGACATTGTGCGTCGTCTGGTAGGGCCGGATGTCGTAATGCGCGCCGGGGGCCTTGTAGCCCTCCTTGATGCTGGTGGGGTTCAGCGCCTCGGCGACCGGCTTGATCTTGTCCTTCATGAACTGCGTCATGCGGATGTCATTGTCCTTCCAGTCGAAGGTCATCCGCATCAGGGGCCGTCCGTGCTTGTCCGTGTAGGTCGGATCGAGGCTCAGATAGCAGTCGCGGTAGGCCATGTTGGAGCCGTGGCTGCCGATCGACATGGAATGGCCATACCATGTTTTCACGCCGTCCTTCCAGCCCTGCCCCCATGACGGCACGCCCTTGGGAAGCGACATGGAGCGGATCGGCTGACCGTTGGTCTGGCCCGTCGTGATGTAGGAGCCGCCGACGAAGCCTTCCTTGCCGAAGTCGATCTGATTGATCGAATAGTCGTCGATCGAATAGCCGTTGGCGCCCGCGCCGACGAAGGGGTTGAACTCTTCATCCTCGAAATAGAGGCTCGTGCCGCCTGTCATCTGGTAGGCGTAGTTTCGCCCCGTCACACCCTCGCCCGTCGCGGGATCGTAGGGCTGGCCGATGCCAGACAGCAGCATCAGATGCACGTTATGGAGCGAATAGGCCGCCATGATCACGAGGTCGGCGGGCTGGGTCACCTCCTCCCCCGCCGTGTCGTCCCAGTAGGTCACGCCGGTCGCGGTCTTGCCGTCGGCGGCGAGGTTCACCTTCAGCACCTCGCAGTGCGTGCGATAGGCGAAGTTCGGCTTTCGCTTCAGGGCCGCGAGGATGCAGGTCTGCGGTGAGGATTTGGAATAGTTGAGGCAGCCATACCGCTCGCAGAAACCGCAGTAGTTGCAGGGGCCGAGCTGCATGCCGTATTCGTTGACAAAGGCCTCCGATGCATTCGCCGCCGGGCGCGGGAACGGGTGCAGACCGCGCGATAGCGCCACGTCACGGAACTTCCGCGCATCCGCCGTCATGGCAAGGGGTGGCATCGGGTAGCCGCGCGACCGGGGGGCTTCGAACGGGTTGCCGCCCTCGATGATCTCGCCCTTGATGTTGCCGGCCTTCCCGGAGATCCCGCACATATATTCGAACCGGTCGAAATAGGGCTCCAGCTCGTCGTAGGTGATGCCCCAGTCCTGGATCGTCATGCCGTCGGGAACCACGTCTGCGCCGAACTTTTCGACCGCGTAGGATTTCAGACGCAGCTCCTCGGCCTGCGGACGCCAGGTCTGGCCGTTCCAGTGGATGCCCGCGCCGCCCACGCCGTTTCCGGGCAGGAACGATCCGAGCTGGCGGTAGGGGCGCGCCACCTCGTCGGTCGTGTGGCGGATCGTGACGGTGGAATCGACCGGGCGCTGCATGAAGCCGTAGCGCACGCCGTATTTCAGCTCATCGGCCACCTGCGGATACTGGAAGTCCGGCACGGTGTCGCGGTCGCCGCCGCGTTCCAGCGCAAGAATCTCCAGCCCTTCGTTCGCGAGTTCCATGCCGAGGATCGCGCCGGTCCAGCCCAGACCCACGATCACCACGTCCTTCTTCGGATCGGTGCGTGCCATGGCTCAGGCCCTCTCGCCGGAAATGGACACGGGGCCCAGCGGATAGGGCACGCCGTCGAGCTTCGGGTCGGTCCAGTCGAGGTAGCTCGCCCGCGCGCCGGGGAATCCGATATGGACCCAGCCCGCCATCGCGTGATTGCCGCCATACATCGGGTCGGCGAAATAGCCTTCCTTGGTGTTCTGCAACAGGATCGTGAAGAAGTCGCGCAGCGCCGGGTCGAGCCGCACCTCCCCCTTCTCCAGCGATGTGAGGGCGGCGTCCTGCCCCACGGCATCGAGATCGGAGAACCGCGCCTGCTTCGTCTGTTGGCACCAGTCGTCGAACGCCCTGATCCCGCCGCGGTAGATCTGCGCGGGCGTCAGCGGCGACTGGTAGCCGTAGAGTGGATTGGCTGCCGCATCGTGCGGACCTGCCATGTAGAGATCCGTCGCCTGACCGTAATCGCCCGCGAGTTGCAGGTCGATGAACACCGGCACCCGCGCCTCCAGCGCGCCCGCCCCGTCGCCCGACGACGGGATCAGCCGCGACGTTGCCGCCATCACGAAGGCCCATTCATCCCCGCTGAGGTATTTCGGCCGATAGGCGCTGAGCGGCACGACCTCCCGTGACTGCGCCCGCGCGCCCACCGCAAGCGCGCCCAGCGCGGAGACCGAGGCCCCGGCCGCGAGAAAGCCGCGGCGCGTCGTGTCCATCGTCCTGATTGCCATGAAGCCTGTCCTCCCGCGATCCGTCCGTCCCCTCAACACGCCACGAAACGCGCGCGACGACAAGGGCAGTCTTCACGCAAGCGGCGACACCGCCCGTCCCGCGCGCGCAAACGGCACGCAGATAAGCGCACCCAGCGTCAGGACCGCCATCATCAGCCACGCGTCGTTGATGGCCTGCGTCAGCGCCGCCTTTTCCAGAAGCGGCGCCACGAACGCCCGTGCCTGCGCGGGCATCGGACCCGCGCCGATGCCCGCCATCAGCGCCTCCGGTATGCCCAGCAGACGGGCGGTCGCCGCATCCCCCGCCTGCAACCGCGCCATGAGATCGGCCGAATGGACCGGCGCGCGTGAGAAGATCACAGTGTCGATGAGCGCCAGCCCGATCGCCCCGCCCAGATTGCGCATCAGGTTGAACAGACCCGATGCGTCGGGCACCTGTGCTGTGGGCAGGTGGCCAAGCGCCATCCGCGTCGGCGGCAGAAGGCAGAACATGATCGCCACGCCGCGCAGCACCTGCGGCCAGAACATGCCGTCGAAATCCGTCGCCGCCGTCTGCCCGGCGCTCAGCCACAGCCCCAGCGCGAAGAGGCCAAAGCCGAAAGCCGTCAGGATCCTCGCGGGCACCCGCACCTCCAGCGCCACCGCGAAAGGAGCGGTCAACAGTTGCGCCACGCCGGTGACAAGCATGATCTCCCCGATCTCCAGCGCGCCGTGACCGCGCACGAACGCGAGGAAAACGGGCATCAGATAGACCGACCCGAAAAGCCCGATGCCCAGCACGAAGCTCAGCAGGCAGCCGATGGTGAAGCGCAGGTCGGTGAAGCCGCGCAAGGTCACGACCGGGTGCGGATGGCGCAGGCTGCGGCGCACGAACGCAGCACCCGCCACGATGCAGAGCGCTGCCAGACCCACAACGATGCCCGAGGTCCAGCCCCGGTCCGGTGCCTGCTTCAGCGCAATTTCCAGCGCGGCCAACGAGATGGCGAGCGCGCCCAGCGACAGCCAGTCGAGCGAGCGCGCCTCCGACAGGCGCGTGGCGGCGCGGGGGAGGAGGGCTGCCGCGACCAGCACCGCGGCGATCCCCGGCGCCACGTTGATGAGGAACAGCCAGTGCCACGAATAGGTCTGCGTGATCCAGCCGCCGACGACGGGCCCAACAGTGGGCGCCAGCACGGCGAGCACACCCGCAAGCGTCGTCGCCAACCCTTGCTGGCGCTTCGGGAACAACACGAACACCGCCGCAAACACCGCGGGGATCAGTGTGCCCCCCGCCAGTCCCTGCAGCACCCGCCACGCGATGAGTTCGCCGAAACCGTTCGACGACGCGCATCCGATCGAGGCCAGGGTGAAGATCGTGGTGGCGCCGACGAAGAGCCAGCGCATCGTGAGGGTGCGGACCAGAACACCGGTCAGCGGAATCGCGATCACCTCGGCCACCAGATAGGCGGTCTGGACCCAGCTCATCAGATCGGGGTCGATCCCCAGTGCCGCGCGGATGTCGGGCAGGGAGGTCGCCACGATCTGCACGTCGAGGACGGCCATGAACATGCCGACGCACATCGCGGCAAAGCCGAACCAGAGCGCGATGCCGCGGTCGGGGGACGGGGAGGGCGCAGGGTCCGGAGTCAGGATCGTCACTCTCCGGCGCTGCGGGGCGGGGATGTCGCGGCCAGACTGCCCCAGATGTCACGCCGAAGGAAAGGGTCCGGATGCTGCACTGCGCCCGGACCGTGGCGTCAAGGCCGCAGCGTCACCCGTTGACGATCATCCCGCCGTTCGGATGCAGCGTTTGTCCGGTGAAATAGCTCCCGTCGTCGGAGGCGAGGAACAGAAACGCCGTCGCCACTTCCCAGGGCTGGCCCGGACGCTTCATCGGCACCTTCTGGCCAAAGTCCTCGACCTGGTCGGCGGGCATCGAGCCGGGGATGAAGGGCGTCCAGATCGGCCCCGGCGCCACCTGATTGACGCGGATACCCTTTTCCACAAGGTTCGCCGACATCGACCGCGAGAAGGCGAGCGACGCGCCCCGCGAAGTGGAATAGGAAATCAGCGAACCGTTGCCCTTGAAGGCGTTGACGGACGTCGTGTTCACGATTGTGGCGCCTTCCTTCAGATGCGGCAAGGCCGCCTGTGTGCAGAACATGTAGGCCATCACATTGCTGTCGAATGTCTTTCGCAAGTGCGCCTCGGTCAGATCGGCCAGATCCTCGTCCATCCATTGCTGCGCGCAATTGTTGATCAGGATGTCGAGCGCGCCGAATGCCTCCACGGTCTTGGCGATGGCATCCTCCGCGTGGACTTTCTGTCCCAGATCGCCGCGGATCAGGAGCGCCTCGGACCCTTCTGCCTCCACCAACCGCCTGGTTTCCTCCGCGTCGCGGTCCTCATCGAGATAGGCAATGGCGACGCGCGCGCCCTCACGGGCAAAGAGCACCGACACCGCGCGTCCGATCCCGCTGTCGCCGCCGCTGATGAAGGCGACCTTGCCTTTCAGCTTGCCCACGCCCGGAAAGCGGGGGGCGTAGTCGGGCGCGGGGTCCATCTTCCATTCGGCCGCGGGCATCGCATCCTGATGCTGGGCGGGGATCTTCGGGGCGTCGTTCATCAGCCGGCCTTTCGGGCATGGGGGGGCGTCGTCACAACGGATGCACGGCGCCGGGGTTCCCGCACGTGTCCGCACCCGGTCAGTGTCCCGATGGTCCGCCTCCGCCGCCCCTTGCGGGTTTCAGCACGAGGATCAGCGGCAGCACGGCGATGCAGATCCACATCAGGACGCGGAACACCTCCACGTAGGACAGGATCGCCGCCTGCATCTGCACCTGCCGGTAGATGGTGCCCAGCGCCTGCTGCGTCCCGCCGAGCGCACCCTTCATGCTGTCGAGCGCATCCGTGAAGGCCGGGTTGAGGTAGTTCAGCTGCTCCGTCATGCGCGATTGATGCAGTTGCTCTCGGCGGGTGAGCAGGGTCTGCGTCAGCGAGATCCCGAATGCCCCGCCCAGATTGCGAAAGAAGTTGATCATCGCGGAGGCCTTGTCCGCCTCGCCCGGTTTCAGCCCGACGTAAGCCACCGTGGTGATCGGGATGAAGAGGAACGGCAGTGCTATGGAACTGTAGAATCGGCCCCAGGCGGCATCGGCAAAGGTGCTCTCCAGATTGAAGTTGGAGAAATGCCAGAACGATACGACCTGCATGGCGAACGCCGGCAACAGCAGGAACCGCGTGTCGAACTTGCCCGTTAACGCCCCCGCTATGGGCATCATCACGAGGGCGATGGCGCCGCCGTAGGTCAACGCCAGCCCGGCATGGTAGGCGTCGTAGCCGAACGTGCCCTGCAACATCTGCGGCACGATCTGGATGGTGCCGAACACAAGAAGGCCCAGCAGCATGATCAGGAGCGTGCAGATCGCGAAGTTGCGGTTTTTCAGAAGCGTGATGGGCACGATGGGATCGGGATGGTTCAACTCCCACGCGACCATGAGGCCGAGCCCGATCACCGCCATCGCCGCCATGGTGACGATGAGCGGCGAGGAGAACCAGTCCTCCTGCTGCCCACGGTCGAGCATGATGAGAAGGCCGGCCAGCCCCACGGCGGTCAGCAGAAAGCCAACGTAGTCGACCTTGAGCCCCTTGGCATGCATCGCCTTCGTCTCGCGCTTCAGCACATCCGGCTCCCGCACCACGATCTGCACGAGGACGAGGGCAAGGATCCCCACCGGCACGTTGATGAAGAAGATCCAGTGCCACGAGATCACGTCGGTGATGTAGCCACCGATGGTCGGCCCGATGATCGGCGCGAAAATGATCACGATGCCGAAGACGCCGAACGCCTGCCCGCGCTTTTCCTGCGGGAAGCTGTCGGCCAGCATCGACTGTTCCACCGGCGCCAGCCCGCCGCCGCCCATGCCCTGAAACACCCGCGCGACGATCAGCATGCCGAGCGATGTAGACAGCGCGCAGACCAGCGACGAGACGGTGAAGAGCGCGATGGAGATCATGAAGTAGCGCTTTCGGCCCAGTGCCTTGGACAGAAAGCCCGAGATCGGGATGATGATCGCATTGGCGACGAGGTAGCTCGTCACGATCCACGTCCCCTGATCCGTGGCGACGCCCAGCGCGCCGGAGATGTTGCTCAGCGCGACGTTGGCGATGGAGGTGTCGAGGATTTCCATGAAGGTCGCGATGGAGATGATCATGACCATGACCCAAGGCCCGCCAAGACCCGCAGCGGAGCGTGGCATCGCCTCGTCGTCGGTCGTCCGGCGGTGCTTGGACAACTTGCCGGGGCTGTCCGCGGCGGCGGCCACGCTCAGTCCTCCACACGGATACTGGGTTGCACCGACATGCCGGGACCGATGGGATAGTCGAGCACCGACGGCCGGTCGATGGAGATACGGACCGGCACGCGCTGGACCACCTTCACGAAGTTGCCCGTGGCGTTCTGCGGCGGGAGAAGCTGGAACGCCTGTCCCGCACCCGCCTGGATCGACCGGACCGTGCCCTGGAAATCAACGTCCGGGAAGGCATCGACATGCAGGTCCACCTTTTGCCCGATCCGGATCGCGGAAAGCTGCGTCTCCTTGAAGTTTGCGGTGACGTAGAGGTCGTTGGGCACCAACGCCATGATCTGGGTGCCAATCGCGACATAGGTTCCGATGTTGGCGTTGAGCTGCACCACTTGCCCGTCGATCGGCGCGGTGATGGTGAGGTAGTCCACGTTGACCTGCATCTGTTCGACCGTGGCCTTCGCGGCCTGCACTTGCGCCTGTGAGGCAGTAAGATCGGCCTGCGCCGCCACGACCTGACTGTGCGCCTGCGCAAGCTGGGATTCCGCCTGCGCCTCGGCCGCGTCATTCTCCTGCGCCAGCGCAAGCTGGTCGTCGAGCGCCTGCGCGGAGATCGCCGCCTGACCGGAGGCCTGTGTGATGTCGGCGTAACGGTTGGCCTTGGTGCGGGAGTTCTGCGCCGTCACGCGCGCGGACCTGAGCCCGCTTTCCGCGCCTTCCGCTGTGGCATTGGCCTTCACGATATTGGCCTTCGACGTGCCGACCGACGCCTCGGCCTCCGCCAGTTGCGCCTTGGCCACGTCGAGGCTCGCGACCGCCGACGCAGGATCGATCGAGGCCAGCAGATCGCCCGCCTTGACGCGCGCGTTGGCCGTCACGGTTACCTGCGTCAGCCGCCCCGTCTCCTGCGCGGAGATGCGGACGATCTGCCCGTCGATGAAAGCGTCGTCCGTGCTTACGAACTGACGCGAATAGAGATAGTACCAGATCCCCCCGGCGATCCCGAGGAGCAGAACCACTGCAACGATCACGATGGTCCAGAACCGCTTCTTCGGGTTCGGCTTTTTCTTCGCCTCTGCGTCAGCGTCGCTGTCGTCGTCCTGCTGTTCGTCAGGTTGATCGTTGGACTTGTCGTCGGGTTTGTCCGGCGATGCGTCGTCGTCTTCGCGCACGGGCGCTCTCTCGGCATTGGTATCCGGTCGATCATCAGACATATCATCGGCCATCACGTGCCACCCTGGAGATATTGCCTGCCTGCACATAGCCGATGGGACGGGCGCGGCAAGTCGTTCCCCCATGACGCGCGAATGGGGGACAGCCCGGCCGGCGACCGAAACTTCGCCGTGGAAGAACGCCCCGCCGTCGCCTAGAATGGACAGGGCGGCGGACCGCTGCCCCGGAACGGCGGGCAGGCACCATGCGGGAGGTGACGGTATGAAGAAGGTTTACGGATCGGCGGCAGAGGCTCTGGATGGCCTCCTGCACGACGGCATGCTGATCGCGGCGGGGGGCTTCGGGCTCTGCGGCATCCCGGAACTGCTGATCGCGGCGATCCGGGATACGGGGACGAAGCGCCTCATCGTCGCGTCGAACAATGCGGGCGTGGACGGGTTCGGACTGGGCGTCCTGCTGGAGACGCGGCAGGTCGCGAAGATGATCTCCTCCTACGTGGGTGAGAACAAGGAGTTCATGCGTCAGTATCTTGGCGGGGAGCTGGAGCTGGAGTTCAATCCGCAAGGCACGTTGGCCGAACGGATGCGGGCGGGCGGTGCGGGCATCCCCGGATTTTACACGAAGACCGGCGTCGGCACAGTGATCGCCGAGGGCAAGGAGGTGAAGAATTTCGACGGCGAGGATTACATCCTCGAACGTGGGATCGTCGCTGACCTTGCCATCGTGAAAGCGTGGAAGGCCGACGACACTGGCAACCTCGTGTTCCGAAAGACCGCGCGCAACTTCAATCCGCCCGCCGCGATGTGCGGCCGGGTCTGCGTGGCGGAGGTGGAGGAGATCGTGCCGCGCGGCAGTCTCGACCCCGACGGCATCCACCTGCCGGGGATCTACGTTCACCGGATCGTGCAGGGTGAGCACGAAAAGCGGATCGAGCAGCGCACCACCCGCACGAAGGAGACCGCGTGATGGCCGAGGCATCCAGGGGCTGGGACCGCAACCGGATGGCGGCCCGCGCGGCGGAGGAGCTGGAGGACGGCTGGTATGTCAATCTCGGCATCGGCATCCCGACGCTGGTCGCGAACTACGTCGGCGACAAGGACATCACGCTCCAGTCGGAGAACGGGATGCTCGGCATGGGACCGTTCCCGGTCGAGGGCGAGGAGGACGCCGACCTCATCAACGCGGGCAAACAGACGATCACGGAGCTGTCGCGCACGTCCTATTTCGACAGCGCCACGTCGTTTGGCATGATCCGCGGCGGCAAGATCGCCTGCGCGATCCTTGGCGCGATGGAGGTGGCGGAGAATGGCGATCTCGCGAACTGGATGATCCCGGGCAAGCTGGTGAAGGGGATGGGCGGCGCGATGGACCTCGTGGCCGGAGTGAAACGGGTTGTGGTGGTGATGGACCACACCTCCAAGCACGGCGAGAGCAAGCTCTTGCACGCCTGCACGCTGCCCCTGACGGGCAAGGGGGTGGTGGACCGCATCATCACCAACCTCGGGGTTCTGGACGTGGTGGAG
>JBBSVE010000033.1:0-25700 GCA_038233815.1 Rhodobacterales bacterium
AAAAGCCTTGGTCGATGCTACTCCCACCTCGACCCCCGCGCGGATCGGCAGCGCCAAAGCCGCCTCGCGCGCGATGGAGGATGTGGGCACGTTCACCACCGCCACCACCTTTGCCACGGCACCCGAGGCATGGCGCAGGGCGGCCAGCGTATCGGCGGTCTCACCCGACTGGCTGACGAACAACGCCCACGAGGCGGGCGACAGGGGCGGCGCGCGGTAGCGGAACTCCGACGCGATATCGACATCGCAGGGCAGGCCCGCGAGCTGCTCGAACCAGTATTTCGCCACCATGCAGGCATAGTGCGCGGTGCCGCAGGCGACCAGGGTCAGACGGTCCACGCCTCCGAAATCCACCGCCTCGGGCAGAACAAGCGCCCCATCCCGAACCGAGGCGCGTATCGCGTCGGCCAGCACAGCGGGTTGCTCCGCGATCTCCTTCATCATGAAATGCCGGTAGCCCGACTTGTCGATCTGCGTCGCATCGGCCGCGATCCGCTCCACCGGCCGCTCCGTGCGGCGCCCGGCAGCATCGACGATCTCCACCCCCGCGCGGGTGATGTAGGCGCGGTCGCCCTCCTCCAGATAGGTCACGAGGGAGGTCATGGGTGCCAGTGCTATGGCGTCGGAGCCCACGAACATCTCACCCGTCCCGTGGCCCACGGCGAGCGGGCTGCCCTTTCGCGCGGCGACGATCAGATCGTTCTCGCCCTCGAACAGGAAGCACAGCGCGAAGGCGCCGGAGAGCCGCGCCAACACCGCATTCACCGCGTCGCGGATGCCCATGCCCGCGTCGAGATGCCGGCGCGCAAGCTGGACCACCGTTTCGGTATCGGTCTCGGATTCGAAGGTCGCTCCGCCCGCGATCAGATCAGCGCGCAGCTCGCGGAAGTTCTCGATGATGCCGTTATGGACCGCCGCGATCCCGCCCGCCCGGTGCGGATGCGCGTTGGCGACCGTGGCCGCCCCGTGCGTGGCCCAGCGGGTGTGGCCGATCCCCACCTTGCCCGCGAGAGGTTCGTGCACCAGCAGGTCCGAAAGGTTCACGAGCTTGCCCACCGCGCGCCTGCGGTCCAGAACGCCCGCATTCACGGTCGCGATCCCGGCGCTGTCATAGCCGCGATATTCGAGCCGCTTCAGCGCCTCCACCAGCAGCGGCGCCACCTCGTGCCTGCCCAGAACGCCGACGATCCCGCACATTAGGCTGACCCTCCCGATGGTTTCGCCGCGCGCCTTGTGTCGCGCAGCCGCGCCGCGAACTCCGGCTTCGTGACCTGCCGCGCGCGCCCCAGACCCAGCGCATCGGGCGGCACATCCTCGGTGATGACGGAGCCGGAGCCGGTCATCGCCCCCGCGCCGACGCTGACCGGGGCCACGAGCATGGTGGAGGAGCCGATGAAGCTGCCCGCGCCGATCTCCGTGCGGTGTTTCGCGACTCCGTCGTAGTTGCAGGTGACGGTGCCTGCGCCGATGTTGGCGGCCTCGCCCACATGCGCGTCGCCCAGATAGGTGAGGTGCCCGACCTTGGCGCCCTGGTCGAGGACCGTATTCTTGATCTCCACGAAGTTGCCGACATGCACGTCCTCGGCCAGTTCTGCACCGGGACGCAGTCGCGCAAACGGCCCCACGGTCGCCCCGCGGGAGATGTGACACCCCTCCAGATGACAGAAGGCGTGGATCGTGGCGCCGGATTCCACCGTGACGCCCGGACCGAAGACGACGTTCGGCGCGATGCTCGCGTCGCGGCCGATATGGGTGTCGAGCGCGAAGAACACGGTGTCGGGGGCGGTCAGCGTGACGCCGTCCTCCAGCGCATCGGCGCGGGCGCGGGACTGGAACTGCGCCTCAGCGGTCGCAAGCTCGGCGCGGGTGTTGATGCCCATGGTCTCCGCCTCGTCGCAAAAGACGACGCCGGTGGTGAGGCCGCGCGCGCGGGCCAGCGCCACGATGTCGGTCAGGTAATATTCCCCGGCGGCATTGTCGCACCCGACCTCGCCCGCCAGCCCTAGGAGGAGGTCCGTCGCCGCACAGATCACGCCGGAATTGCACAAGGTGATGTGGCGCTCATCCTCCGTCGCGTCTTTCCATTCCACGATCTGCGCGAGGCTGTCGCCTTGCGTCACGAGCCGCCCGTAGCGGCCGGGATCGGCGGCCTCGAACCCCAGCACGACGATGTCATGGCGCACCCGCGCGGCCTGCATCGCGGCCAATGTCTCGCTCCGCACAAAGGGCGTGTCGCCGTAGAGCACGATCGTATCGCCCGAGACGCCCGCAAGCAGGGGGGCCGCCTGCAGGACGGCATGGGCGGTGCCGCGCCGTTCGGCCTGCTCCACCGTCTCCGCCTCGGGATCGAAGGCCTGCGCCGCGTGCGCCACGTCCGTGCCCCCGTGCCCCGTGACCACGACCGTCCGCGCGGGGTCCAGCGCCTGACCCGCCCGCATCGCGTGATGGAGGATCGGGGCAGCACCCAGCATATGCAGGACCTTGGGGCGGTCGGAGTTCATCCGCGTCCCCTGACCGGCGGCGAGGATGAGAAGCGAGAGGGACATGGAAAACCTTTGCGAGAGAGGTGCCTCCTTTTACCCCGCTTGACGTGGCCTTCAAGGCGCTGTCTCTCACGGGAGGCTTCAGGGCCGACATGGGGAGTGGCGATGCGGACGGTGGTCTTCGATCTGGACGGCACGCTGGCGGACACGGCGGCGGACCTTGTCGCGGCGGCAAATGCCTGCTTGCGGGGGCTGGGACTGGGCGACAGGCTCGATCCCGCGACGGACCAGCTGACGGCGTTCGGTGGCGGCAAGGCGATGCTCCGGCTCGGGTTCGACCGGGCGGGCCGCCGCTGGACGGAAGCGGATATTGACGCGCAATACCTCGTGCTGCTTGCGGCATACGCGGACGCGATTGCGGTGCACACGCGGATGTATCCCGGTGCCGTGGCGGCGGTGGAGACGCTTCGCGCTGCCGGGTTTCGGACGGCGATCTGCACCAACAAGCCGGAGGGGCTGGCGGTCGACCTCTGCGCCCGGCTCGGTATTGCACCGCTCTTCGATGCGCTGATCGGGGCCGACACGCTGGCCACGCGAAAGCCCGATCCCGCCCCCTACCGCGAAGCGGTGGAACGGGCTGGCGGCGCCGTCACCCGCTCACTGCTGATTGGCGACACTGAAACGGATGCGAAGACCGCGCGCGCCGCCGGAGTTCCGCTGGTGCTCGTGGGGTTCGGGCCGGAGGGGGGCGGTCTTTCGCGGCTGGACCCGGACGCGATGCTGGAGCGGTTCGAGGATCTGCCGACGCTGGTGGAGCGCTTTCTTGGCGGGGCCTGAGCGTGGCGTCCCGGCTTAACGCTCCCTGAACGGAATCCGATCTACAAGGTGCAGGTGTAACCTCAGCCGCTCGTGCGGTTTCTGCATGAGGGCACCCATATTTTAGATTGGACCCTTCGTGAAATCTATCTGTTCCCTTGTCGCATTGTCCTTCTTGGTCGCCGGATGTGCGGAAACCAGCATCCAGCCGATGTCGCAGAATACCTTCAAGGTCGCGACCAACGCCGCCGATGCGTGCGGTCAGGCCGGAGCGCGAAAGGTCGCCTACAAGGCCGCCGCCATTCAGGTCATCAAGAACGGTGGCGACCGATTCATCATCGTAGGCGATCAGAGCAGCTCCACGCTCGCCGGAGGCACCTTCAACGCCTACGGCGGGTTCCAGACCTATAACCACAACAATCAGGACATGATCGTGAGGACGCTGAAGAAGGGCGACCCGGACTATGGCAACGGCCTCTCCGCCCGCCAGACGCTTGGCGCGGACTGGCAGGCTCAGGTGACGAAGGGTGTCGGCGTGACCTGCACGGGCTAGACGCGCCACGAGATGGGGGAGGGGGCGCGCCCCCTCCGCCGTCACGAATAGCGGTAGGGTTTGCCCGCCTTCTGCATCGTGTCGTTGTAGGCCTTGAAAATGCCGACCACCTTGGCCTTCACCTCCGATTCCGCCGCGATCTCGTCCCAGAACTTCCGGCCCGCTTCCTCCACCGTGTTCCATTCGGCATCGGGGATCGAGGTCAGTTGCAGCTTTTCGCCGCCCACCCGCAGCTTGGCCTCACCGCCCCAATACCACGACAGCCGGTGATAATGGCTCTCGTCGAAACAGACCTGCATCAGCATCTTGAGGTTGTCCGGCAGCTCGTTCCAGCGGTCCATGTTGGCGAAGAAATGGCCGATCCACGCGCCGGAGATGTTGTTGGTCAGGAAATATTTCGTCACGTTGGCCCAGCCGACGGTATAGACCTCGGTGATCCCGGACCATGCCACGCCGTCGATCTCTCCGGTCTGCATCGCGACCTCGGCATCCTCATAGGGCACCGTCACCGGGACCACGCCGAACTGCGCAAGGAAGCGCCCGGCGGTCGGGAAGGTGAAGATCCGCTTGCCCTTCAGATCCTCGAGCGAATTGATCGGGGTCGTGGTGGAGAAGTTGCACGGATCCCACGCGCCCGCCGAGATGTGCTTGACTCCGACCTTCGCATACTCGCTTTCCCAGATCTCCTTCAGCCCGTAGTCGTTGAAGAGCACCGGCACGTCGAGCGAGTAGCGCGTCGCGAAGGGAAAGTAGCCGCCAAAAACCGTGACCTCGGTGGGCGAGGCCATGCTGTCGTCGTCCGACTGCACCGCGTCGATGGTGCCACGCTGCATCGCCTGAAACAGCTCGCCGGTGGGGACGAGCTGATCGGCGTAATAAAGCTCGATCTGCATCTGGTCGCCCGCAATGGCATTGAACTTGTCGATAGCGGGTTTTGCGACCTCGCCCCCCAGTGTGGCCCCGGCATAGGTCTGGAGCCGCCATTTGATCTGGCTCTGCGCGACGGCGGGGGCGGCCAGCGCCGAGGCCCCGGCAGCCAGCGCGCCGGTGGTGAGGAATTTTCTTCTGGTTGTCATCGCGTGTCTCCTTGTTGCGGGACATTTTCCCGAGGGTGAGCGGCGGTTGGCCCGCCTTTAGTGACGCAGCAGGTCGGGCAGCCACGTGGCTAGCCCGGGAAAGATCATCACGATGGCCAGTGCCACGATCATCACGCCGACGAAGGGCACGATGGAGCGGTAGATGTCGCGCAGACTGATCTCCGCCGGGGCCATGGCGCGCATGAGGAAAAGGTTATAGCCGAACGGAGGCGTCATGTAGGCGATCTGGCAGGTGATCGTGTAGAGAATGCCATACCAGATCAGGTCGAACCCCAGCATCTTGACCAGCGGCACGTAGAGCGGGGCCACGATCACCAGCATCGCGGTATCGTCGAGAAACGTGCCCATCACGATGAACGAGAGCTGCATCAGGATCAGCACCTGCCAGCGCCCGAGGCCGAGGTTGTCGAGAAACAGCCCCTTGATCGCATCCACCGCCTGCAACCCGTCGAACACCGCCCCGAACGCGAGCGCCGCGAGGATGATCCAGAGGAACATGCAGGAAATGGCGAGCGTCTGGCGGGTCGCGGTCTCGAACACCGTCCAGGTCATGCGGCCCTTGGCGACCGCGATGATCACCGAGGCCGCAGCCCCGATCACCGAGGATTCCACCAGCCGCGTATAGCCCAGCACGAACGGCACCATCATCACGAGGAAGATGCCCAGCGGCAGCAGCCCTGCCAGAAGCAGGCGGTATTTCTCCGCCCGGGGCACGGCGGCCAGTTCCGCCTCGTCCAGCACCGGCCCCAGCGCGGGGTTCAGTTTGCACCGGATCCAGATGTAGGCGATGAAGAGCGCCGCCATCATCAGCCCCGGCACGATCCCCGCGAGCCAGAGGTCCGACACCGACTGGCGCGCGATCAACGCATAGAGCACCAGCACCACTGATGGCGGTACGAGGATGCCCAGCGACGAGCCCGCCTGAATGACGCCCGACACCATCAGCTTGTCGTAGTTGCGCTTCAAAAGTTCTGGCAGCGCGATGGTGGCCCCGATCGCCATGCCCGCGACCGAAAGGCCGTTCATCGCGGAAATCAGCACCATCAGAACGATGGTCCCGATCGCGAGCCCGCCAGGCACGCGCCCGAACCAGACGTGGAACATCCGGTAAAGGTCGTCGGCGAGACGGCTTTCGGACAAAACGTAACCCATGAAGATGAACATCGGCAGCGTCAGGAGGGGAAACCAGTTGATGACCTTCAGCGTCTGCGCGAAGGCCAGATCGTAGCCCCCCCGGTCGCCCCAGAGCGCCATTGCCGCGACGACGGCGACGAAGCCGATCACGCCGAACATCCGCTGACCCGTCATCAGGACCAGCAGCATGGAGCCGAACATGAAGGCGGCGATCAGCTCATAGGACATCAGATCTCCCGCCCCCTGAGTTTCGCTATGTCGCGGATCAGGAAGCAGGTGCATTGCAGCAGCATCATCAGGATGCCCACGCACATGACGATCTTCACCGGCGCCATGTAGGGCCGCCAGTAGCCGCGCCGGACCTCGCCGTATTGCAGTGCATAGGCCGTGCTCTCCACCCCGCCCCAGAGGAGGACGGCGAGGTAGAAGATCAGCGTGAAGATCGTGATGCTGTCGACAATGGCCTTGGTGCGGTCGGACCAGTCGGCATAGAACACGTCCATCCGCACGGCCGAGCCCAGTTGCAGCGCATAGGCGCCGCCCAACATGAAGTAGCCGGCAAGGATGAACTGCCCCATCTCGTCGGTCCAGATCGGCGGGGTCAGGGCGGAGCGCGCGAACGCGGCCCAGAGCATCACCCCCATCAGCGCGAAGATCAGATACATCGCGATCCGCCCGATGCGGAGATTGAAGGCCTCGACCAGCCGGACATAGGTGACGAGGGCGGGGGGCATGGCGCTCCTGCGCGACGAGATGACGCAGGATCAGTGTGGCGGGGGCGCGCGGGTCTGGCAAGCTTTAAGGGGGGGGCGGCGTCGCCTGCACATCAGTTCTGCAGCAGACGGTTTCACAGCCGGCCCCGGACGGCCCGCCCCGGGGGACGGGCCGGAGCGGTCAGTTCATGTTGGCGGTGCGTTCCGCCGCGATCTTGTCGGTGGAGGTCTTCACCGCCGCCTCGAACGCGTCGAGCGTTTCCGCCCCGCCCTGCACGTTGGTCTTGAACCAATCGTAGAGCGGCGACGCGGCCTTCTGGAGCGCGGCTTTCTGCTCGGGAGTCGGGACATAGACGTCGCCGCCCTCCTTCTTGAAAGCCTCATAGGCCGCGATCTCCTTTCGCTTGGGGCTGGCGAAGGTCGCCTGCTGAAGGGCGGCGAACCCGTCCAGCACGATGCGCTTCTGATCGTCGGTCAGCGCCATGAACCGCGCCTCGCCCATCCACCAGAAAGCACCCATGTAGCTGTGCCCGTCGAGCGTCAGATACTTCAGGCCCGCGTCGGGAAACTTCATCGACATGATGTCGGTGATCCCGTTCGCGGTCCCGTCCACCACCCCGGTCTGGAGCGAGGTGAACAGCTCCGGCCATGCGATCGGCGTAGGCGAGGCGCCCAGATCGCGCGCCATCTCCTGCGGCAGATCGGCGGGCACGGTGCGCATCTTCAGGCCCTTGAGATCGTCGGGACTCTCGATCCGCTTCTTGGTGTTGGCGAAGTTGCGCCAGCCGCCGGTGTTGCCGACTGTCATCAGCCGGATCGTGTCGTCGCTGTCGGCCAGCGCCTTGTCGCGCAGGAATTTCACGAACGGACCCTGCAGCACATCCTCCGCCACCCGGTCGTCGGACATGAGGTAGGGCAGGTCGAGCACCTGGATATAGGGAAACAGGCTCGCCGCCCCGCCGGAGGTGGAGATGTAGATGTCGATCGACCCGTCCGCCACGCCCGCGAGGCACTCCTCCCCCTTGGCGCAAAGCTGGGTGCCCACGAAAAGCTCCACCTTGATCGCACCGTTGGAGGCATTCTCGACATAGTTCTTGAACACGACGAGCCCGTCGTAATCCTCGTCCTGATCGTTCGAGTTGGCGGTGGCGCGCAGCGTGATCGGCTCCGCCGCCGCCACGGCTGCGGTGGCGGCCAACAGCCCGCAGGCCAGCAGGGTCTTGAGCGTGGTGGTGAGCATCCGGTATCCTCCCATGGATCGGTTCAGTGCACGAACCCGAAGAGACGCGGGACCGTGAGCGTGAGCGCCGGGATGTAGGTGATGAGGAAGATCACCAGCACCTCCACGGCGAGAAACGGCAGCGTCGCGCGGGCGATCGTCTCCACCCGGAGGCCCGACACCGACGACGTGACAAAGAGCACGAGCCCCATCGGCGGGGTCAGGAGGCCCACCGTCAGGTTCACCGCCATGATGATCGCGAAATGGACGGAGTCAACGCCGAGCGAGGTAAAGATCGGCCCGAGGATCGGCCCCAGGATGATGATTGCGGGCCCGGCATCGAGGAACATACCGACGATGAACAGCAGGATGTTGATGAGGAACAGCAGGATCAGCGGATTGTCCGACAACCCGAGGATGATAGATGCCAAGAGTTCCGGCGTGTGGGAGAGGGACGCCACCGTCTTGAACGCCATCGCGGCGCCTACCAGCAGCAGGACGACGGCGGAGGTCATGCCCGACCGCAGCATCACGTCCGGCAGGTCCGACCATTTCAGCGTCCGCATCACGAAAAGCCCGATCACCAGCGAATAGCCGACCGCGATGGCCGCGGCCTCCGTCGGCGTGAAAACCCCGCCGAGGATGCCGCCGAGGATGATCACCGGGGTCAGCAGCGGCCAGATCGCCTTCAGCGAGGCATGGCCTCGCTCCCCCCACGTCGCGCGCCGGGTCTTGGCGGGGAGGTCGTAGCGGTTGGCCAGCACGCGCACGACGAGCATCAGGCTGACCCCGATCAGGATACCGGGGACGATGCCCGCAAGAAACAGCGCGGCCACGCTTTCGCCCATGACGTAGGCGTAGATGATCATGATGCCCGAGGGCGGGATGATCGGTCCGATGATCGAGGAGGATGCGGTGATCGCGGCTGCAAATTTCCGCGTGTAGCCCTGCGCCTCCATCGCCGGGATCAGCATGGAGCCGAGCGCCGAGACATCCGCCACCGCAGACCCCGAAAGCCCCGCAAAGAGAATCGAGGACAGCACGTTGACATGCGCCAGCCCACCGCGGAAATGGCCGATCATGGCTTGGGAAAACTCCACCAGCCGATGCGTGATGTTGGAGCGGTTCATCACCTCGCCCGCGAGCATGAAGAACGGGATCGCCATCAGGGGAAAGCTGTCCATCCCGTTGTAGATGTTGCGATAGAGAAGCACGATGTCGCGCTCTTGCCCGTTCAGCCACAAAAGGATGCCGGGGGCGGCGATCAGGCCGAAGAAGACCGGCAGGCCGAGCAGCAGGAAGACGAGGAATAGCGGCAGGAACAGCGACAGCATCATTCCGCCTCCAGCATGATGGTGGCATCCGCGATTTCGAGCAGCGCGTCGCCGGCGCCCAGAAGGCGCACGAGGCCGCGCAGCAACAGCTCCACGTTGACAGACAAAAGCAGCGTGCAGCCCACGGCGATGGAGGCCCGCGCCCAGCTTTTCGGGATCTTGAACCAGTCGGTGCCGGTCAGGTCGAGCGGCAGGCGCAACGCGTCGGTGGGCGCGCGGCCGACGAAGCCCGTCGTCTCCGCCCACGCGATCTGGACCCCTACGACGAGGACGCAGAGCGAGACCAGCAGCAGCAGCAGTTGCAGCACGGTGGCGGGGCGGTCGGGAATCAGCCGCACCAGCGTCTCGATGGCGACGAAGCCGCCCCGGCGAAAGGCGGTGGGTGCCATCAGGCCGGTCATCCAGAGCATGAGGAAGCGCGCGCCTTCCTCGGTCCAGGCGGGCGCGTCGTTCAGGACGTAGCGGAAGAAGACCTGGATCAGGATGAAGAGGACCATGAGGCCCACGCAAGCCGTGCCGATCTGGCGGCCCGCCGCAAGCAGGGCGGCATTCAGGGCCGCAAGCGCCCGCGTCAGCCCCAGCAGGATGCCCATCGGCGCCGCCTCCCCAGATCGGTGCCGTCACGCTGCGGCATTTCGTCTTACCGCGCCCGCTGCGTATTGCCTAGCGCGGAGGTGACGCGGCCCTCAATCGGCCGGGTTAAAGACCCCGTAAGCCCCGCGGCTGAAGACCAGCGGCGCACCCGCGCGCTGGGCGCATCGCAGCACGCGCCCGATGACGATGAGATGGTCGCCCCCGTCATGCGTCGCATGCTGCACGCAGTCGAAGCGGGCGAGCGTGCCGGGGATCACCGGCACCCCCTCGGGCGTGTCGGCGTGGATCAGACCGCCAAAGCCGGTGCCGCCCCGCGCGAACCGCAAGGCCAGCCCCGCATCCTCGTCGCCCAGCAGATGGATCGCGAAGTGACGCGCCGCGGCAAAGACCGGGAACCGGGACGAGGCGCGCGCCGGCGACCACAGGACCAGCGGCGGGTCGAGCGACACCGACGCAAAGCTGTTGGCGGTGAAGCCGACCGGCCCCTCCGCGCCGCGCGTCGTGACAACCGTGATCCCGGTCGGGAAATGCCCCAACGCCTCACGAAAGGCGCGGGCGGTGTCGCCACCGGGGATGAACGTCGTCTCGGTCATCGGGCTCTCGTCGTTCGGGGAGGCTTCGGGGCGCGGAGGTCAGGCAACCTCGTGGCCCAGCGCGTGACTGTATAACTCGAACCATGTCTGGCGGTCCATCTCGATCCGCAGCGCGTCCGACAGCCGCGCGATCCGGGCGAGGCTGTTGGTCCCCATCACCGGCAGGATGCGCGCCGGATGGTGCAGGAGCCACGCCACCGCGATCGCCGCCCAGTCAGCCCCCTGCGCTGCGCCGATCGCGTCGAGCCGCAACCGCAAAGCCTCCGGCGCTTCGGCCAGCAGGCGCCCGCCACCCAGCGGCGACCATGCCATCGGCGCCACCTTGTGCTGTTGCAGATGGGCCAGATCGCCGTTCACCAGCGGGCCCGCGTGCAGCAGCGACATCTCGATCTGGTTCGTCACCAGCGGTGTATCCATCGCCGATTGAAGCAGGCTCCAATCCCAAGGGCGGAAGTTGGACACGCCCACAGCCCGGACCTTGCCGGTGGCCACGAGATCGTCGAGGCAGCGCCCCGTGGCGTCCGCATCCATCAGCGGATCGGGCCGGTGGATCAGCAACAGGTCGACATGATCGGTCGCCATTGCCGTCAAGGATGCGTCGAGCGACGCGCGGATATGGTCGGGCGTGGTGTCGTAATGCTTTACGCGCGCTGCGGAATGGCGCCCGGCGGCCACCACGATATCGCATTTCGTCACGATCTCCAGCCGGTCGCGCAGGTGTGGTGCGGCGCGCAGGGCGGCGCCGAACAGCGCCTCCGCCTCGTAGCCGCCATAGATGTCGGCCTGATCGATCGTGGTGATTCCCTGCGCGATGCAAGCCTCCACCTTGGCCTCGATATGGGCGGGCGACGTGTCCGCGTCGTCGCCCACGCGCCACATGCCGTAGACGAGGCGCGAAACCTCGATCGGCCCGAGGGCGACACGCTCCATCATCCGCGCACCCCGGTGCCGAGCGGTGTCGCGGGCAGGGCGCTCGGCACCCGCCCGTAGGCATGGGGGAGCGAGCAGGTGGAGAGATGCGGCATCACGCGGTGGCCGAAATGGTCGGCTTCCTCCAGATGCGGATAGCCCGAAAAGATGAAAGCGCGAATGCCCATGCGGCGATAGTCCTTAATCTTTGAGAGCACCTGATCGGTGGACCCCACGAGTGCGGCACCGCAGCCCGACCGTGCGCGTCCGATCCCGGTCCAGAGGCCGGGCTCGACATAACCATATTGGTCCGCCAGCTCGCGCGCCTTGGCCTGATGCGCCACGCCGAGGCTGATGCTGTCATGCGCACGGTCGCGGATCAGGCGACCGTAATCGTCGTCAAGCGCGCTCACCAGATGGTCGGCATAGTCGCGCGCCTCCGCTTCGGTGTCGCGGACGATGACATGGACGCGCAGACCGTAATCCAGCGTGCGGCCATGCGCCGCCGCCCGCGTATGCACGTCATTCATGCGCTGGGCGAGCTGGTCCATCGGCTCCGGCCACATCAGGTAGACGTCGCACTGCGCGCCGCACAGCTCCAGCGCGTCGGGCGAATAGCCGCCGAAATAGAGGAGCGGTCCCCCGGTCTGGTAGGGTTTCGCAGGGTCGGTCGAAACATTCGTGAACTGATAGATCTCGCCGTCGTGGTTGATCCGGTCGCGGGTCCAGGCCTGACGCAGAATCTCCACCACCTCGTGGCTGCGGCGGTAGCGGTAGGCGCTGTCGGCCACCTCGCCCGGAAAATCCGACGAGATCACGTTGAGCGTCAGCCGCCCCTCCAGCATGTGATCCAGCGTCGCCACCGTGCGGGCCAGCATGATCGGCTGCATCTCTCCGCACCGGATCGCGGCGAGGAGGTTGATCCGGTCCGTGATCGGCGCGCAGCCCGCGACGAAGCTCAGCGTGTCCTGACCGACCTGATAGGAGGAGGGGCACAGGATATTGCGAAACCCCAGCGCCTCCGCCCGCTGCACGATGGCCGAGCAATGCGCCCAGGACGACCGCAGCGCGCCGTCGGGCTGGCCGAGGCGGGCGTAGTCGTCGGAACAGAGCGCCGCGAACCAGCTTACTTCGACACCGTCGAGATCGGGGGAGGTGATCGGCACCACGGTCATGTCACGTCCACTCGCCTGAGGATTGTGCTTGCGTATCATCCCTCGTATCGTAGATCAATGATGGTTCAATCCGATCCGTTCCACGATTCCCGGTCCCGTTGCCCCATGGCCCACCCCGGCGCCCTTCCGCTCTACCAGCAGGTCAGCGAGTTGCTGAGCCGCGACATCGCGGCCGGGCGGCTGTCGGACGGCGAGAAGCTGAAGCCGGAGCGGTCGATGGCTCAGGAGCTCGGCATCGCGGTCGGCACCCTGCGCGCGGCCTTGGCGGAGATGGAGGCGCGGGGGCTTCTGACGCGGGTGCAGGGGTCGGGCAACTACATCCGCGCGCAGCCCGACGCGGCCTCGGTCTATGCCTTCTTCCGGCTGGAACTGGCGGAGGGCGGCGGGGGCCTGCCGACGGCGGAGGTTCTGTCCGTCGAACGGCTGGCCAAGGACGCGGACCTTCCCCCCTTCGGCCCGCACGCGGAAGGGCACCGCATTCGCCGCCTGCGCCGTCTGGCGGGCCAGCCCGCAGCGGTGGAGGAGATCTGGCTCGACGCGAGCCATGTGCCGCGCGTCAGTGCATCGGACCTGTCGGAGTCGCTTTACCTCTTCTACCGCACGCGGTTGAACCTCTGGATCGTGCGGGCGGAGGACCGGGTGGGGCAGGGGTGCGTGCCCGACTGGGCGCCCGAAGCCTTCGGCCAGCCCCCCGGCGCCACCGTGCCGCAAGTGGTCCGGGTAAGCCACGCCCAGGATGGTGCTGCGGTGGAAGCATCCCGGACATGGTTCGACCCCCGCATCGCCACCTACGTGGCCCGACTGAAATGAGGAGACTTCGCGCGTGACGCTTCGCTACGGAATGATCGGCTGCGGCATGATGGGGCAGGAGCATCTGCGCAATATCGCCCTCCTCCCGGGTGCGGAGGTGGTCGCGATCTACGAGCCCGACGCCGGGATGCGCGTGTTGGCCGCCGGGATCGCGCCGGGAGCGCGCATGGTGCGGTCGGTGGCGGATCTGCTGGCGGTGGAGGCGGTGAACTGCATAGCCATCGCCAGCCCGAACTTCCTCCATCTGGGCCAGCTGGAGGAGATCGCGCGCATCCGGCCGCTGCCCGTTCTGGTGGAAAAGCCGCTCTTCACCGATCCCGCGGACGCACCGCGCCTTGCCGCTCTGCGCGCGGCCTACCCCGCGCCGATCTGGGTCGCGATGGAATATCGCTATATGCCGCCCGTCGCTCATTTTCTGCGCGAGGCAGAGGCCGCGACCGGCGGGGTGCGGATGCTCACGATCCGGGAACATCGCTATCCGTTCCTCGACAAGGTCGGCGCGTGGAACCGCTTCAACACCCAGACCGGCGGCACGCTGGTGGAAAAGTGCTGCCATTTCTTCGACCTGATGCGGCTTGTCGCAGGGTGCGATCCGGTGCGGGTGATGGCCTCCGGGGGGATGGCGGTAAACCACAAGGCGGAGGCTTACGGCGGCCGTCGCCCGGACGTGTGGGACCATGCCTTCGTGATCGTCGATTTCGCGTCCGGGATGAAGGCGATGCTGGATCTGTGCATGTTCGCCGAAGGGTCGCGCTATCAGGAAGAGATCGCCGCCACCGGCCCGTCGGGCAAGATCGAGGCGCATGTGCCGGGGCCGGGGCGGTTCTGGCCCGAGGGTCTGGGACCGCCTCCGGTGCCGCAGGTGGTCGTCTCTCCGCGCGAGCCACGGGGACCGCGCAGGCTCGACGTGCCGGTCGATCCGTTGCTGCTGGCGGCGGGCGTTCACAACGGGGCCACCTTCTTCCAGCATCGTGGGTTCGCCGCGGCCGTGGCGGGCGACCGTGCGCCGGAGGTGGCGCTGACCGACGGATGGTGGGCGGTGGCGATGGGACTCGCTGCCCAGACCTCGGCCCGGACCGGCCGCGCGGTGCTGCTGGCCGAGGAAGCCTATGCGCCCACTCCGGCCTCTGGCACACCGCCCGCCGACGCGGTAATGCAACGCGGAACACCCATGCCGGAGCCGCCGCGATGAAAGCCTGCGTCGTCACCTTTCCCGGATCGAACGGCGACCGCGACCTCGCCGTTGCGCTGGCCTCGGGCGGGGCGGAGGTTACGCGGGTCTGGCACAAGGACACGGACCTGCCGGCGGGCACCGACCTCGTGGCGATCCCCGGCGGCTTTTCCTTCGGCGATTACCTGCGCTGCGGGGCCATCGCCGCGCGCTCCCCGATCGCGGGCGCGGTGCTGGCCCACGCGGCGCGGGGCGGCTTCGTCCTCGGCATCTGCAACGGCTTTCAGGTGCTGGTGGAGATGGGCCTGCTGCCTGGTGTGCTGATGCGCAACGCGGGGCTGAGGTTCATCTGCCGGACTGCTGCCCTGCGGGTGGAGACGGCGGCCTCGCCCTTCACCAACGGCTGGACGGCGGGCGACCGCATCCGCATCCCGGTCGCGCATCATGACGGCAATTACCTGGCCGACGCGCCGACGCTGGACCGGCTTCGCGCCGAGGATCGGATCGCGTTCCGGTATGAGAGCTCCCTGAACGGGTCCGCCGACAATATCGCGGGCGTGCTGTCGGGAAACCGCCGCGTTCTGGGCATGATGCCGCATCCCGAACGGGCCTGCGACGCGGCCCACGGCGGCACCGACGGTTCGGTGCTTTTTCGCGCGCTCGTTGGCGCTTTGACGCCGGCCTGACGCACCCGCGGTTGAGATTACGGCGCCCTGCGCCTACTGTCGCATGATGGCAGACGGGATCCTCAGCACGCTCCGGGAGGAGGACACGCCGACCGGCGGTGACGGCCCGTCCCGGCAGCGGCTGACCAATGTCACCAAGCTGCTGATCGGCGGGCTGATCGTTCTGGCGGTGGCGGTAGTGCTGATCACCAATTCCTGGCTCACCGCGCGCTTCACGGAGACGACGCGCAACCGGGCCGAGGTGCGCCTGACGCTCTATTCCGGCAACCTCGTGTCGGAGCTGCAGCGCAATTCCGTCGTGCCGCTCCTGCTGTCGCGCGACCCTGAATTGTTGCGTGCGCTCGACGCCGGGATCTATTCCGCCGCCTCCGCGCGCCTGATTTCCTACCAGACGGAGATCGGCGCGGCCTCGATCCTGCTTCTGGACAAGGAGGGGCGGGCGGTCGGGGCCACGAACCGCAACCAGCTCTCCTCCAACCACCGCTCGGACGCCTATTTCGTCAATGCCCAGCGGTCCAAGGATACCGTCTTCAACGCCGTCCCGCGTGAAACCGGGGGCGTTGATTTCACCTATTCGCGGGCCATGGTGCTGGACAACAAGCTCGTCGGCGTGATCGTCGTGGCGGTCGATCTGATGAAATATGAACGCGCATGGTCGGGTCTGACCGACGCGGTGCTCGTGACCGACAGCGAAGGCACGGTGGTCCTCGCGACGGAGCCGAAGTGGCGCGGGCTCACGGTGCCGGTGGCGATGGCCGTGCAGGACCCGCCGACGGCGATCCAGCGTGCGTTGCAGGCGACATCGGACTGGACGCTGGAGCCGCCGGACGCCTATCTGAGCGGGCAGGCGGTTATGAAGACCGAGGCCCGCGTGCCCTTCAGGGGCTGGCGGATCATCACCTTCACCGCCTACGATTCGGTGCGCGAGCGCGTGAACGGCATGCTGGCACTGGAAATCATGGGATTTGCGATCCTCCTCACGATCGCGTTCTACGTGCTGTCGCGCAAGGCGTGGTCGCAGAGCATATCGTTCCAGCGCGAAAGCGCGGAGTTGCGGCTTCTGAACGCCCGCCTGCAACGCGAGATCGCGCAACGGGAGAAGGTGCAAAAGGACCTTGCGGTGGCCGAACTGACACTGGCGCAATCCTCGAAGCTGGCCGCTTTGGGCGAGATGTCGGCGGCGGTGAGCCATGAGTTGAACCAGCCCCTCGCCGCGATGAAGACCTACCTCGCGGGCGCGCGGCTCTTGTTGCAGCGCCGGCGGCCGGAGGAGGCGCTGTCTTCCTTCCAACGCATCGACGACCTGATCGAGCGGATGGGCGCGATCACCCGGCAGCTCAAGTCCTACGCCAGAAAGGGCGGCGAGGCGTTCGAGCCGGTGGACATCCGCGCCTGCCTCTCCTCCGCGCTTTCCATGATGGAGCCGCAGCTGAAGGCCCGCGTGGTGCGGATCTCACGCAACCTGCCGCGGACGCCGGTGCGGGTGATGGCGGACCGTCTGCGGCTGGAACAGGTCATCATCAACCTCCTTCGCAACGCGCTCGACGCGACCAAGGGGGTGGAGAATGCCTCGATCGAGCTAACTGTATCGGTGGATACGGCGGTGCGGCTGGCGGTCCGCGACAACGGGCTCGGGATCGTCGACCTCGATAATCTCTTCGAACCCTTCTATACCACCAAGAAGCCGGGGGAGGGTGTAGGACTGGGTCTTGCAATCTCCTCCGGTATCGTGACCGATCTCGGCGGGCGTCTGACGGCGCGCAACGTGGACGGCGGGGGGGCCATCTTCGAGGTGCGGTTGCCCATACTGGACAAGGACCTCGCAGCAGCGGAGTAGCGAATGGCGCGTTCGATGAGAGTGGCGATCGTCGATGACGAGGCGGACATGCGGCAGTCGATCAGCCAGTGGCTGGCGCTGTCGGGCTTCGAGACGGAAACCTACGACAGTGCGGAGGATGCGCTGAAAGGCATCGGGTCCGAATTTCCGGGCGTCGTCGTCTCCGACATTCGCATGCCGGGGATGGACGGCATGGCGTTCCTGAAGCGGCTCATGTCGCTCGACAGCGCGCTTCCGGTCATCATGATCACCGGCCACGGGGACGTGCCGATGGCGGTCGAGGCGATGCGCGTGGGGGCGTTCGATTTCCTCGAAAAGCCGTTCAACCCCGACCGCATGACCGAGCTTACGAAGAAGGCGACCCAGACCCGGCGCATGGCGCTCGACAACCGCGCGCTGCGGCGGGAGCTGTCGGACGGCACGATCCTGATGAAGAAGCTGATCGGCTCCTCCCCGGAGATGGAGCGTCTGCGCGAGGATATACTCGATCTCGGGCAGGCCGACGGGCACGTGCTGATCGACGGGGAAACCGGGACCGGCAAGACCCTTGTGGCCCACGCGCTCCACGCCGTGGGGCCGCGGGCGTCCAAGAAGTTCGTAACGATCTCCTGCGCCGCATGGTCCGAGGATCAGTTGACGCAGCGCATTTTCGGCCCGTCCGAGGATGGCGCGATCCCGATGGTGGAGGAGGCGCGGGGCGGCACGCTCTGCCTTGAGGATATCGAGGCGCTGTCGATCCCGCTGCAATCGCGCCTGCTGACCCTCATCAACGAGGAGGGCAGCCCGCCCGACACGCGCATCATCGCGATCTGCAACCAGCACGCCCCCGACACGACGCTGGAACAGGTGCTGCGGCCCGACCTGTTCTACCGGCTCGGCGCGCTTACCATCGTCTGCCCGCCGTTGCGGGCGCGCGGCGAGGATATTCTGACACTCTTCACGCGGATGAGCGAGGGGTTTGCCGAGGAATATGGTTGCGATGCGCCTCAGGTCGCAGCACAGGAAGCCGCACAGCTTTTGCAGGCGCCGTGGCCCGGCAACGTGCGCCAGTTGGTGAATATCGCGGAACGCGCAGTGTTGCAGAACCGGCGGGGCACGGGGTCCATCGCATCGCTTCTGATGGCCGACAACGAGGCCGCGGGGCCGACGCTCACCACCGAGGGCAAGCCGCTGAAAGATTATGTGGATTCGTTCGAGCGGATGCTGATCGACAACACGATGCGACGGCACAAGGGCTCCATCGTTGCCGTGATGGAGGAGTTGTGCCTGCCGCGCCGGACGCTGAACGAGAAGATGGCGAAATACACGCTGTCACGGGCCGACTACACCTGAGGCGGGGTTTCAGGCGCCGTCCCGGACGGCAGTAAGCACGAAGACGCGAAGCGCGGAGGCGAGGCCGGTGTTAGCGCCGCGCCCCGCATCCACCTCCGCCGCCAGCGTGTTTATCGGGATCCGGCGGGCGGCGGCGATGGATTGCAGGGCCTCCCAGAACTCCGCCTCCAGCGTCACGGACGTCCGATGACCGCGGAGGGTGAGGGAGTGCTTTTCCGGCCGCCCGCTCATCGGTCTTCTGGGGGGCCCGGATCGGATGTCCCGTCCCGCGCATGTCCATCGAGATCGCGCCACGCTTTTTCGACCCGCGCCACCTGCGCCATCCGCTCGATCTTGGTTTGACCAAACTTCGCTGCATTCGCATCGGCTTGCGCGCGGTCCTTCGCACGATCCCTCAGCTTTCGTGCCGCGCGGAGGTTGATCGGGTCGCCCATCAGTCCCGGGGCCCGATCATATCCTCGGGGCGCACCACGCGGTCAAATGTCTCCGCGTCCACGAAGCCAAGCGCGATGGCTTCTTCGCGCAGGGTCGTGCCATTCCGGTGCGCGGTCTTGGCAACCTTCGTGGCCTTGTCGTAGCCGATGGTGGGGGCGAGCGCCGTGACCAGCATCAGCGACTCGGACATCAGCTTGGCGATCCGCTCCGTATTGGCCTTGGTGCCGACGACCATATTGGCGGTAAAGCTCGCCGCCGCATCGCCCAGGAGCTGCATGGACTGCAGCACATTGTAGCTCATCACCGGGTTGAAGACGTTGAGCTCGAAATGCCCCTGCGAGCCTGCGAACCCCACGGCGGCGTCGTTGCCCATCACCTGCACGCAGACCATCGTCAGCGCCTCGGCCTGCGTAGGATTGACCTTGCCCGGCATGATCGATGAGCCCGGCTCGTTCTCCGGCAGGCTCAGCTCTCCCAGACCCGAGCGCGGGCCAGACCCCAGAAACCGCAGGTCATTGGCAATCTTGAAGAGCGAGGCGGCAACGGTCTTCAGCGCGCCGGAGAACATCACCATCGCATCGTGCGCCGCCAGAGCCTCGAACTTGTTGGGCGCGGTCACGAAGGGCAGGCCGGTAATCTCCGCGATTCGGGCGGCGACGCGTGCATCGAAGCCGCGTCTTGTGTTGAGGCCAGTGCCCACCGCCGTGCCGCCCTGCGCCAGCTCGTAGATTTCCGGCAGGATCTTCTTTACCCGCATGATGCCCTGCGAGACCTGATGAGCATAGCCGCCGAACTCCTGCCCCAGGGTCAGCGGGGTCGCGTCCTGCGTATGGGTGCGGCCGATCTTGATGATGTCGCGGAACTCGTCCGACTTCGCCGCGAGTGCCGCATGCAGCTTTTCCAGCCCCGGCAACAGCACATCGCGCGCCATCATGCCGATGGCCACATGCATCGCGGTCGGGAACGTGTCGTTGGAGGACTGGCCCATGTTGCAGTGGTCATTGGGGTGGACGGGCGTCTTCGACCCCATCGTGCCGCCCATCATCTCGATCGCGCGGTTGGAGATGACCTCATTCGCGTTCATGTTGGACTGCGTGCCAGACCCGGTCTGCCAGACCACCAGCGGGAAGTTGTCGTCGAAACGCCCCTCGATCACCTCGGTGGCGGCGGCGACGATGCTGGCACCGACGTCGGGCGCCAGATCGCCCTGATCCATGTTGACGCGTGCCGCCGCCTTCTTGATGACGCCCAGCGCGCGCACGATGGCGATCGGCTGACGCTCCCACCCGATGGGGAAGTTCTGGATCGACCGCTGAGTCTGCGCGCCCCAGTATTTGTCGGCGGGCACATCGAGAGCACCGAAGCTGTCGGTCTCGCTGCGGGTGGCGGCCATTGAAATCTCCCTCGGAGGCGCTGGTCCGGGCAGGCGGCGGGCGCGGGCCTGCTACTTGCGGAACTTGTCGAGGCTAACGACCTCGGCGTCATGCTGCGGCGGTTCGTCGTCACCGTCCGCGCTGTCGTCTTCGGCCTCATCCTCGGCGGAATCATCCTCGGCGGACTCATCCTTGGTATCGAACTTGAAGCCGAACTCCACCGACGGATCGACGAAGGTGCGCAGGCTGTCGAACGGAATGATAAGCGGCTCGGGCTGGTTGCCGAAGTTCAGCGTCACCGAGAATCCCTGATCCGTCACGACGAGGTTCTCGAACCAATGCTGGATCACCACCGTCATGTCGGTGGGATAGCGGGCATGAAGCCAGTCCGCGATTTGCACGTCCGGGTGCTGGGCGTCGAAGGTGATGAAGAAATGGTGCGCCCCGGGAAGGCCGTCGCGGGCCACATCACTCAGCACGGACTGGATCAGGCCGCGAACGGCGCGGTGCATCAGGTTGCCGTAGTCGATGGTTCGCGTCATCTGTCCGTCCCTCGCCGGCCTACAGTGTCAATGTAGGGTTGCACAATACGACATTCCGGCGTGAAGGAAAGGGGCCGGGACACCGAATGCGCAACAGGCGCCGGTCGCTCTCGTCGTCGAACCTGTGGGGAAAATATGCAGGATTCTGTTGCCAGGCTCCTGCGGGCCCCGCCTTACGCTGCTAGGCGCAAGGACTTAGGTTTCGATCACTCGAACTGCTTACGCAGCCAGAGCCATCGGAGCACGGTTGTCATTGGCAACTGTACTTGTCGGACCGATAACGGTGGTACCTCACCGAGCAAAAGCTGGCCCCTTTAGACGTTCGTCGATCCTGTTTCGGCCCCATCCGCCCCCAATGAAGGAATGGTGGTGGAGCCGCCGGGTACCGCCCCCGGGTCCGATCCGCGTATTACGGGTGCGTTTATCGCCATAGTCCGGGCGAACCCGAACGGGATCAACATAGGCGCGGCGATGCCCTGACGCAAGCGTGGACCGAAATCATCCCAAAAGCGTCGTTTCGGTGCGAGAGGGGCACGCGTCCCCGCTGCATCATGGCCGCATGGATGACAATGACACCGGCGGCTCGACGCCCTGCCTTGCGCACATGATCGTGGACGGACAGGTGGTCGACCCTGAAGTGGCGCGCGATGTCGCGCGCTTTCGCAAGGCGGAACGGGCCCGGCTCTATGCCCTCCGGTCTGCGGACAGCGTGGAGGCGAGGGTCGGTCTGGCGCAACGCCTGTCGGACCTTCTGGATGCGGAGGTCGGCGATCTCGCGGGCCAAACGGTCGGCGTCTACTGGCCGATCCGGGGGGAGCTGGATCTGCGAGGCTGGATGGGGGCGGCCCATGCGCGCGGCGCGCGGTTGGCGCTGCCCGTCGTGGTGGAACGCGCCGCCCCGGTGGAGTTCCACGCCTGGGCACCCGGCGACCCGATGCGGCGCGGCGACTGGAACATCCCGGTGCCGGAGCGGGTGGAGGTGATAACGCCCGATCTCGTCGTCGTGCCGCTCGTGGGGGTGGACGCGGGGCGCTACCGGCTTGGCAACGGCGGCGGCTATTACGACCGGACGCTGGTGCGGCTGCCTGAGGGTCGGCGCATCATCGGGGTCGGACAGGGCTTTTGCCGGATGGAGACGATCTTTCCGATGCCGTGGGACGTGCCGATGGACCGCGTGATCCTCGCCGACGGGTCTGTCTTCTAGGCGACGCCCGGACGGGATGCCCGAGCGTCGTCTGGTCAGAAGCCTGCCTTGATCTTCTCAAACTCCGCCAGCATCCGGTCGCGCATCGCGACGTCGAGCGGGCTCTGCGGCAGCAGCTTTGTGTCGATCGGGTCCACGTCCGCGGCCTTCAGTTCGTCAATGGGCAGCGCCTTCATCGAGACCTCGTTGGTGGACGAATAGCCGAATCCGTCGAGCAGGCCCTGCGCCGATCCGTGATCGAGCCAGCCGTTGATGAAATCGTAGGCCTGATCCTCGCTACCCGGTCCGTCCTTCATATTGACGTAACCGCAAAAGAAGGACGTGGCCCCTTCTTTCGCCTGACGCTGAAAGCCCACGGGGAAACCCTCCTTCCGCATCAGCGCCACCGGATCGTTCCAGGACCAGGACACGAGCACCTGACCCGAAACCATAAGTTGCGCCAGTTCCGATGGGTCCGCCCAGTAGGCGACCACATTCTCATGCGCGCGGCGCAGCCATTTCGCTGCTGCGTCGAACTCTGCGTCGTCGATCTTGGTCCAGTCCGTGACGCCCGTGGCGAGCAGCGCCAGCGCCCAGACGTCGTCGGTGTTGTCGGGCAGCGAGATCCGGCCCTTGTATTTGTCGCTCACGAACACGTCGAGCGAGGCCACGTCCTCGGCCGGGACCTCCTTGGTGTTGTAGGCGGTCGCGGTGTAGGCGTAATCGGTCGGGATATACCAAACGCCCTTGTCGTCCGAGATCACCTTGGAATCGAGAAAGCGCGGTGCGATCTCCTTGAAGTTCGGAATCTTGGACGTGTCCCACGGCTCGATCAGACCGGCATCGCGGTATTTGCCGACCATTTGCGAACAAGGATGCACGAGGTCTGCCTTGAACCCGGAGGAGACCTTCTGGAACGCCTCGTCGTCATCGCCGTAGAAGGCGTAGGTCGGCATCGCGCCGTATTTCTCAACATAGGGCTTCACGAGGTTCGGATCCTCGAATCCGGCCCAGTCGAAGACGGTCAGGTCGGGTCCGGCGGCGTGGGCACTGAGCGGCAGGGCTACGGCGAGGGCGGCCGCGCCCAGAAGGGCGGTGGCGGATGTCATCGAGATCTCCTTGTTGTCGTTTCTTGTGAACAGTCCTGTGATGCGTGAGGCTAGGGGAGGGGCGCCATCCGCTCAAGAGGGGAATCCACCCCCGCCCGGGCCATCGCGGACGAGAAAGCCGTCGCCGTGCCTTGATATCCCGGCGGAAAAGATAGCTTCTGGCGCTCCGGTCCCGATCAGGCAAGGTCCATGCACGACGCACCGCTCATCCTCTGGGTCCGCCGCGATTTGCGGTTGGGCGACAATCCGGCGCTCCACGCGGCTAAGGCCTCGGGCCGCCCGGTGGTGGTGCTCTTCATCCTCGATCCGGAGACGGAGGCGCTGGGCGCGGCTCCGAAATGGCGTCTCGGCCTCGCGGTGGAGGCGTTCGGACGGCGGCTCGCAGGCATCGGCGCGACGCTGACTTTGCGGCGGGGTCCGGCGCTCGACACCCTGCGCGCGGTAATCGCGGAGACGGGGGCTGCGGCGGTGCACTGGACGCGGCTCTACGATCCGGCCTCGGTGGCGCGCGATACGGCCGTCAAGGCGGCGCTGAAGGCGGATGGGATTGCTGCAGAAAGCCACGCGGGCCATCTGCTGCACGAGCCGTGGGCCGTGCAGACCAAGACTGGCGGGCCGTTTCGCGTCTACACCCCGTTCTGGAACGCGGTGCGGAAGCTCGATGCCGATCCGCCCGTCGCGGAGGTCGCGTCGCTGACGGGGTTCGACGGCGATCTGGCGTCCGATGCGTTGCCCTACTGGGTGCTTGGCGCGGCGATGGCACGCGGGGCAGGGATCGTGGCCAAGCATCTTCATGTGGGGGAGGCTGCCGCGCGCGCCCGATTGCACGATTTTCTCGACGCGCGCGTCGCGGACTATGCCGACGCGCGCAACCGGCCCGATATCGACGGCACGTCGGGCCTGTCGGAAAACCTGACCTACGGAGAGATCGGCATCCGTGAGGTCTGGGCCGCAGCCTCGGTTGCCTTGCGCGAAGGCGGGCGCGGGGCGGAGACGTTCCTGAAGGAGCTGGTCTGGCGCGAGTTCGCGCACCACCTGATGCACCATACGCCGCGCCTTCTCGACCGTAACTGGCGCGAGGATTGGGACGCCTTCCCGTGGCGCCCCGACAACGCCGACGCGGAACGCTGGCGACGCGGCTTGACGGGGGAGCGTCTCGTCGATGCGGCCATGCGCGAGATGTTCGTGACCGGGCGGATGCACAACCGCGCGCGGATGGTCGTGGCCTCCTACCTCACCAAGCATCTGCTGGTCGACTGGCGGGTGGGCTGCGCGTGGTTTGCGGACTGTCTGATCGACTGGGATCCGGCAAGCAACGCGCTGGGCTGGCAGTGGGTCGCGGGATCGGGACCGGATGCCACGCCCTTCTTCCGCATCTTCAACCCCTCCGGGCAGGCGGAGAAGTTCGACCCCGACGGCGCCTACGTCCGTCATTTCGTGGCGGAGCTTTGCGATGCACCCGGCACGGATGCGCGCGACTTTTTCGACGCCGCACCCCGGCGCTGGGCGCTGGACCCCGATGCGCCCTATCCCGAGCCGATGATCGATCTGAAGGCGGGGCGGCAACGCGCGCTGGACGCCTATGCGGAGCGGCATGGATGATGGACGAAATGTCTAAGATCTTTGGCATCCCTTGCGCAAATGAGGCGCTGCGCGGACATTGGTCATCACGTGTGATCCGGGGGCAGGGACCTGATGCCGACGCTTGCGAAACTGGTGGCGGCGGTGGCGTTCTGCGCGGTCGCATGGGTGGCGGCCTGGTTCTACCGTGCCGGGATGCCGCCCGGGGCGCAGGCGGGGTGGCTGGCACCGGTCGCGGCCGCGATCGGGGCGGTGATCGGCTGGTTTGTCATGGGACGGCTGGTGGGGGAGGGTTACCGCGCGGCGCTCGGGTCGGGTCTGCGCACGTCGGTGACGCTGGTCGTCTGGTGCCTTCTGGTGTTCGATACCGCCCTGATGCTGCGAAAGGCGGTCCGCATGCGCTATGACGGGCCGATGGAGGCGGTGACGGACATCTTCCGGCTCTCGCTCGACAGCGCGCAGCTTCTGCTGCTGCCCGGCGTTCTGGCCACGCTCCTGCTCGGCGGTCTGGCGGGTGGGGTGGCGGCGGAGGCGGCGCGGCGGAGGCTGGATTGATGCAGGATCTCTTCGTGTGCGGGGCGCTGCGCGATCTGGCGTTGCTGCGGACCGTGCTGGGCTACGAACCGGTCACGGAGGATGCTGTTCTGGAAGGCCATGCGGTCGATGGTGCCCGGATGGTCGCGCGGGAGGGCGGTGAGGCGCAGGGCCTCCTCATCCGGGGTGCGACGCCCGAGACTTCGGCGCGGCTCGATCACTACCAGCAGTTCTTCGGCCTCGCGCCGCTTGACGTGATCGTCACGACGGCGGAGGGGCCAGCCGATGCCCGCACCCATCCCTCCGGGGCGGGCGCTACGCCGTTGGACCCTGCGCTGGCGGAGGGAATTGCCCGCGACGTCATGGCGCTGTTCCCGGACCGGGTCCCGGCGGTGCGGCGCGGTCCCCAGGTGGTGGGCGCCGCCCGCCGGGTACCGGGCGCAGCGCCCACCCCCCCAGCCGCACGGCGTGCGCCCGCCCCCGGGGC
>JBBSVE010000034.1:0-25655 GCA_038233815.1 Rhodobacterales bacterium
CGCATCCGGCGGTTGGGTGCAGATCCTGGCGGGCAAGGAGGGCGGCGGCGCCCTGCTGACGCTCCGCGGCAAGACCGGCTGGCGCGAGGTCGAGATCGGGCGCGGGTCGGGCGCGCAAACCTGCCCGGTGTATGCCTTGGAACAGTGGCTGCACTTTGCCCGCATCGATTTCGGACCGATTTTCGTCGCGGTCTCACGCAACGGGCTGAAGGCCACCGGCGAGCGGCTCAGCGACAAGCATGTCGCCCGGCTTATCAAGCGATCCGTGCGCGACGCCGGCCTCCGCTCCGACCTGCCCGAGGCCGAGCGGATACGGCTTTATTCCGGCCACTCCCTCCGCGCCGGCCTCGCCAGCAGCGCCGAGGTCGACGAGCGTCATGTTCAGAAGCACCTCGGCCATGTGAGCGCCGAGATGACCCGCCGATACCAGCGCAGGCGGGACAGGTTCAGGGTCAATCTGACCAAGGCGGCAGGGTTGTAACCATCGCACGCGTCTTGTGCTGATCGCAGGCCTTGATGACACCTGTCACGATCACATATGATGCGTGATGATTGATGCTGCGAGGTAACCCGGTGCGGACAACTCTGTCTCTCGATGACGATGTTCTACTAGCCGCCAAAGCAATTGCGGGCCAGCAGAGCCGAAGCCTCGGCGCAGTGATTTCCGAACTCGCGCGACGATCGCTGCAACGACCTTCTTCCGCGACTGAGCGGAACGGCATTCCCTTGCTGGTCGCTCGTCCCGGCTCTGTACCGGTGACACTGGATCTCGTGAACACTCTGCGGGACGAGACATCTTGACCTATCTTCTGGACGTCAACGTCCTGATCGCCCTGCTCGATCCTGGCCATGTCGCCCACGAAGACGCACACAATTGGTTCGCTGCGACAGGCTTCGTATCCTGGGCCACCTGCCCGATCACGGAAAATGGAGTTCTGCGCATCCTCGGCAACCCGAAATATCCGAACTCTCCAGGCTCTCCCGCCGCTGTCGCGAAGATCGTAGAGAAACTCCGCGACCTGCCCGGACACTGTTTCTGGGCGGAGGATATCAGTCTCATCGGCACCGAAGCTGTAGACCCGAAGCAGATTCTCACTTCTGCGCAGGTCACGGATACCTACCTGTTGGCTTTGGCAAAGGTGCAGGGCGGCGAGTTGGCCACGTTCGATCGCCGTCTGTCCGTGCATGCAGTAAAAAATGGCAAGGTTGCCCTTCACCTGATTTCTGCCGCGAAAGCGATCTAAGTCAACCTGCAAGTACGGTACAGCAAGAATTGGTATCAAACGCTATAGTATACACGAGCATCATATCAAAAGGTAGCCATTGCATCCCTATGAAATAGTATGGTATCCTTAGGTACCGTAAGAAAGGGTATCCATGCCTGTTATATCATTTGCTACGTCGAAGGGGGGCGCTGGCAAGACTACCTCGGCGATCATTCTGGGGACGGAGTTGGCCGAAGCATCTGACGTGATCCTCATCGACGCTGATCCGGCAAAGCGTCTCACACGCTGGTCGACGCTTTCGGCTCTGCCTGCGCGGCTCCAGGTGGTCACCAGTAACGGCGAACGCTCTATTCAAGATGAAATTGCCGCGGCACAGGCAAAAGTAACTTTCGTCTTGATTGATCTCGAGGGGTCGGCAAGCAGGCTCACGTCCTTTGCAATTGCCGAGTCAGATCTCGTGATCATACCTTCGGGTGAAGAGCAGCAGGACGCCGACGCCGCCATCGATACGCTTGCCGAAATCGAGATGGAGGGGAGGGCGCGCAGGCGATCTATCCCGGCCGCCATCTTGTTCGCGCGGACGTCCGCTGCGGTGAAAAGCAAACTGGAAAAGCATATCCACGGCGAATTGGCCAAGGTCGGCAGGGTGATGAGAACGGAGCTACACCGCCGGACGGCATTTTCGTCACTTCACAACGCTGGAGGAGGGCTGAGGCAACTTGATCCGCTGGACGTGAATGGCATCGATAGGGCGCTCGCTAACGCTCAAGACTATGCGTCCGAAATCATAGACTTGCTGGAGGAAACCCGAAATGCCCAAACCGCTTGATACGGAGCGCTTGAAACAGTTCGAGAGCCAACCGATTGCGCAAGATACCCGCACTCCACACATCGAGAGGGCAGGGGGCCTTGGAGGGCGGTGGCCAAGCCGCGAACCTGTTCACGACGGTCAGATCAGCATCAAGGCTCCACTCGACGTTCTCAATAGATTCAAGCGGATCTGCAAGGATGACCGGCGGACCTATGCGGACATGCTCGGCATCCTGATGGATCGCTACGGATCGAAAGAATGAGCACCCAGCGGGAGCAACTCGATCTTTTCGTGGCGATCGTAGGGGATATTCCCCTGCGCGACGACCGCGAAATGATGTCGGCACCGATGGTCAGCCTTGCGAAGCGGAGCCCGATGCGTCTGGACTGGGAAGGCCCATCTGGTCAGAAAGTGACAATTACAGCGTCAGAGCAGACGGGCGGGATCGCCACAATTTACGATTTTGACATCCTATTGTGGGCCATATCACAGATAAACGCAGGCGTAGAGCGTGGACTAAAACCCGGTGCAACGATCACATTTCGCCCCTATGACCTCCTGAAGGCCGTCGGGCGTGCAACGGGCGGTAAGAACTACCAGCAATTCAAATCAGCCATCGCGAGGCTTCAGGGAACCCGGATCGAAACAACGATCCGTAGACGCGATAAAGACAGGATGGAAGTCTTCAACCTGCTCGCTGATTATACCCTCGATGAAGATGAACACGGTCGACCGCTTGGCGCCCAGATGACATTGCCACGCTGGATCCATCGCGCAGTCGTAGAGGGCCGGGAGGTTCTCGCAATCTCACCGCTCTATTTCGATCTGACGAGTGGGCTGGATCGTTTCCTCTATCGCCTCGCGCGCCGGCACGCTGGGAATGGTCTAGACAACCCCGACGGTTGGATCTTCACTTTTAAGGATCTTCACAAACGCACCGGTTCGCCGGCACCTTTCGGGCAATTCTCCAGAGACTTGCGAATGGCAATCAAAAGAGACGTCCTCCCTACCTATACAATGCTGGAAGAAAAGGGCGCTAACGGTCCCGTCGTCCGGCTGGAGTGGAGACGGCTGTTGATCTGACACGGTGTATCACACACTTTCCCGGCACGGTGCATCACACACTTTTGGAAAATACCCGTACCGAATCACGGTGCATCACACATCCGAATCGCGGTGTTTTACACACTCAGAGACGGTGCATCACACACAGGTCAATATCACTATACGATTGATATAAAAGAACAAATGTCTTCTTTCGATTCGGTTTAACTTATTTAACAAACTCTCTAACTTAACGACGTACGCTATGGAGCCCGGACAAACTGTGGAAAACCTGCTCAGAACGCAGAGCGGTCATCGAAGACCTGCGATATTGATCGAATCGCAATGGCTCTCTACAGTTCCGTTACGAACGGAGGTTGCCATGGTCAGCATCACGATCCGAAACCTTGATGGCGAGATCAAGCGCAAGCTGAAGCCGCAAGCCGTGGATCACGATCGCTCCATGGAAGCGGAAACCCGCAATATTTTCCGCCAAGCCGTTAGTAGAACGTCAACATCGGCCAACCTTGGCCAAACCATCCATCAGCGGTTCGCTGCACTGAGCAGCGTCAATCTGGACCTGCCGTTGCGCGAGACGATGCCTGACGCGCCGCGCTTCGACTGAACCGTGATAATCCTCCTCGACACGAACGTCATCTCCGAGTTGATACGAGCTGCACCCGATCCAGCAGTGCCCGATTAGCTCGGTCGGCAGAATGGTCTCGACCTGCACCTCAGTGCCGTGACTGGGGCAGAACACATCAGGATATGATACGTTGGAGAAAGATATGAACGGCCAAGAGGATCCCCTACACCCCATCCTGTCCGTTCGTGGTCTTTCCATCTCGCTTCCCGGCAACCATGATCGCCGCCATGCCATCAAGGATGTCAGCTTCGATCTGATGCCTGGAGAAATCCTCTGCATCATCGGCGAATCCGGATCGGGCAAGTCCATGACGGCCAACACGGTCATGGGCCTGCTGCCCGAGGCGCTGTCCGTCGAGGCCGGTACGATCACCTTGCGCGACAAGGATCTGCTGACGCTTTCCGAAAGGGAGCTGCGTGACCTGCGTGGTCGGGTGATATCCATCATCTTTCAGGATCCACTTTCGGCACTGAACCCTCTGATGACAATCGGTGACCAGATCCGGGAGGTTCTGGACACCCATGACGCCGGACAGCCCGACGCTCGTTCGGACCGTGTGGTCGAAATGCTTACCGAGGTGGGCCTGCCCGATCCTCTTCTGATCCAGCACCAATATCCTTTTCGGTTGTCGGGAGGGCAGCGCCAGCGCGTCATGATCGCGATGGCACTTGCTCTCGACCCCGACATCCTGATTGCCGATGAACCCACCACGGCGCTCGACGTGACCACGCAGGCGCAGATCCTGGATCTCATCAGCCGCATTCAGGCGCGCAAGGGCATGAGCGTGCTGTTCATCACGCACGACTTCGGTGTGGTCGGACAGATTGCGGACCGTGTAATCGTGATGGAGCAGGGCCTGATCGTCGAACAGGGCGACGCGCGGCAAGTTCTAGAAACGCCCAAGCATCCCTACACCAAGAAGCTGATCGCGGCGGTCCCGCGGATCCGGGACGCGGACCGCCTTCGGGATGAGACAAAACCGGTCGTTCTGGACGTGCGCAATCTGTGCAAGACCTACCGCACCCGCAGCGGATTCCTGGGCCGGATGCGGAAGGTCGAGGCCGTCAGCGACATCAGCTTCACGCTGAGCCGGGGCGAAACGCTTGGCATCGTCGGCGAGTCCGGCTCCGGCAAGTCGTCGATGGGCAAGGTCCTGATGAAGCTGACCGAGGCCGACAGTGGCGAGATCCGGTTTCAGGACAAGGACACGCTGGCCCTGTCGGAAGCGGAGTTCCGCCCTTTACGGACCCGCATCCAGATGATTTTTCAGGATCCCTACGCCTCCCTCAATCCCCGTTTCACGGTCGGTCAGGCGCTGACGGTGGGACCAATTGCCCACGGCCTGATGACACCGAAGAAAGCGAGGAGCCGTGCCGAAGAAATCCTGGAGCAGGTCGGGCTGGACGGATCCGCCCTCAGCCGCTATCCGCACGAATTCTCGGGCGGTCAGCGACAACGCGTGGGCATAGCCCGCGCCCTGATGTTCGAGCCGCAGATCATTGTGGCGGACGAAGCGGTTTCGGCGCTGGACGTGTCGATCCAGGCGCAGGTTCTCGAGCTTCTCGACACGATCCGCCGCGACCACCGCCTGTCGATGATCTTCATTACGCACGATCTGCGGGTTGCCAGCCAGATCTGCGACGAGATTCTGGTGATGCATCGTGGCAAGATGGTGGAGTTCGGACCACCTTCGCAGATATTCCACAGCCCGCAACATACCTACACGCAGACCCTCGTTGCCGCTATCCCGGGTGCCCACCGCAGTGATTCCCATGACGTTTCGCCGAGACTGTCCTGACGAGGGAATCGTCCTTCACTGTGTTTCCCCGGCAGGGATGTGCGAAAAACGTCCGGCGTCGGAAGAGCTGGGCTAAGTCCTGATCCGTGATAGGCTTGATTGTCTTTGACAACCTTATGGTGTGCGGCGACGATAGCTCCCAAGGATTGACCTGAGCAGCAGTGGGAAACCCATGACGGCCAGCGCGACCATCGACGCGGATACCGATCCCGAGATCGTCATCAAGGGATTGCATATCGACGTTCTGGAGGGTGCGTTTAGCTGGTTCATCCGGTCTCTGGACTATGCCGTGTCGCGCGACCTGGATCGTCGGACGGCGCGGTTGGAGATTGCGCGGGGGAAGGGCCAGATCACCGCGCTGTTTCTGGTGGACGACCACCCCGGCGTTCGGCCCTCTCAGATCGCCGACGTGCTGATGCGTGACCGTCCGGCCACGGGACGGATCATCGACCGTCTTGTCCGGGACGGGGTTATCGAGCGCAGGACCGATCCGGCCGATTTGCGCGCACAGGCCCTCTTTATCACGGAAAAAGGCCACGCCCTGTCGCAGGAGATACGCGAAATCATCCGGCAGCAGGAGGCGGAGTTCTTCGATTTCATAGCGCCGGAGGATCGGCCCGCCTTCATGCGGATGCTCAAGCGGACCTATCTGAACATGAGGAAGAAATGGGACTGAGATCGAACCGCATCGCCCTCGTGTCCGGCGCCAACAGGGGGATCGGATCCGCCGTTGCCAGGCGTCTGTTCGAGGCGGGCTGGTCGGTCAGTCTCGGAATGCGAAAGCCCGCGCAGCCGGACTGGGCATCGCATGACCATGAACGGGTGCAAACCGTTGTCTACGAGGCGACGGACCCGGATGCGGGACGTCACTGGGCTGCACAGGCGATGGACCGTTTCGGGCGGATCGACGCTGTCGTGGCCAATGCGGGCATCAGCATTCCCAAGACGGTGATCGAGATCGACGATACCGAAATGGCTCATCTACTGGACGTCAATGTTCAGGGGCCGCGCCGGCTGGCTGTGGGGTGCTGGGAAGCCTTGTCAGCATCGGGGTGCGGCCGGGTGATCCTGCTGGCATCGCTTTCAGGTCAGCGGGTCAAGACGGCGCGGTCGGGGGCCTATGCGGTATCGAAGTTCGCCGTGGTCGGACTGGCCCATGCCATGCGTCACACCGGTTTCGAGGCGGGCATCCGCGCCACAGCCGTTTGCCCGGGCTTCGTTGCGACGGATATGGCGCTCGGCTTGAGTAACCGGGCGGCGGAGGCGATGACGGCACCCGAGGACCTGGCGCGCGTGATCGAGATGCTGATCGACCTGCCCAACACCGCCAGCGTCGCGGAGTTCTGCATCAACTGTCAGCTCGAGGACTCGTTCTGATGCCCGGCCCCTATGTCGTCCCCGTGCATGGCGATGCCGATCTGCCGCCAAAGGTGGACGTGGTCGTCATCGGCGGCGGGATCATCGGCTGTTCGACGGCGCTCGAACTCGCCGAACGGGGGGTGAGCGTTGCCCTGTGCGAAAAAGGCGGCATCGGGCATGAGCAATCGAGCCGCAACTGGGGCTGGGTCCGCATCACCCGCCGCGACCCTCGCGAGGTCCCGTTGATGGCCGAGGCCCTGCGGATCTGGTCCGGTCTGGGCGCGCGCACCGGCCGTGATCTCGGCTACCGGCAAAGTGGGATCGCCTTCGCCTGCACGACCGACAAGGCCTACGCCGAGCAGGAGGAATGGCTGGACGGTCTGCGCGACTATCAGATCGACAGCCGGATGTTGTCCCCGGGCGATTTCGCGCAGATGTTTCCGGGGAACAGGATGGACGTGAAAGGCGCGATTTTCACCGCGGCCGACGGTCGGGCCGAACCTCAAAGGGCGGCTCCCGGCATTGCAGAGGCTGCGCGCGCCTTGGGTGTGCATATTCTGACCGAATGCGCCGTCCGCGGGATCGAGACATCGGCGGGTCGCGTCAGCGGCGTCGTGACCGAGCGTGGCGCCATAGCCTGCGGGCAAGTCGTGCTGGCCGGTGGTGTCTGGTCAAGCCTCTTTGCCCGAAACACGGGGCTTCGCCTGCCGCAACTGAAGGTGAAGAACTCGGTCATCCGGACCAAACCGCTCGAAGGTGGGCCGGACAGCGCTTTGTGGTCCGACGGCTTCGCGATTCGCAAGCGAAGCGACGGCGGCTACACGATCGCCGACGGATTTCGCAACATCGTCGACATCGTGCCGGACAGCTTTCGCTATATGCGCGATTTTCTGCCCGCGCTCGGGGCGGAGTGGAAATCTTTGATGCTGCGCTTTGGTGGACAGTTCCTCGACGATATCAGGATGCCGAACCGCTGGAAGTTGGACGAGGCAAGCCCGTTCGAATATTGCCGCGTGCTGGACCCGAAACCCTCCTTCAGCATTCAGGACCGGGCCCTTGCAAACCTGCGCCGCGCCTTTCCGGTGTTCGAGAAGGCCGAGATCGCGCAACGCTGGGCCGGGGCCATTGATGTGACGCCGGACGCCATTCCCGTCATCTCGGGGATTGACCAGGTTCCGGGCTTTTACATGGCGACGGGCTTTTCGGGCCACGGCTTTGGTATTGGTCCGGCAGCGGGTCGGCTTGCGGCAGACCTTGTCACCGCGCGCACGCCGGTCGTCGATCCCACACCGTTCCGCTTCAACCGTTTCACCGATGGATCGAAGATCGAGATCATCAGTGGCTTCTGACCCAACCTTTCCCACCGCGGGATGAGGCAAGGCGGCATGTGTATCGCAAGCGCATGCCGAGACCACAAAGCTTGCGACAACAGAAAAAGGGGACCCCACCATGAAAGACCCGAGGAACGAGACCGCCAAATTCAACCGCCGCCAGACGCTGACACTGATGGGCGCTGCGGGCATGGCGGGGCTGATGGGACCGTCGGCCATTGGGCGCGACCGCGCTTTCGCCGCGGGTGCCGACGCGACAGGTCAGGTCATTCTGGCGTTCTCGCAGGAACCGACGGTATTCAACCCGCTGATGCCGCATATCGAGGTTGACGAGGGCGTCTACTACGCGGTTTTCGACCTGCTGTTCGACTTCGACCCGGAGGGAAAGTTCTTTCCGATCCTCGCCGAAGAGGTTCCGACGGTCGACAATGGCGGCATCTCGAAGGACGGGCTGAGCTGGCGTCTGAAGCTGAAGAAGGATGTCAAATGGCATGATGGCAAACCCTTCACCGCCGAGGACGTGAAATTCTCCCTCGAATTGCCGATGGACCCAGACTTCCGGTCTTTCCGGTCCACCGGCTATCAGCTGATGAAGGACATCGCCGTCGTCTCCGATACCGAGCTGACCTGGACCATGACCAAGCCGTTCGCTCCGATGGCGGCAATCCTTGCCTCCACCTACATGATCCCGAAACATGCCTTCGAGGGCGTTGCCGACAAGAACGCGGCACCCTTCAACAACGCACCGATCGGGACGGGCCCGTTCAAGTTCAAGACCCGTATGGCCGGCGATCATATCGAGCTGGAGGCCAACCCGAATTATCACATGGACGGGCCCTACCTGAAATCGCTCATCATCAAATATGTGCCCGACCTCAACGTGATGTACACGCAGTTCAAATCCGGCGACATCGACGTGATCGGCCTGCAATACATCAGCCCCGACCATCTGGCCGAGGCGAAAACGCTTCAGGACAGGGTCGTCGATCCCGTCGGCACGGCCACGTTCGAGTCCGTGGCACTCAACATGACCCGACCGCAGTTCAAGGAGCTGGCGGTGCGTCAGGCGCTTTATGCAGCACTCGACAAGTCGTCGATCATCGACGCGCTCTATTACGGCGTGCCGACCCCGACCGAGACCTACATGCCGCGGCAATCGTTCTATTTCAATCCCGACCTGCCCAAGCACGAGTTCAGCATCGAGAAGGCCAAGGCCCTTTTGGACGAGGCCGGGTGGAAACCCGGCGCGGGCGGCATCCGCGAGAAGGACGGCGTGCGCCTTTCGTTCACGAATTCCACCACGGCGGGCAACCATCTTCGCGAACAGGCACAGCAGTTCATCCAGCAGACCTTCGCGGAGATCGGCGTCGAGATGACGATCAAGAACCTGCCGCCCGCCGTGATGTGGGGCGACTACTGGATGACGTCGGAATTCGACTCGGTCGTCGTGGGTCTCAACGTGCTGGCGGGGGCGGATCCGGACACGTCAGATTACTTCATGTCCACCATGTCGCCGAAACTCGGCGGTGCGGGCCAGAACACGTTCGTCTATCAGAACCCGAAAGTGGACGAACTGCTCACCAAGGGTGCCGAGACCTTCGTGCCCGAGGACCGTAAACCGATCTATCAGGAGATTCAAAAGGTCATGCGGGACGATCTGCCGTTTCTGCCGATGTTCCAGTATGCCGTCATCAAGGGCTGGAAAAGCGACGTCGCGGGGCCTGGACCGAACATCAACGACCGCATCGACACGTGGAACGTTCGGGACTGGAAGCGCACCTGACACGTTGCGACCACACAGGGGCGTGAGCGGCGGCAAGGCGCGCCGCTCACGCCCTCTGCCCTCCCTTCCGGGGGGGATCGCTTCGGGGGCTCAATCGGGAGGTTGCCAGACATGTTGCGATATATTCTGTCCAGACTCGGGCAGAGCCTGATCCTTCTGCTGATCGTGTCCTTCATCGGCTTTATCGTGCTGGCACTGGCACCGGGCGGGCCGCTGTCGCAGTTCGCACTGTCTCCCGGCATGACGCAGGAGCAGATTGACAAGATCGCTGCGCAGATGGGGCTCGATCGTCCCGTCGTCGTCCAGTATTTCGATTGGTTCCGTCATATGCTGACCGGCGACTGGGGCACGTCCTACCGGGACGGCCAGCCCGTGCTGCGCGTCATCGGCAGCCACCTTTTTGCGACGTTGCTTCTGATGGGGACGGCCATCACCATCTCGGTCACGCTGGGCAGTGCTATCGGTATTGCCAGCGCCCTGCGGCAAGGGTCATTCTTCGATCACACGGCGATGGTGGCCGCGATGGTGGCGCTGTCGATCCCCACCTTCTGGTTCGGTCTGATTGCGATCTACGTCTTCTCGCTTAACCTGAGATGGCTGCCTGCAGGCAACATGTACACTGTGGGCGACGGATCGGTGCTCGATTATGCGCGTCACCTCGTCATGCCCGCCCTCGTTCTGGCGCTCGTCGATGTCGCGGTCTGGAGCAGGTACATGCGGACATCGACGCTCAACGTCATCAATCAGGATTTTGTCCGGACGGCGCGCGCCAAGGGGCTGACCCGGCGCAGGGTTCTCTTCAAGCACATCGTCGGAAACTCCCTGGTCCCGATGGTCACGCTGGCGGGCCTGCAATTGCCCCTCGTCCTCGGCGGCGCGCTGGTGACCGAGACGGTGTTCACCTGGCCCGGAATGGGGCGGCTGTTCCTCGATAGCCTCGGGTATTCGGACTATCCGGTGGTCATGGGTCTCCTGATGGCGTCCGCGCTGCTGGTGCTGATCGGCAACCTTGCCGCCGACCTTGTCGTGGCATTCCTCGATCCGCGCATCCGACTGGACTGACAGCAAGGATATCCGTGATGACAGCCAATACGGTGATTGCCCAAAGCGGGAAGCCTCTCATCAGATCCCGCGCGGTGCGGCGGTTCTTCAGCAACCGGCTCGCTCTGGTCGGGCTGTTGATGGTTCTGACGCTCACGGTCGCCTGTTTCATCGGGCCACACCTGCTTGCGTTCGATGAACTCTACATCGACCTGCGGGCGCGGTTTGCGCCGCCGGGCACGGGCGGCCATATCTTCGGCACCGACCCGCTTGGTCGCGATATCGCGGCGCGCCTTTTCCATGCGGGACAGATCTCGATGGCGGTCGGATTCGCGGTCATGGTGATCGCCACGACCGTCGGGTCGGTAGTGGGGGTCGTGTCGGGCTACTACGGCGGCAAGGTCGCTGCCGTTCTGATGCGGATTGTCGATGCCTTCCTGTCTTTTCCGTCCGTCTTCCTGCTGCTGGCGCTGGCAGCCTTCATCCAGCCCGGCCCCGTCATGATCGCCGTCATCATTTCCGCGACAAGCTGGATGGAGGTCGCCCGCATCGTCGAAGCCGAAGTGAAGAGCCTGCGCAATCAGGACTTCATCATGGCGGCGCATATGCTGGGTCTGTCCGGGCGCTGGATCATGTTTCGTGAACTGCTGCCCAACGCGCTCGGTCCGATCATCGTCGCCGCAACTCTGACCGTGGCCCGCGCCATCCTGCTGGAGGCCTATATCAGCTTTCTCGGCTACGGCATTCAGCCGCCGCTGCCCAGCTGGGGCAACATGCTGAACGGCGCGCAGCAGTATCTGGCCTCCGCTCCGTGGCTGGCGATCGTGCCGGGTGTGGCGATCACCATCGCAGTGACCGGGTTCAATCTGATCGGCGACGGCTTGCGCGACGCCTTCGATACCCGGAGCAAGGGCTAGGCCATGGGACCGCGCTTTTCCCCTTTCGAGGACACGCTCTGGTATGCGACCGCCCCCGACGCCCCCCCGACGGAGAGACTGGAGGGGGAGGTCAGGGCCGATGTCTGCATCGTCGGTGCGGGCTATTCCGGCCTGACCACTGCGCTGGATCTCGCGCGGCAAGGGGTCAGCACCGTGGTGCTGGAGCGGGAGGAGATCGGTTTCGGCGGCTCCGGGCGCAATGCAGGACACTGCACACCGACCTTCACCCACTACAGCCTGCCGGATCTGCGCAAGGTTCTGGGGGCGCCGTGGGCGGACCGGCTGATCCGGCGCCAGACACGCGCGAACGATCGTGTCGCAGAGATGATCGGCCACTACGTCATCGACTGCGAATGGGAACAGAACGGATATGTCCAAGGCGCGCTTTTCCCGTCGCATCTGAAGACCCTGCGCGCCCAGATGGAGGCCTACAACGCCGTCGGGGCCCGAACGCGGTTGCTCGACCGTGACGAGACGGCGGTCATCACCGGCTCGCCCCGCTTCTATGGCGGCTGGATGCATGAGGAGGCGGGCGGACTCAATGCACTCGCCTATGCGCGCGGTCTGGGCCGCGCGGTCCTGTCGGAAGGGGGGCGGATCTTCACCGAAGCCAGCGTCACCGGATGCGACCGTCGCGACCACGCCTGGCATGTCCGCACCGCAACGGGGAGCGTCCGGGCACAGAGGGTCATCTACACCACCGGTGCCTATACTGTCGCCGGCTGGCCCAAGCTCGATGAGACGTTCCGCATCATGCGGGTGTTTGTCGCTGCGACCCAGCCCCTGTCGGCCGCGTCGCAGGCGGCCGTGCTGCCGCGCCGCACGACCATTTCCGACGGGCGCGGGGATATCTACGTCTACAAATACGACCGCCAGAACCGCATCGTTCTGTCGATGTTTCCGATGGGGCCGCGTGGTCGCGACCCGACCTACACGCGAAAGGTCTTGTCCGACCGACTCAAATGGCTGCATCCGGAGTTGCGCGAAGACATTCGGTGGGAGTTCTTCTGGTTCGGAGAACTCGACATGCAGCGCAAGACCGTGCCGCGTCTTTATGGCCTCGCCCCCGGCGTCGTTGCCATGACGGGTCTGTCGGGGCGCGGCGTGCCTACCGGGTCGATGATCGGCGGCATTCTGAGCGATTGGGCGATGGATATGCCGGAAATCGATCTCGATCTGAAGATCGAACCGTTGAGCCGCCAGCCGCTCTACATGTCCGTGGCACCGCAAACCGCGTTGCGCGGCTACCGCCTGCGGGACGGCCTGCGCGCAAAACTGCAGGGCGCACCGCTGCCGCCGCACCCCTGACATCTCGTTGACCGGCGGGCCAGTCCCGCATGCATGTAAGGAATTCGTCATGCCCGGACCGAAACTGGACCCCGTTCAAACCGATGCAGAGCTGCCGTCATCTGTCGATGTCGTCATCATCGGCGGCGGTATCGTCGGGGTGTGTGCCGCGCTGGAACTCGCTGACCGGGGCCTCAGGGTCGCCATCTGCGAAAAGGGCGTGGTTGGGGGCGAACAATCCAGTCGCAACTGGGGCTGGGTTCGGCTGACGCATCGCGATCCGCGTGAAATGCCGCTGATGGTGGAGTCCGTTCGTACCTGGAAGGGTCTTGACGCCCGGATTGGCGGACGGACTGGCTATCGCCAGTGCGGCGTGACCTACACGGTCACCACGGACGCGGCACTGGCCGCGGAACATGCCGCCGTGGACGAGCTTCAGGCCTATCAGATCCCCGCGCGCATCCTTTCCCGTGGCGAGGCGCTGGCGCAGTTCGGCGGACCGTCCTTGGACATCAAGGGTGCTCTTTTCAATCCGCACGACGGGCGCGCAGAGCCTCAGATGGCAGCCCCCGCCATCGCGCGCGCCGTGCAGGCCCGGGGTGGCACGGTCCATCAGGATTGCGCGGTCCGGGTGGTGGAAACCTCTGCGGGCGCGATCTCCGGCGTCGTGACGGAGAAGGGCACGATCGGATGCTCCGCCGTTCTCGTTGCGGGAGGGGTTTGGTCGCGCCTGTTCCTGCAGAACATCGGGATCCATTTGCCGCAGTTGCGCACTGTCAGCACCGCCTTGCGGACAAATCCTGTTCCTGACGGCCCGGAAGGGACGATCAAGTTCCGCGATTTCGCTATGCGCCAACGGCTGGACGGCGGTTATACCATCGCCTCAGCCCAACCCAGTCGTTACCAGTTGACACCCGATAGCTTTCGACTGTTTCGGGCCTTTCTGCCCACTCTCAAGACGGAATGGCGCAGTGTTTCTCTTGGCCTCGGCCCCGCATTTTTCGAAGCATTAAGAACGCCGCGCCACTGGTCCGGAACGGATGTGACGCCGTTCGAGCGGACGCGGATTCTCGACCCCGTGCCGGACGATGCTGCGATCGACAAGGTATTTGCCGACGTGCAGAAAGCATTTCCCGCCTTCGTTACGGCGACGGTAGCCCAGAAATGGGCGGGCTACATCGATGTCCTGCCAGACATCATTCCAGCCATCTCGGCGACCGAGGGTGTCAAGAACGGCATTCCGGGACTGTATGTGGCGACCGGTTTCTCCGGCCATGGGTTCGGCCTTGGCACGGGGGCAGGACAGCTTGCGGCAGATCTTGTCAGCGGTCACGCGCCTGTCGTCGATCCGCGTCCTTTCCGTCTTAACCGATTTTCAAACGGTTTGAAGATCACACCGACTCCCGGCGTGACCCAGAGATAGTCTTGAGGTAATTAAACTCCTCCACCCGAACAAGATTGGCTCTGTGATCAATGCCTCAAGTGGTATGGCAGGGTTCGTTGTCTAGATCCCGTACAGGGGGCCGTGCGTCGGGTCAGGTCACTCCGATAGCTCGTCTTTGATCGAAAGGCGGCACGCCCCGGCCTTCGTGCCATAGACGTCTGGTCGGGCGACAATGTCGTCGAGTTGTCGCCTACGCCCGGCCAAGAAGGCGCGGAAGATGCGCCAGTCCCGCAGGTCGTAGCGCAGACGAAGGACGGAGCCGAGCGCGAGCCGGTGACACCGCTGCGCCGCACGGACCTCGTTTCGTTCTTCCGCCAGCCACGTGGCAAAGTCCCCCGCCGTCAGCAGGGAGGCGAGCGCGGCGCCTCCGCCAAGGCCGGCGGCGAGCTTGACGAGCTTGGCCATTCCCTGCCGATTCTGCGCGACCATGTGGTCGAGTGTCATGGTCGGATCGTATCGGAGCGCGTAGCCAGCGGCGCGCAGCCGCAACGAGATCTCAACGTCGCCGCCCGACACGAAGCCCCGCCCGATCCGGTCCAGGAGCAACGGCGCGTCAGTCCAGCCCGTCCGTCCAAGCGCGACGCGGTTCAGGATCAGCCCCGTCCCCACGAGGCTGTCGACCTCGCGCGGCGACATGCCAAAATCCTGCTCCGCAAACAACCAGCCATTGCGCTCGAGATGCGGAGGGACGGGACGACCCCAATCGGGCAAGACGCGGCCACCGATCGCCCCGGCATCGGGATGGGCCTTCATCGCCCTCAACGCTCCGGCGATCCAATCCGGATGGAGCAGGCAGTCGTCGTCGACAAAGGCCACCCATTCCGCCGCGCTTTCGTGCATGGCTCGCTGCCGGGCGGCGGTGAGCCCGGGCCGGGGCTCGAAGAACCGGGTCAGCGCCGGCAGTTGGTTCGCCGTCACGTGGCTCTCGACCACCTCCGGGGTGGCATCCGAACTGTTGTTGTCGATGACCGTGACCCACCAGTCTCGTGGGGCAGTCTGACGCCGCAGGACATGCAGGCACCGGTCGAGGTCGGCGGCCCGATTGTAGGTGCAGATGACGATATCAACCGATGCCATCCAAAACTTCCCTTCTAGGCCGAGTCCAGGATCGAATGACCGACGATACCCGGCGACTCACGCCGATATTCTGTCTCGCATGGAACGGAGCTACCTTGATCTCCTTGCACATATTTTTGGCATTTCGATGCAAGCCATAGCCAACGTAATTAACTAATATTAACCTTTTGGCTTGATGGGAGGAAAAACTTAACGTCCTATGGAGCGGGTCAGCGGTGAAATCCTTTCGAGTTCGATAGTTGTCATGAAAAAGAGAGTTCTCGTCACTGGGGGCGCCGGCTTCGTTGGCAGCCACATCTGCGAACGGCTCGTCGAACAAGGACACGACGTTCTGTGCGTCGACAATTACTTCACCGGTCGGAAGGGGAACATCGCGCATCTTCTGCTTCGCCCGAACTTCGAGGCGATGCGGCACGACGTGACCTTCCCTCTCTACGTTGAGGTCGACGAAATCTACAATCTCGCCTGCCCAGCCTCGCCGATCCATTACCAGCGCGACCCTGTCCAGACCACGAAGGTAAGCGTGCTGGGGGCGATCAATATGCTTGGATTGGCCAAGCGTACGGGCGCGAAGATCCTCCAAGCCTCGACGTCCGAGATTTACGGCGACCCCGACGTGCATCCCCAGGTCGAGACCTACTCAGGCAACGTGAGCATCATTGGTCCTCGTGCTTGCTACGACGAAGGAAAGCGCTGCGCGGAAACGTTGTTCTTCGACTACCGGCGCCAGCACAACGTCCGCATCAAGGTGATCCGCATTTTCAACACCTACGGGCCGAGGATGCAGATCCAGGATGGTCGCGTGGTGTCGAACTTCATCGTTCAGGCGCTCACAGGCGACCGGATCACGATTTTCGGCGACGGCAGTCAGACGCGCTCCTTCTGCTACGTGTCCGATCTCGTCGATGGCCTGATCAGGATGATGGCGACGGGTGATGACGTCATCGGGCCCGTCAACCTCGGCAATCCCGAAGAACGCACGGTAGAAGATTTGGCGCACCGCGTCGTCGAAGCGACGGGCGGCGGAGGCGAGATCGCGTACCGGCCCCTGCCGAGGGACGACCCGCGCCGCAGATGTCCCGATATCACGCTGGCGCAGAACCTGATCGGCTGGGACCCGAAAGTCCCACTGTCAGAAGGGTTAAGACCGACCGTCGAGTATTTCCGCACGCGTCTGAACGCCAGAGCAGCCCATGGCGCGGATGTAGCCCGATGATCCCTTCTGACTTTGCCCATGCGGTCCGCGCCGTGTCAGATACAGAGCGCGCGCACGAGCTGTCGCCCGACGCTTGGCAACGCGACGAAGGTTTCGGCACGGATGCGGGCGGCGATCGCCATGCGGGCGCGGGCCTCCGCATCGGCCAGCAACTCACCGATCGCCGCGGCCAACGCGCCGGCATCGCCGGACGGGACGATCACGCCGCCATCCGCCACCCCACGGGGGAGGATCTCGGCACTGCCCGGCGCCGTCGACAGAATAACGGGCAGCCCACAGGCCATCGCTTCGAGCGGGGCCACGGCGAAACCCTCGTTGCGCGAGGCCGAGATGTAGAGATCGGCCACCGCGAGCTCGGCCCGCATGGCATCGCGGTCGGTCGTGTAGCCTGTCCAGCGCAGGCCCGGCACCGGCGCTTTGGCGATCAGTTCCGCGAGCTCCGCGTCACCTTCTCCCATGCCTATGAGATGCAGCCTCAGATCCCGACCGGGATTGTCGGCAACGACGCGCCTCCAGGCATTCATCATGACGTCGAGACCCTTGCGCCAGACGTCGATGCGCGTGTGGCAGATCGCGATCATCGCCGTCTCGGGCAACCCTGTCGCCCGCCGAGCCGCGCTGCGGTTTGCCGGGCGCCAGGCGTCGGTATCGAGCGGGTTGGGAATGACGGCGATGCGCTCCACCGGCATGCCGTGATCGCGCGCGACGCGCTCCGCCTCCGTCGCAGATGCAATGATGAGACCGTCGAGGGCACGGATGGTTTGTCCCCGCGCATCGCGCTCGTGCGCGAAGGCGCTCGGCACGCCGCCCTGGAAGCTGGCGAAGGCACGGGCATGGGCCGCCCTTGCGGCGACAAGCGCGGCAGTGGCCCGGTGATACTCGTATTCCTGGCAGATCACGTGAGTGACGCCTGCGCCCCTGAGGGCTGCGGCGAGAGCGCCGCGCGGCGTCAGAAGCCGGTTTGCGATGCTGGCGAACCGCGGGAGGCGTCGCATCATGAGCGCCACGCGCGGCGCAGGCAGGACAATACAGGTTCGTCCGGTTTCGGAATTTACGATGCGCCGGACCGGATCTGGGCGCTTCGATACGCAGAGAATGCACGATTCCACCCCAACCGTCCGAAGCGCGTCAGCATAGCCGAAGAGCCAACCGCCGGACATCCGCGTGGCGAAGTCTTCGACCGACTGCCCGATCGTGTCGAGATAGTCCTCGATCACGTCCCCCCAGGGAAGAAGCGCCACCTTCGCCATTCGTTCCTCGGCCTCCCGTCCCGCGAGATCGGACGCCCAGCGCACCATTCGGTGCCGCGGTGAGCGAGGTCTCCGTCGTCATCCCCGCCTACAACGCCGCGGCGACTTTGCCTACCACGCTGGGGTCAGCGCAGACCCAGACCTTGCGCGACATCGAGATCCTGGTCGTCGACGACGGATCGATGGATCTGACGGCCAAGATTGCCGATGCGGCCGCGAAGCGGGACCCGCGAGTGCGCGTCATCCGGCAGCAGAATGCCGGTGTCGCAGCGGCGCGCAACACGGGCGTCGCGATGTCGACGGCGCGCTGGATAGCGCCGCTTGACGCCGACGACTTATGGCACCCCGAAAAGCTCGAGCGACAACTGCACGCCGCGGAGACGGCACCTTGGTCGCCCAGCTTCGTCTATTCCTGGTCGCGCCGGATTGCCGCCGATGATGTCGTGATACGCGATCTTGGCCAGCCTCGCCACCGCGGTGATGTTCTACTCCAGATCGTCGCATCAAATTTCTGCCATAACATGAGCGCCCAGATCATCGATCGTTCTAGCCTCGACAAGGTCGGCGGGTTCGACTCCGGCCTCCAGCAAGCCGGGGCGCATGGAGCCGAGGACATCCAGCTGCACATCGCACTTGCCGAACTTGGGCCGGTCGAGGTCGCTCCGGGTTACCTGATCGGTTACCGTTTTCTTCCGGGGTCGATGTCGAGCTCGGCGCACCGAATGCGACGCTCTCTCGAGCTCGTGCTCGAGGGTGTCGAACAGCGGCGCGACGATATTCCTGCAGGTCTTCTGAGACTGGCGCGCATGAACTATGACTTTTACGCCGCGGCCCTTTCGCTTACGGCCAAGGATGGCTTGGCGTTCGCTCGCTATATCGCCAGCGGATTGCGCCATGCGCCGGGCGTTGGCACCGAGTTCCTCGCCCGTAGTATCGTCGACCGGATCATGCTGCAGACGGCGAAGGCGTCCCGTGCTCCGCGCTTCCAGGACCTCCTGCCGCATCAAAGCATCTGCTGCTCCAGCGACGACTGGCTCGAGGGCCTCAAAGCCGAGGCCGCCCGTCGTGCTGCCGCTGGAACGGCGTTGGCAATACCGCGATGGCCGGCGGCATGACCGGTATCGCACCTTTGAAGCTGGTCCAGCGCATCGCGCTGCTGACCGGCGGACGGGTCAGCCTGCTGCCGCTTCTGATCGTTCTCGGCATCGCGAGCTTCCTTTTCGAGGCAAGCGCGATCTTGATGCTCGTGCCGCTCATCGACCAACTGCTCCCGAACGCCGCGACCGCGACACGGAACGCTGCTCGCTGGGTCGACCAGATAACTCCTTTCGGCGGCTCCGTCGCGGTCCTGATAGGCGCGATCCTCGTCCTCGTCCTTTTGAAAGGGCTCGCGGCACTCGCCTCTGCAATCGCCGTCTCGCGCTCCTGCGGCAGGGTGAGCCATGAGCTACGCACAAGCTCCTTTGAAAAGATCGTGCGTGCCGGCGAGGGCTTCGATGCCGTGCAGGAGCCCGGCGCCCTCCTCAACCTTCTCGCCACCGAGACCTGGCGGCTCGGGGAGGCACTTCAGGCCCTGTCGTCCTTGATCACGCATACCTGCGCGGTGTTGATCTTCCTGTCCCTGATGACGGTCTTGTCGCCGATCCTGACCCTCACGGTTCTAGCTGCGATCGGACTGGTGCTCCTAATGTTGCGCGCGATCGCGCAGCGCGCACAGCATGCCGGCACCGCCGCGGTCGGCGCGAACCGGCGACTGGCAGGGCGCATGAGCCAAGGGCTGGAGGGCCGCGCCACGATGCGTCTTTTCGGCCGCGAAGGCGACGAGATATCGCGCTTCCGCCGCGCTTCCGACGAGGTCCGCCGCGCCTTCTTCCGCATGGATCTGTCGGGCGCGCTAATCGGCCCGACGATCGACCTCATGTTCGCCGCGCTCCTCGGGATCCTCGTCCTGGTCATGCAGGGTGGGCGAATCTCGGTCTTGATCGCGTTCCTCGCCATGATGCAGCGCATGCAGCCGCATGTCATCGCGCTCGGACAGGCCCGGCAAAAGCTGGCCCTGCTACGGGGTGCCGAGGACAACCTGCGAGCCATCATGGATATGGCCACCGCGGCCCCGCTCGTGGGAGGCGCGCTTCCGGCCACCACGCCACGCGCGTCGGTCAAGCTGGAGAATGTCACCTTGCGTTATCCGGAGACGCAATTCCCCGCCCTCGACGGCGTCAACCTTGTCGTCGCAGCAGGCCGGACCACCGCGCTCGTGGGTCGCTCGGGTGCAGGTAAATCGAGCGTGGTCAAACTCGTCTGCCGCCTCGCCGACCCGGACGAAGGCGGTGTCACCATCGACGGCGTCGATCTGCGCGACCTCGACATCACGCAATGGCGGGCGCGCTGCGCGGTCGTCCCGCAGGATGTATTTCTGTTCGACACCAGCGTGCGGGAAAACATCGCCTACGGATACCCGGACGCGAGCGACGTGGAGATCGAGGCGGCTGCCGTGGCTGCCCAGGCCCACGAGTTCATTTCCGCCTTACCGCACGGATACGATACCCGCGTCGGCGATCGTGGCACGGGGCTCTCTGGCGGACAGCGCCAGAGAATTGCGCTCGCCCGCGCCCTTCTACGCAAATCCGATCTCCTGATCCTCGATGAGGCGACGAACGCGCTCGATGCGCTGTCGCAGGGCTTGGTTCGCGATGCGATTGCCGCCGACGGCGACCGAACGCTCCTGATCGTCGCGCATCAACTCACGAGTGTTGAGCGCGCCGATCATATTGTCGTGCTGGAGGACGGTCGTGTTGTCGAGACCGGCTCGCCGACAGAGTTGCGCACTGCCGGTGGCCCTTTCGCGCGACTGTTCGAGCTTGAACGGAGGTCGGCGTGAGGGATTTAGGGGCGCCTTGGCGACGCGTGGAGATCGAACTTTCAGGTAATCCCGCGCCGGTCGATCTCGCGCCGGGGGATGGTGGAGTTGCGGCGATCCTGCGGCATCAGGGCGCGTTCGTTGGCCTCGCGCTGCGCGCGCGCGACAAGCTGCCCGGCGGCCGCCTGGAACCCCAGTCCCTTATCGATCAGGACGTGCGCGCGGCTATGGTTGCCGACGGGCTTCGCGCACGCGTCGCAGGCGGGAGCGGGGAGGGGCAAAGAACGCGTTCCCTGAGCGTCGCAATATGCACGAAGGACGGTGCGGCCAGAGTGGCGCGCTTGCTGGACACGCTGCTGCCTCTGCGCGGCGAAACTCCGTTCGAGGTGCTGGTGATCGACAACGGCCCGTCTGACGATTCGACGCAGAAGGTCGTCGAAGGCCGTACGGGCGTCCGCTACTTCTTGGAGCCTCTGGTCGGGCTCGATTTCGCGCGCAATCGTGCCGTCCGTGAAGCGACCGGTGAGGTCCTCGCCTTCCTCGACGACGATGTGACCGTGGATGTCGGCTGGGCGCGCTCGATGGTGCGCACCTGGGCGGACAATCCGGATGCCGGGATTGTCACCGGCCTCGTCCTGCCGCTCGAGACCGAGACCGAGGCGCAGATCCTCTTTGAACTCGGCGGCGGGTTTCGGCGGGGTTTTCTGCCGCTGCGCTTCGGCCAGACCGCGCCATGGGACGCGATCCACCCCTGCGGCGCCGGAAAGTTCGGAGCCGGCGCCAACATGAGCGTCGATTTGGCGCTCGTGCGGTCCATCGGCGGCTTCGACGAAGCGCTCGATACCGGCCGTCCGCTGCCGGGCGGCGGCGACCTCGACATCTTCTACCGGACGCTCAGGACCGGCCGCATGCTCGTCTACGAACCGCAGGCCGCCGTTTTCCACGAGCACCGCCGCGCGACTTCCGCCCTGTCGCGCCAGTACGGAACCTGGGGGCTGGGCCTGATGGCCTTCATTGCGAAGATCTGGCGCAGCGACCGTGCGATGAGACCCGCGCAAGGCCGCTTGGTGATCTGGTGGTTCGTCTGGATGCTGCGCCGTCTCCTGGCCCGGACTCTTGGACGCGGAGCGATCCCGGTCGGCATGATCGGGCGTGAACTGATCGGCGGGATCGGCGGATTACTCGGCGAATACGGTCGCTCGGAACGCCGGTCCGAGCAATTGCGGAAGGACACGGCATGAGCGGCGTCGGAACCGCCACCATCCGCCATATCGATCTTGACGCGCCGGCCGGAATTCTGACACCGGAGTGCGGCGCGGACGGCGTTCTCGCGATCTTCTGGTGGCATGACCTGCCTCTCGGCAGGCGCCTGTTCACAAGCGGTGAGCTGCCCGTCCCCGCCGCCGCGGTACCGGCGCTCGCCGCCGCGGCCTGTGCCCCTGCCATCGCCGCACGCGGCGTCCTCGCACCGGAGCAGATTCCCGTCTCCGCGATGCCCAAGCCTGCACCCCGCGTGTCGGTCGTCGTCTGTACGCGCGACCGCCCCGTGGAACTCGCCCGCTGCCTCGACAGCCTCCTCGCCTGCGATCCCGCTCCAGACGAGATAATCGTCGTAGACAACGATCCGAAGCGCAACTCGACCCGACAAACCGTCGAGGCCAAGCCGTTCGTCCATTATGTCGCCGAGCCCCGGCCCGGCCTCAGTTCCGCGCGCAATGCCGGCATTGCCGCCGCCTCGGGGGAGATCGTCGCCTTTACCGACGACGACGTCACGGTCGCGCCGGGCTGGCTCGGACCCATCGTCGCGGGCTTCGCGGATCCTGCGGTCGGCGCTGTAACGGGGCTTGTCCTTCCCGCCAGTCTGGACACACTGGCCGCCGCGGCCTTCGAGCTGACCTATGGCGGGCTTGCCGGCGGATTGGTCCCGGCGCGCTACGATGCCTCGTTCCTGCTGTCGCCCGCCACGCCGGCCACCGACGCACCCGCGGTCTGGCGCATCGGCGCCGGCGCCAACCTGGCCCTGCGGCGCGCCGTATTCGGTGCGGTTGGGACGTTCGACGAACGGCTGGGTGCCGGTGCCGCGGGATGCAGCGAGGACAGCGAGATGCTTCACCGGCTGCTCATGGCCGGATGGGTCTGCGCCTATGATCCGGCCGCAATCGTCTATCACCGGCACCGAAATACGATCTCTGCGCTTCGGTCCCAGTTGCGCGCCTATATGCGGGGCCATGTTGCCGCGCTTCTGGTCCAGTTCGGTCAAAGCCGTGCCGTCGGCAATCTGATCCGCGCCTTCGTCGCGCTGCCGATCTGGTTCGCGCTCGTCTTTCTCGGGAGCTTCTGGCGCCGGACGCCGCTGCGACGCGCCATGCTCCCCTGGGAGGTGCTGGGAATGGCCGAGGGCTGGGTCGTGCTCCTGCGGCACCGTCGCCGCAACGTCTCGGCCGATCGCACAACCCTCCGTCCCGCGAAAATGTCCCCCGTTACCCAAAGGAGTTCGAGATGACCGTCCCCGCGCAACCCGTCGCCCGCCGGCCCCTCGGTCCGTTCCTGGCGGACAACCCCTATCCCGGAACCTTCACCGACGGACTGTTCTTTCGCGACAAGATGCGCGCCATCCATCGCATCGCGCCCGAACGGGTGGGCGTCGACCTTCTCGAAGTCGGCGGCGGTCGGAGCGGACTGTCTAAGATGCTCTATCCCGACGCCGCGATCACCAATCTCGACTTCGACCCGAGCTTTGCCTCTGTGCCGGCGAACGTCCAGGCGGGCATGCGCTTCGTCCATGGCGACGCCACCGACATGCCCTTCGACGATGCGAGCTTCGACGTGGTCACAATGTTCGACCTCCTGGAGCATGTCGAGGACGACGATGCCGTGGCGCGCGAGACGCTGCGCGTGCTGCGCCCGGGCGGTTGGGTCCTGATCACCACGCCCGATGCCGCGCGCTGGCGCTATCCCATGTACCGGTTCCTCAAGCCCGTCTGTCCGCCCGAGGAGGAACTCTTTAAGCAATGGGGCCACGTGCGGCGCGGCTACGACCTGTCGCGTCTGGAGGAGATGTTCGGCGGTCCGGCCGATGCGGTCGGAGGCTTCATCAACCGCCGCCTCGCGCTCAGCCATGACATCAGCTTCTCGCGCCTGCCGCGGCCGGCGCGCCTCGCATGCCATGCCCTCGTTGCGCCCCTTTCGGTGCTGGGCTGGCGTTCCCAGAAGCCCGGCGATCCCGGGACCGAGATCGCTGCCGCGTGGCAGGCGCGCTGAGCATGGGGGAGCGCGATATCCTCGTCACCGGCGGCGCCGGCTATATCGGCAGCCATGCCTGCAAGGCGCTCTGCCGAGCGGGCTATAACCCGATCACCTATGACAACCTCTCGATCGGCAACCGTTGGGCGGTCCGCTGGGGGCCGCTCGAGATCGGCGACATCCGCGACCAGGGGCGTCTGCACGAGGCGTTCCTGAAGCACCGGCCGGCCGGCGTGTTGCACTTCGCCGCGCTCGCCCTCGTCGGCGAGTCCGTCGCCGAGCCGGCGCGGTACTGGAACCTCAACCTGCACGGCGCGCAATGCGTCTTCGACGCGGCGCGGATGCACCGCGTCCGCGGGCTGGTATTTTCCTCGACCTGTGCAGTCTACGGCATGCCCAACGCAGTGCCGATCAACGAAGAGACGCCAAAGGCACCGGTCAATCCGTACGGCGCGTCCAAGCTCGCGGCCGAGCGCATGCTGACCGATTACGACGGGGCCTACGGGCTGCCACACCTGATCCTACGGTATTTCAACGCCGCCGGCGCCGACCCGGAGGGCGAGATCGGCGAGCGGCGCGACGTCGAAACCCATCTCGTCCCGCTGGCCATCGATGCCTGCCTCGGCCGACGCGGTCCACTGCAGATTATGGGCGAAGATTATCCGACGCCCGACGGGACCGCGATCCGGGATTATGTCCATGTCAGCGACTTGGCTGATGCGCATGTCGCAGGGCTCAGAAAGCTTTTCGAGAACGGAGAGTCACGGATCCTGAATATCGGGACCGGACGCGGCGTCTCCGTGAGCGAAGTGCTCAGCGAGATACGGAAGGCAACGGGACGAGATGTACCCACCATCTCTGCTGCCCGCCGCCCCGGCGATCCTCCGGAACTGGTCGCGAGCGCTGCGCAGGCTCTTGCGCTTTTTGGTCCGGAACATCTTGCGCGATCCGATATGGAGACCATCGTTCGTACGGCGCTTACTTGGCACCGTTCTAAGAAACTTCTTATCTGATCATAGGGTTTCCCGACGCAGAGCATTTCTATTCACCAATTCGGGCTCAGGCAGATGGTGACCAACGTCATGCTTTGTCCCTTGAGGTGGTCTATTAGCAACTGTGTTTACGTGACCGGATTTTGTTGCCATGGGACGCCCGTTTTTAGGATCGCGTTTGCGATGGTGACCAGTCTGCGGGCAATGGCGATGATGACGAGCTTATGCGGCTTGCCGCGCATTTTGAGGCGCTGCGCGACCGGCTTCAGAACTGGATTGTGACATGCGGCGGCAAGTGCGGCCTGGAAC
>JBBSVE010000035.1:0-25630 GCA_038233815.1 Rhodobacterales bacterium
GCTTGCGCGGTCCCCCCCTGGGCCCACTCGCGCCCACACCCCCCCCCACACCAGCCCCCCCGCCACCCCCCCGCCCCGGCTGAGGCCGTAAAGCCCCCCGCGGGCGGCCGGGGCGCCGCCGGATCGGGTGCGCCTGTCGATCGGGATCGAAGACCCGGCAGACCTGATCGCCGATCTCGATCAGGCGCTGGCCAAGGCGGTCCGGTAGGCCCCGCCGTCAGACCCGGCCGCCGTCCACCAGCGTCAGGAGGTCGGTGAGCCGGCTCAGCGTGGCGTGGGGCGGGACGTCGGGATCGGGCTCCCGCCCGCCCAGATCGTCGAAGAGGATCGCGCCCAGCCCCAGCTTGCGCGGCGTCACCACGTCCTGCGCGGGATCGTCGCCGATCATCCACACGTCCTCGGGCGGCAGGCGCAGGGCTGCGAGTGCGCCGAGATAGGCTTGCTGGTCAGGTTTACCCACGTCCGCCTCCTCCTCAATCAGGATCAGCGGGAAATGCGCTTCCAGACCGAAGAGCGCGACCTTGGTGCGCTGCGTCTTGCTCGACCCATTGGTGAGAAGGCCCAAGCCCACGCCGCGATCCGCGAGCGCCGCCAGCGTCTCCTCCGCGCCGCGCTTCATGCGCATCGTCTCGTTCAGGTAGGTCTCGAACCGGTCGGCGATACTGTCGGCGTCGCGGCCATGCAGCGCCTCGGTCCCCGGCGGGCGGGCAAGGTTCAGGGCGTGGAACGCTTGGCGGATGACCATGCGGCGGGTGGCATCGGCCTCCAGCCGCCATGCCTTGCGCGCCTCGTTGTCGGACAGGAACGCCAGAACCTGCGCGATCACCGCCTGCGTGACCCAGCGGGGATCCTGCTCCCCCAGTGCGTCGGCATGTTCGATCATGATCGCGGTCCATGTCGCCACCGGGTTGCGGTAGGCAGAGATCAGCGTGTCGTCGAGATCGAACAGGATGGCGCGGGGCGGGCGTGACAGGCGGTCGGTCATTCCGCAGCCCCGAAGGCGGCGGCGGCGGCGGCCAGCCCTGCGGCGAGGTCCACCTGCGCCCCGAGCCGGGTCAGGGCCGTGCCATAGGCCGCAAGCTCCGCCAAGACGACGGCCGGGCAGGCGCGCGGGCCGGTATGGTTCAGCCGCACGAGGCGGTCGCCGGCGGGACCGACACCGGGGGCGATCAGGCTGTTGCCGGGCGGCAGGGCGCGGACCAGATCGGCGGCACTGTGTCCCTCCGGCACCGGTCCTGCCGTCACGAGGGTGGACGCCGCTTCGGCCGGCACCCAAAGCGGGATGCCCAGCGCCGCCACCCCTGCGCGCATGGCACGGGCGGCTGCGGCATGGCGCGCGATCAGGGCATCCAGCCCTTCGGCCTCCACCCGGTCGAGGGTGGCCGCCAGCGCGTGGAACTCGATCGGCGAGGGCGTGCCCGGAAGCGCCCCGCGCCCCGTTGCGCGGAGATCGCCCAGCGACAGGATCGACGGTGCCTCGCCCGGGGCATGCATCGCGTCCCATGCGCGCGGGCTGATCGAGACCGCTGAACAACCCGCCTGACCGCCGAGCGTCTTTTGCGGCCCCACCACCGCCACGTCGATCCCGAGCGTGTCCACCGGCACCGGGTGGCCGCCGAAGGACGCCACCGCATCGACGACCGTGAGGATGCCCTGCGCCTTCGCTAGCGCCATGATCTCCGCCAGCGGGTTCAGGATGCCGGTCGCGGATTCGGCGTGGACCAGCGACAGAAGACCGATGCCCGGCGTGGCGTCCAGCGCCCCTGCCACGTCTTTCGCTGTCACCGGACGGCCGGGCGCTGCGGGCAGGTCCACCACCGTCGCGCCCGCGCGGCGCAGCCATCCGCCGAACCATGCGCCGTAGAGACTGGTCACGACGTTGAGCGCCACCAGCCCCGGTCGCCCGAGGCTCGTGGCCGCCGCCTCCAGCGCCACGACCGCCTCCGCCTGCACCAGAACGACATCGTTGCGCGTGCCGAGGAGTGCTGCGAGCCGGTCCGACAGCACGGCAAACCCATTTGGTGGGAACGGCGGCGCGTCGGGCAGGGGGGACCATGGGATCATGTTGGAGGCTCCTTTGGTAGCGGGTCAGAGATAAGCCGCGGCACGGCGGCGACCAGCGCGCGGCCGGTGGCGGAGGCGGGCACTGCGATGACGGAGAAGGTGGGCCCGGTCTCCACGATCCGGCCCTTGTCCATGATCGCGGTGCGGTGCGCCAGTGCGCGCACCACAGCCAGATCGTGCGCGACGAAAAGATAGGCGATCCCCTCCTCGCGTTGTAGCGCCACCAGCAGATCGAGGATCCGCGCCCGCACCGTGACGTCGAGGGCAGAGACCGCCTCGTCCAGCACGATCAGCGAGGGCCTGGTGGCAAGAGCGCGCGCGATGGCCACGCGCTGGCGCTGCCCGCCGGAGATTTCGGCGATACCGCGCGCGGCCAGACCCGGCGCAAGGCCCACGCGATCCAGCAGGGCGGCGATGCGGGCGGCCCGGTTTCCGATGCCGTGGACGCGGAGTGCGTCGTCGATCGCGCCCCCGACCGTGGCCCGCGGGTTGAAGGCGCCGAGCGGGTCCTGAAACACCATCTGCAACCGTGCCCGCGCCTGCCGAAGCGCGTGGCCTTTCAACGCGAGCCAGTCGCCGCCCTCGAACCGCACCGACCCCGTGTCGGGCGGGATCAGGCGCAAAATCACGCGCGCCAGCGTCGATTTCCCGCTGCCCGACGGACCCACGAGGCCCAGCGTCTCCCCCCGATCGAGCGTGAAGGACACGTCGTCGAGCGCCGTTACCCCGCGCGTGCCGTGATAGGTCTTGGTGAGGCCCCGAACCTCCAGCAGCGTCACGGCACGGCTCCGATCAGGGGCGGCGTCGCAAGGTCCAGATGCGCCGCGATCAAGGCTTTCGTATAGGCCTCCCGCGGATGGGAGATGATTTGCGCGGCGGCACCGACCTCCACCAGGCGGCCCTCGCGCACCACCGCGATCTGGTCGGCGAGACCGGAGGCCAAAGCGATGTCATGGGTGATGAAGAGGAGTGTCATGCCGTCCGCCTCAACGAGCAACGCCAGAAGCGCCACGATCTCCGCCTGCACGACGGTGTCGAGCGCGCTCGTCGGTTCGTCCGCGATCAGGAGCGTCGGTGCTGCGGCGATGGCGAGGGCTATGGCGATGCGTTGCTTTTGCCCGCCGGAGAACTGATGCGGATAGCCCTCCAGCGCAAGCGCGGGCGACGGGATGCGAACGCGCGCCAGCAGTTTGATTGCGCGCGCCCGGGCCGCCTCTCGGCCGATCGGCAGATGGCAGCGCAGCACCTCGACCATTTGCGCGCCGATGCTGAGGACGGGGTCGAAACTGGCGGCGGGGTCCTGGAACACGTAGCCGTAGTCGCGCCCCGGCGCGGGGGGGGCGTCCGCCCAGCGCAAATGCCCTTCGCACCGCGTGCCGGGCGGGAGCAGATCGACCACCGCCCGCGCCAGCGTCGACTTGCCCGACCCGCTCTCCCCGATCACCGCCAGCCGTTCGCCGCGGTGCAGGTCCAGTGTCACCGGCCCCAACGCAGACGCGGCGGCGCGGGGATAGGTGACGCGCAGACCATCGAGGCTCACGAGCACGCTCATCCCTGACCCTCGCGGCGGGACAGCGCCTCGACCAGACCTTCGCCAAAGAGGTAGACGCCGAGCACCAGCGCCACCAGTCCGAGCCCCGGCACGATGGAGAGCCAGGCGGCCGTCCGCAACACGTTGCGCCCTTCGGCGATCATCGTGCCCCAGGTCACGATGTTGGGGTCGCCGAGGCCGAGGAACGAGAGCGCCGCCTCGGTCAGAACCGCCCCCGCGACGATCACCGAGGTCAGCGCCAGAACCGGGGGCATGGCGAGCGGCAGCACTTCCTTCAGCGCGATCTCCAGCGGGTGCATACCGAGAACGCGGGCGGAAGCGACGAAATCCCGCTCCCGGATCGACAGGACCTCGGCGCGGGCAAGACGGGCGGGGCCGGTCCATGCGCCCAGAGCGATGGCCACGACCACGACGCCGAGCGAGGGGCCGATGGTGCTGACGAACGCAAGCGCCAGCAGGAAGCCCGGCACGATCTGGAACGCGTCGACGACGCGCATCAGCGCCTCGTCGATCATCCCGCCGCCGAAGCCCGCCACCGTGCCCACCAGCGCGCCCGCGAGGATCGCCACCGCCGCCGCCGAGACGCCGACGATCAGAGAGGCGCGCGCGCCGTGGAACAGCTCCGCCATCACGTCGCGCCCCAGCCGGTCGGTGCCGAGCGGCAGACCCGCCTGCTGGAAAGGCGCGAGCAGCGGCCGGCCGACGATGGACAGTGGATCGCCGGGAAATAGCAGCGGCGCCAGCAACGCCCCTGAGGCGAGCAGCGCCAGCAGCAGGAGGCCCGCCACCCCCTCGGGCGACCGGGCGAAGCGGGCGGCGACGCTCATGCCGCGTCCGACGCGCCGACGCGGGGATCGAGGGCGGCGTAGGTCATGTCCACGGCGAGGTTGACGAGGATCACCAGCACCGCGCTCGTCAGGATGATCCCCATCAGAAGCGGCGCATCGCGGCCCGACACCGCTTCGGCGGCGAGCCTGCCGAAGCCGGGGATGCCGAACACGCTCTCGATCACCACCGACCCGCCGAGCATCCCCGCCGCCTGAAGGCCCAGCATCGTGACCAGCGGCAACAGCGCATTGCGCGCCACATGCCTCAGCACGATCCGACCCCGCGGCACGCCGCGCGCGCGGGCGGCGAGCACGAAATCCTGCCGCCAGACCTCCGCCATGCCCGCCCGCATCAACCTGAGGAACAGCGCCAGATAAAGGATCGCGAGCGACGCCACCGGCAGCACCAGATGGCGCGCCACGTCGCCCACGCGCGAAAGGCCGGTCTTGCCGGAGGCGATGGTCTCGATCCCCGAGACCGGGAACCAGCGCAACTGCACCGCGAAGACCACCGACAGCACCAACCCGAGCCAGAAGCTCGGCACCGAATAGAGCGCCAGCGATCCCACCGACAGCGCCTTGTCGGTCCCGCTTCCGGGCCGCGCACCCGCGACGATGCCGAGAAGGCTGCCCAGCACGAACGACAGCGCCACCGCACTCCCCATCAGCCACAGCGTCACCGGCAGCCGTTCGAGGATAACGTCGAGGATCGGCCGGTTCAGCGTGACCGAGCGGCCCAGATCGAGATGCACGAGGTTCCATGCATAAAAGCCGAGCCGCACCCACACCGGCCGGTCAAGCCCGTAGTCCTGCCGCAGCGCCTCCGCATAACCCGCATCCCCGCCGCCGATCGCCAGCAGATAGGCGTCGGCGGCGTCCCCCGAGGCGTTGTCGATCAGAAGGAAGGTGCCGACCACAACAAGTATCAGCACCGGAATGCTGGAGAGCATCCTGCGTCGGAACAGACGCGCGGCGCGCTTCATCTCAGCCGTCGATTTCCAGATCCGACCAGTTCGACACGGCCCAGCGGGGATTGTTCGCGATAGGCTTCAGGTCGGTCGAGGCGACGGAGGTGAAGGACCAGTCCGCGACGTTGATGAGCGGCAGGTCCGCCGTCACGATTTGCTGAAACTGATGGTAGAGCGCGATCCGCGCGTCGGTATCGAGCGTCACCGCCGCCTTGTCGATCAGCGCGTCGGTCTCGGGGTTCACATAGCCGCCCTGGTTGGAGAACGGCACCCCGTCCGCAATCCCCGACCGCACGAGCACGGTGGTCGAGATCGCCGGATCGCCGCGAAACACTGTAGGGGCAATGGCGAGGTCGAAATCGTGATCGGTATAGACCGCCTTCTGATGCCCCGCCGAATCGTGCGACACGATCCGCGCGTCGATGCCGACCTTGGCCAGCGCCTGACGCAGATAGTCGCCGAACTGCTTCGTTTCCTCGAAATAGGGCGCGGGCAGCAGGTCGAGCGCAAAGCGCGTGCCGTCGGCGCCTTTGGGATAGCCGGCCTCGTCGAGCAGCGCATTTGCCTTGTCCACGCTGAAATCATAGGTGGTGACGTCGGGTGTGTAGAACTCCGGCGCGTTGGCGGGGACCGGGCCGGTAGCCTCTGCGGCATAGCCGAGGAAGATCGTATCGACGACCAGCGTCTTGTCGATGGCGTGGGCGATGGCCTGACGGACCTTGAGGTTGGCCATGTGTTCGCGACGGTGGTTGATCTCCACGATCAACTGGTAGGTCAGCGCCTCGTAGCCCTTGGTGATGACCTCCAGCCCCGCGATCTTGCCGACGCGGTCCAGCTCCACCAGCGGCACCATGGAAAAGGCGGCAAGCTGGATCTCCCCCGCCTCCAACGAATTGGCGGCCGAGGCGCGGTCGGGCAGCACGCGGAACACGATCTCGTCGACATGCGGCGCGCCCTTCGCCCAGTAGGTGTCGTTCTTCGTGAGCCGATAATACTCGCCCGGTTTGTAGTCGGCGAAGCGGAACGGGCCGGTGCCGACGGGCGCCACGTTCAGCGGATTGTCCTTGATGTCGGTGCCCACATAAAGATGTTTCGGCAGCACGCTCGTCACCACCGGCAGAGCGTTGCGGATCAGCTGAATCGGGGTGGGCTTGGAGAAGCGGAACACCGCGGTCGCGGCATCCGGCGTATCGACCGCCTCGAGGTTCGCGAAGACGATCCGGCCGAGGTTCTGGAGCGGCTTCCAGACCTCCATCGCCGAGAAGGCGACATCGGCGGAGGTGAAGGGTTTGCCGTCGTGCCAAGTGACGCCTTCACGGAGCTTGAACGTGACGGTCCGGCCATCCTCCGACCCCTCCCACGCGGTGGCGAGGAGCGGGGTGAGACCGTCGTAGGCGGCTTCGGCCAGAGGCTCCACGATTTTGGAGGCGATGAAGAACACGCCGTTCGACGCGACCATAGCGGGGTTGAGGTTGCGCGGCTCGGAATCGGCGGCGACGGTCAGGCGGCCGCCCGCGCCTGCGGCAAACGCCATCCGCGGCAGCGCCGTGGTGCCCAGCAGAACGGCGGCGTTTCCGAGGAGCGTCCTGCGCGTGATCCGGTCAAACATGGGCGTCATCCTCCTGTTGCGGTCGCGGTCGACTGGAGGCGGAGGCTTGCACCGGGGGCAGGGGCTGTCAATCGCCCGCGCCCGGACGGGCCGGGTCAAACGAAAGGCCCCGCCGGGAGCGACCCGACGGGGCTGGGGTTGGGGTTTGGGTGGTCACGTGTTGCAAGCAGCGACCGGGTAACCCGGTGTGCCCTGAGTAGGGAGAGATCCTTTAGGAACCGTTAACGCACACCGGGATTCTTTAAGGGCAGCGTTTTCAGTTCCGCGCGCGATCGACCATCTTGCCCTTGGAAATCCACGGCATCATGGCGCGAAGTTTCTCGCCCACCTTCTCGATCTGATGCTCGTCATTGAGGCGCCGGGTCGCCTTGAACGAGGGCTGGCCCACCGCGTTTTCCTGCATGAAATCGCGCACGAACTTGCCGGACTGGATGTCTTTCAGCACCGCCTTCATCCGGGCCTTGGTCTCATCGTAAGGCAGCACGCGGGGGCCGGAGACATATTCGCCATATTCGGCGGTGTTGGAGATCGAGTAATTCATGTTCGCGATCCCGCCCTCGTAGATCAGATCCACGATCAGCTTTACCTCGTGGAGGCACTCGAAATAAGCCATCTCGGGCTCATAGCCGGCTTCCACCAGCGTCTCGAACCCCATGCGGATCAGCTCCACGAGACCGCCGCAAAGCACCGCCTGCTCGCCGAAGAGGTCGGTCTCGCATTCTTGGCGGAAGTTCGTCTCGATGATCCCCGAGCGCCCGCCGCCGATGGCCGAGCAATAGGAGAGCCCGATCTCCATCGCCTTGCCCGAAGCATCCTGATCGACGGCGACGAGGCAGGGCACGCCGCCGCCCTTCACATATTCGCCGCGCACGGTATGGCCGGGGCCTTTGGGGGCCATCATGATGACATCGACGCCGGGTTTCGGCTCGATCAGGCCGAAATGGATGTTGAGGCCATGCGCGAAGGCCATCGCGGCGCCCTCTCGCAGGTTGTCGTGCACATGCTTGCGGTAGGTGTCGGCCTGCAGCTCGTCCGGCATGGTGAACATGATGAGGTCGCACCATGTTGCGGCCTCACTGATGCCCATGACCTTGAGGCCCTCGGCTTCGGCCTTCTTTGCGGACGGCGAGCCCTTGCGCAGCGCCACGACGACATTCTTCGCACCCGAATCGCGCAGGTTCAGCGCATGGGCATGACCCTGACTGCCATAGCCGAGGATCGCCACCTTCTTGTCCTTGATGAGATTGATGTCGCAATCACGGTCATAATAAACGCGCATGAGAAGTTCCTTTTCTGCGGACGACGGGCCCGGGACGATGCCAGCCTAGAAGTTTCCTTGCGAAAAGGTAAGCATACTTGATATTCCAGAGGCCGATACTGAGCCAATCATTCATATTTCGATCAGAAGTGGATTACTCATGCAGATGGATGATACGGACCGTCGGATCCTGCGGCAATATCTCGCGGATCCCTCGTTGACCAAGATAGACCTCGCGGCGCGCGCGGGGGTGACGGCTGCGACCGGCTGGCGGCGGCTGGAACGATTGCGGGAACGGGGCGTGATCGCGGCCGAGCAGGCGGTCGTGGACTGGCGCGCGCTGGGCTACGCGGTGGAGGTGAGCTTGCGCTTCACGCTCGACAAGACCGATCCAAGGGCGTTCGACGATTTCCTCGATGCCGCCCGATCGGTGCCCGAGGTCATCGCGATCGAGACGTTTCTGGGCCGCGTCGACGTGCGCCTCAACGTCATCGCGCGCGACATGGCGGAGTATCAGCGCCTCTACCGGGAGCGGATCCTGACCTTGCCGCATATTGCCGATATCGAGGCCCTGATGCTGATTGCCACGCTGAAAAGCGAGACGGCGTTGCCGTTGTGACCCAGGGGATGATCGACCTCGACGACACCGATCGGGCGATCCTGCGCGCGCTGGTGCAGGACGGAACGCTGTCGGCGGGTGCGTTGGGGCGGCGTTTCGGGTTGAGCCAGCCCACCGTTTGGCGGCGGGTGCGCAGGCTGGAGGAGGCGGGCGTGATCGCGGGGCGCCGCGTGGTCGTGGACCGCGCGGCGCTGGGATTCGGCGTGACGGTGTTCCTTGGCGTGAAGCTGGGGTTGAAGGGGCGTGTGGGGCTCGAGGATTTCGAGCGCGCGGTGGCGGCGATCCCGGAGGTTCAGGTGGTGCAGCACGTGCTGGGCGTCTTCGATTACCGGCTGCGCGTCGTGGCGCGCGACATCGCGGATTTCGAGCGCGTGCTGCGAAGGCGGATCATGGTTTTGCCGGGGGTGGGGCAAGTGGAGGCAAACGTGCTTCTGACCGAGGAGGTGCGGCGGGGACCGCTGGGGTAGGACGGGCGGGGAGAGGCGCCGCCCCTCCCCGCACCCCACCCTGCCGGAGGGGGTTTTCCACCCCCTCCGGACCATCCCGGAGGATATTTTCGGACAGAAAAATGCGTGTCGGGCGGGTTTCCTTTCGCGCGCCCTGCGGGCTAAGGTTTTCATGTCCTGATATGGAGGTTGCCATGACCCTGCCGCTTGCCGACGTCGATCCCGAGGGACTCGAAGAGTTTTCGGTCGTTTTCACCGACCGATCGCTCAACCACATGTCGGCAAAGTTCCAGGGGGTGATGCGCGACATCTCGACGATGTTGCGGGAGGTCTATGGGGCATTTGCGGTGGCCGTGGTGCCGGGGGGCGGCACCTATGCGATGGAGGCGGTGGCGCGGCAGTTCGCGCGCGGCGCGCGGGTGATGGTGATCCGGAACGGGTGGTTCTCCTATCGCTGGAGCCAGATCCTCGAGGCGGGCGATCTGGCCGGGGAGACCGACGTGATCATGGCGCGGCAGACCGGCAACGGAGCGCGGTCGCCCTTCGGGCCGCCGCCGGTCGAGGAGGTCGTGGCGCGGATCCGGGAGACGCGGCCGGGGGTGGTATTCGCGCCGCATGTGGAGACCTCGGCAGGGATCATTTTGCCCGACGATTATCTGGCGGCTGTCGGGGCGGCGGTGCGCGAGGTGGGCGCGCTCTTCGTGCTCGATTGCATCGCGTCGGGGTGCATCTGGGTCGACATGGCTGCGGCAGGTGTCGACGTCCTGATTTCCGCACCGCAGAAGGGCTGGTCCGCGTCGCCGTCCGCTGGCCTCGTGATGCTGTCCGACCGGGCGGAGGCGAGGCTGGCGGAGACCGCATCGGACAGCTTTGCGCTCGATCTGGCGAAATGGCGCGCGATCATGGTGGCCTACGAGGGTGGTGGGCATGCCTATCATGCGACGATGCCGACCGACGCGCTGACAGGGCTTCGCGATGCGATGCGCGAGGCGGAGGCGATGGGGTTCGCCTCCGCGAAGGACGCGCAATGGGCGCTGGGGCGCGGGGTGCGGACGATGCTGGCGGCGAAGGGCGTGGCGTCCGTTGCGGCGGAGGGGTTCGGCGCGCCCGGCGTGGTGGTGAGCTACACCTCCGATCCGGCGGTTCAAAGCGGGGCATCGTTCCGGGCGGAGGGGTTGCAGATCGCGGCCGGAGTGCCGTTGCAGGTCGGCGAAGGGCCGGATTTCAAGACCTTCCGGATCGGGCTCTTCGGGCTCGACAAATTGCGCGACGTGCCGGGCACCATCGCGCGGCTGGAGCGGGCGGTCGACGCGGTCCTCTGACGGCTCAGGACGCTCCGGTCAGGCCGGTGCCCGCGCGCATCAGGGCGCGTCGCAGCGGGGCCACGCCGTGGAGCGCCGCGAGCCCCGCCGCGCGCAGGTCCGTCATCGGCGCCTCCCTGGCCATCGCGGCGCGGTTGAGAAGGTCGATCCCCGCCATCCGCGCCCGGATCCGTGGAAGGCGCGTGCGCGCGTAGGCGTCCAGCATCGCGGGCGATCCGAGGATGCCGGTGCGGGCTAGATCCAGCAGGCAGGCGATATCCGCGAGGCTGGTGTTCAGGCCCTGCGCGCCGATCGGGGGCATCACATGCGCGGCCTCCGCCACCAGTGCGGTGCGGGGGGCGACGATGCGGTCCGCGATCTGGCTGACGATGGGCCAGACGCTCCGCTCCGTGGCGAGCGTCAGGGGGCCTACCGCGAAGGCCGACCGTTCCGACATCGCGGCCTCGAACGCAGGCGGGGGCAGGGCCTTCAGGCGCAGACACTCGGGGCCGGTCTCCATCCAGACGACGGAGGAGGCAGGCAGGCCCCGATGATCGGGGAGCGGCACGAGCGTGAAGGGGCCGCCCGAGCGGTGGATCTCGGTCGAGACGTTGCCGTGCGGCACCGGATGGGTCACGGCGAAGGCCAGCGCCTTCTGGCCGTAGCGGATGCGGCGCGCGCCGATCCCGAAGGCGTGGCGCACCGGCGAGTCGCGCCCGTCCGCAGCGATCAGCAGACGCGCGGCGATCCGGGTGCCGTCGGTCAACCGCACGAGAGCGCGGTCGTCGCGGGTAACGACGCTCAGGAATCCCACGCCGGGGCGGAAGGAGACATGGGACAGATCCCCGATCTGTGCCATCAGGGCATACCGAAGCTGCCAGTTCGGGAAATTCTCGCCGAAGGGGCGGTTGGAGATATCCGCGGCCTCGAAATCCCGGCCGAGCCGGACCTCGCCCGAGGGACCGCCCGCATCGACCAGCCGCATCGTTCGAAGGGCCGCGCCGGAAAGCGACACGCCCGCGTTTCGCAAAAGATCCAGGGCCGGTTGCAGGAACGCCGTGGAGCGCAGGTCGGCACCCGGAGCATTTCCGTCCGTCACCGGGGGGGCGGGGTCGATGCAGATCACGGAGAAGCCCGCACTGCCGAAAGCCGCGGCTGCCACCAAACCCGCGATACCGCCGCCCGAGATCACGATATCTGTGTCGTTCATCGGTCTGCGTTCCTTCATGCGTCTGACGTGAGATCTAGAGCCTGCGCACCCCCGCGTCGAGATGACAGGCTGTCGCCGGACCGATCGCGGGGGCAAATGGTCGCGCGACGGGCGATTTTCCCGGCATTACGGTGCGGTGATGGGCGTTTCTCCCGGCAGGCGAGAACAGCATTGCAGGCAGCGTGACTGGAAAGAGAGGCGGCCCCTGTGATTGCGGTGCGGGACGGGCGTCGCTACCCTCGCGGTGAAGGGGGGACGATGCCGAAGGACGCCTACAGCCTGATCCTCGATGCGATCGACGCGGGGGCGTTCCGCCCGGGAGACCGGCTGGTCGAGGCCGATCTCGCCCTGCGCTTTGGTGTCTCGCGGACACCGGTGCGCGAGGCGCTCCAGCGGCTGGAGACGCAGGCGATGCTGGTGCGCGACGGACGCAGCCTGATCGTCGCGGCGCTCGACCATAACCAGCTCGCGGAGCTCTATACCGTGCGGACAGAGCTCGAAGGGCTGGCGGCATTTTTGGCCGCACGCCACGCGACGGAGGAGGAATTGCGGCTTCTGGCGTCGATGGCGGAGGCGGATCACGCGTTGATCGGCGAGGACCCGCGCCGGTTGTCGCAGGCAAACAAGCGGTTCCATCGGCAGATCCATCTGGCCTCGCACAACCGGTTTCTCGTGCGGCAGCTCGACCTCGTCCATCGGTCCATGGCGTTGATGGCCACAACCTCGTTCGCGGCACAGGGGCGCGATTTGGTCGGGCTGGCCGAGCATGACAGCATCGTGCGCGCGCTCGAAGCACGCGATTGCGACGCAGCGCGGGCGGCGATCCGCAGCCATATCTCGAATGCGTTCGAGACCCGGCTCCGCGTCGACGCCGGCGAACTCAGACTGCGCTGACGCCTTCGGCGGCTGCCGGGATGGGCACGCCCGCACGCTCGGGGCGCGCGTCCCGCTCCGCCCCGTCGAAATGGCCGTGGCTGGTCTTGTCCCAGAAGAACGGGCGGGTCACGACCTCCCACGCGGCCTTGTAGGACGCGAGCGCGCCGAGCGGGAAATAGACATGCAGCGCCGCCACCCACCAGAGCGAAAACCGGTGCCGGGTCCGGCGCATCGCGACCACGGTGGCGGCGAGGTTGATCGCTTCCGACAGAAGGAACAGCCCGATCATCCCGTAGAGAAGCCACCCTTCGGGCGCGTAGGGCAGGCGCAGTCCGGCGGGAAGCAGCCAGAAGGACCAGATCAGCGGTGTCAGCAGGAATTGCGAGAGCGTTCCAAGAAACAGGATCTGGAAGCCCGCGAACTTCCACGCGCCGAGCTGGCGCCACAAAAGGACCGGGTCGCGCATATGCACCCCCCACGTCATCATGTAGCCCTTGAGCCAGCGTGAGCGTTGGCGGACCCACGGCAGCGTGCGGCAGTTCGCTTCTTCCTCCGTCACGGTGTCGATCACCTCGGTCCGGTAGCCGTGCCGCGCGAGCCGCATGCCCAGATCGGCATCCTCGGTCACGTTGTGCGCGTCCCAGCCGCCAAGCGCCTCCAGCACGGAACGGCGGAAGAACAGCGTTGTGCCGCCGAGCGGCACCGGAAGCCCCAGCCGGTCGAGCCCCGGCAGGATCACGCGGAACCAGGCCGCATATTCCATCGTGAAACACCGCGCGAGCCAGTTCGTCGTCGGATTGTAGAAATCGAGGACGCCCTGGAGGCAGGCCACGTCGCCGGATCGCTGGTGAAAGCGGTCAACGACGCGCCGGATCTGGTCGGGTGCCGGCGCATCCTCGGCGTCATAGACCCCGATGATGGTGCCCCGGCAGAGGTCGAGCGCGAAATTGAGCGCGCGCGGCTTGGTCCGGAGCGGGCCGCCCGGCACCACGACGACGCGCATCCACGCGGGCAGGTCGGCGCGCGCGAGTGCCGCGCGGGTCACGCGGTCCGCCTCCTCCACCACCAAAAGCACGTCGAGCAGGTCGCGCGGATAGTCGAGCCGCGAGAGCCTGCGGATCAGACGCGGCGCGATGTTGGCCTCGCGGTAGAGGGCGACCATGATGGACACGACCGGCGGGCGGGCGACGATCACGGTCGGCGGCTCCTCCCGATCCGCGCGGAGGGCGGCCAGCAGGGCCGCCGCGCGAAGGCCCGTCGTCAGTGCCAGCGTCAGCGAAGCCCAGCCCACCAGCAGCACCGCAAACGCCGCCGGAAAGGCCCAAAGCGCGGGAAGAAGGGCGAGGCCCGCCAGCAAGGCCCCCAGCCGCAGATTGCGCCGGCCCCAGCCACGGCAGCTTTCCGTGGCGGACACCCGTGTCTCCGCCGCCTCCTTCAGGGCATCGGCGCGCAGATCCAGCACCGAGGCCTCGATCGCGCGAGCCGGGGCCAGTGCCATCGCGACGGGACCGAAGGCCGACTGGAGGCGGAGCCTGTGGCGGTCGAACTCGTCGGGATGTGCTGTCAGGACGGTGGTGATCCCATCGGCGGCGCGCCACGGCAGAAGTCCGTCGCGCAGACAGGCCGCAGCGCCCAGCCGGTCCAGAAGTGCGGGATCGGGCGGCTCGGCCATGGGATCGGCCACCTCGGCGTCCCAATGGCGCGCGTGCGCCGCATAAAGCGCCGTCTCCGCGATCAGTCCGCGCGACAGCATCATGTCGGACAGCCGCCCGTGATGCCTGCGCTGGAGCGACAGGGCCTGGACCAGTGCATGCGGCTCGATCAGCCCGTCGCGAAGGAGCGAGACGCCCATCGTCTGCACGAGGGGACGGGGGGCGGGCGGGGCCGCTACGGGTTCGTTTACGGGAACGAGATGGGGCGTTGCGCTCATGACGGATCCTCGGGCTGTCCCGAGCATCGCTGCCATGCCTTAACGTCCGGTTAACCGCGAATGGATCAGGCGGCGCGGCGCGCCTTCATGGTGTCGGCGAACCGGCCGAAGAGATGGTAGGCATCCTGCGGGCCGGGGCTTGCTTCAGGGTGATACTGCACGGAAAAGACGGGCTTTCCCTCCAGCGCCACGCCGCAGTTGGAACCGTCGAAGAGGCTCACATGCGTCTCGCGCACGCCCTCCGGCAAGGACTGGCTGTCGACCGTGAAGCCGTGGTTCATCGACGTGATCTCCACCTTTCCGGTGACCAGATCCTTCACCGGATGATTCGCCCCGTGATGTCCGTGGTTCATCTTGACGGTCCGCGCACCCAGCGCCAGCGCCAGCATCTGGTGTCCAAGGCAGATGCCGAAGATCGGCAACCCGTGGTCCAGCACACCGCGGATCATCGGCACGGCATAGGCGCCGGTCGCCGCCGGATCGCCCGGACCGTTCGACAGAAACAAACCGTCGGGCGACAGCGCCAGAACCTCCTCCGCCGTGGCGCTGGCGGGCAGCACGGTCACGTCGCAGCCGCTGGAGGCGAGACTGCGCAGGATGTTGCGCTTGGCGCCGTAGTCCACCGCCACCACCTTCGGACCGCCACCCTTCACGCGCTGACCGTAGCCGCCCGGCCAGGCCCAGCGCGTCTCGTCCCACCGGTAGCTTTGCAGGCAGGAGACGTCGCGGGCGAGGTCCAGCCCCTCGAGCCCGCGCCACGCCCGCGCGCGGCCCACCAGTGCCTCGATGTCGAACCGTCCCTCGGGGTCGTGGGCGAGCGCCACATGCGGCGCGCCCTGCGCCCGGATCGCCCGCGTCAGCCGCCGCGTGTCGAGCCCGCCGATCCCGATCCGGCCCGACGCGCGGAGCCAGTCCCGCAGATCGCCGGTCGACCGCCAGTTCGACGGTTCGGTCGGGTCCCATTTGACCACCATGCCGGCGGCCACCGGTTCTGCCGTTTCGTCATCCTCGGCATTTACACCGACATTGCCGATATGGGGAAAGGTGAAGGTCACCACCTGACGCGCATAGGAGGGGTCGGTCATGATCTCCTGATAGCCGGTCATCGCAGTGTTGAAGACCAGTTCGGCCACCGTCTCTCCCGTAGCGCCAAACCCGTGACCATAAAAGAGAGTGCCGTCGGCGAGGGCGAGGCAGGCGGTGGGGTGCTGCGCGGAGGCGGTCATGGGAGCGGCCTTTATGGGGGGGGGGGAAACCGCGGTGACACTAGGTCCGGGGCCGGGCGGGGTCAAGGCAGGCGGGTCGGTTGTGCAGGCGCGCGCCAGAGGCTAGGGTCGGGATCCCCGTCCCTGCCCGAAAGCCGCCCGATGACCCTGCGCGACCGTCTGCAAACCGCCCTCAAGGATGCCATGCGCGCGCGTGAGGCGGAGCGTCTGTCGACCCTGCGGCTGGTCAATGCGGCGATCAAGGACCGCGAGATCTCCCGCCGGGGGGAGGGCGGCGAGGGTCTGGTGGACGCGACGGAAATCACCGCGATCCTGTCCAAGATGGTCAAGCAGCGTCAGGAATCCGCCCGGGCCTACGAGGAGGGCGGCAGGCTGGAGCTGGCCCAGAAGGAACTGGACGAGATCAAGGTGATCGAGGAGTTTCTGCCGCGTCCGCTGACCGAAGCGGAGGTCGATGCCGCCATCGCAGGTGCCATCGCGGAGGTGAAGGCCACCGGCATCCGCGACATGGGCAAGGTGATGGCCGTGCTCAAATCGCGCCACACGGGCAAGATGGACTTCGGCGCGGTGGGGCCTCGGGTGAAGGACATGCTCTCGACCTGAGGGGAACGGGGGGAGGTCGTCGGCGTTCCCGGCCGACAGCAACCGGGAGGTCGGACGATGAAAGCGCAATCCAAGGCCCAGCAGCGCGCGGCGGGGGCGGCCCTTTCCGCCAAGAACGGCGACACGAAGGTGGGCGACCTGAAGGGTGCGTCCAAGGAAATGTATAAAGACATGTCCAAGGCAAAGCTGGACGATCTGGCCTCCACCAAGCACGACGATCTGCCGGAGAAGAAGGGCGACTGACCCGTCGCCTAGCGCGCGGGTGCGCGCGCCCGCGCCAGCGTCTCGCGCAACTCCCCGGCGAGCGCGAGCCGCTCCTCCTCCGCCAGAAACGCGCCGAGTTCCACATCGCGGGGGCCGCCTTTCAATGTGATGTAATGCGGCACCGGCCCGCCTTGGGCGTGGACCTCGACCCGAACCCAGTGGGGATTGGCCTCCCATGTCTTGTGCTGTCCGCGCGGGCCGGTCCGCTCCAACGTCACGCGGTTGGCGTCGATCACCATCCGCTCCACTATATCCCGGTCAGAATCGTTGCGGCGAAGCGCCCACCACGTCCCCGCGATGGCCGCGACCAGAAACGGCAGCAGCCCCCAGAGCACGGGCGACCCGATCACCGCCAGCAGAGGCAGGGCGATCAGCGAGCAGGTGACGGCAAAGAACAGGACGAACCCGCCCGGCGGGAGAGAGCGGTGGGGCCAGAGTTTCAGCCCGGTGGCTGCAGGGCTCGTCGGCGACCATTCATAGGGCATCAGGCGCGCAGGGCCGCGTAACTGACGGCGACGTGCCGGGCATAGGCTGGCCGGGCGGAGAGGTCCTCGAAATAGCGGCGCAAATGGGGCAGGTCGGCGCGCGGAATGTCCAGATCGTAGTAGCGCCAGAGTACGTGACCAAGCTGAATGTCCGCGAGCGTCAGCGCGTTGCCCGCCAGAAACCCGGTCCGCGCCAGACGCGCGTCGGCGATGGCCAGCACGCGGTCGAGCGACGCCACGGCGCGCGCCACCGCCTGCCCGTCCCGCTGTGCCTCGGGCACCCGGACCATGGGCCAGAAGACCGGACCGCTGAACCCCATTGCGACGTTGATCTTGGCCCACTCCGCCCAGCGGTCCACATCGGCGCGTGCCACCGGGTCCGTGGGCCAGAACGTGTCCGACCCATAGCGCCCGGCCAGAAAGCGCAGGATCGCGGCGCTTTCCCACAAGGGCGGATCGCCACCGTCCTGCAGGACAGGCACGGTCCGCATCGGGTTCATGGCGACGTATTTCTGCGTGTCGGTGCCGCCGAAACGGTGCCCGACATCCAGCCGCTCATGCGCAAGGTCCAGTTCCGCCACGCACCACATCACCGCCTGCACGTTCGAGCTGTCGGCGCGGCCCCAGATCGTCAGCATAGCCTCTCCACTCCCCCATGCCGTTCGACGCGGCCCTGTTGGAGGCTGACCTAAGCCAACGGCGCGTCCGATCAATGCCGGTCGCCGATACAGAACGGCAAATGCCGTCGTCCGAACCGCTCACGCCCCTAAGGTCGATGCGGCGCTGCGCAGGTATTGCACGCGCTGCGCAAGTTACGGGCGTGCAAGGCAATGTAATTTCAAGGAAAGGCGTCGCCATTCCACATCAATGGAATGGACACGAATATCCCGGCGGACCCGACCTGAATGTCCAATCCCGCTATCCGGACTGCCCTGTTACCGGCCGCGTTCAGCGGACCATTCGGGAGGTGTCTGTTATGCGTGGCCTGTTGATTTCCACTATAGCCGTTGCCGGTCTCCCGCGTTGCGGGAGGCGCCACGGCGAGCATGAACTTCACGATCGGATCGCGCGCCTCGCAATCTAAGGATGCGATCACGGTGGATGCCATGACCTTTGCCGCACCGGCAGCCAGGATTGTCTCCTGGGATCTGCACGATGGCGATACCCTGCAGGTCCAGTCGCATGCGCAGGGCGGCAAGAAAATCGCCGACAGGATCAAGGATCTCGCCAACGACTGACGGTGATGCAACGGGAACGGCGATGCAGCCAATGGAAATGCAAAGGGCCCCGGATCGCTCCGGGGCCCTCTTTTTCAGAATTATCCTTTAGCGCGGATAGTTGTGATCCCAGTCCGACTGCTTGGGCAGTTGCTCGAACGTATGCTCCGGCGGGGGGGAGGACAGGGTCCATTCCAGCGTGTCGGCATATTCGTTCCAGTAGTTGTTCTGGGTGATCCGCTTGCCGCGTGTCAGGGTCCAGACCATCACACCGATGAAGAACACGAAGGAGGAGAAGGACAGGAACGCACCCACGCTCGACCACCAGTTCCACTCGGCGAAGGCTGCCGGATAGTCGATGTAGCGCCGGGGCATCCCCTGCCGGCCGAGGAAGTGCTGCGGGAAGAAGGTCAGATTCGCGCCCACAAACATCACCCAGAAGTGCAGTTTGCCCGCCCATTCCGGATATTGCCGCCCCGACATCTTGCCAAGCCAGAAGTAGATGCCCGCGAAGATCCCGAACACCGCGCCGAGGCTCATCACATAGTGGAAGTGTGCCACCACGTAATAGGTGTCGTGGTAAGTCCGGTCGACGCCCGCCTGAGAGAGCACGATTCCGGTAACGCCGCCCACGGTGAAGAGAAACAGGAACCCGAACGCCCAGAGCATCGGGGTCTTGAGTTCGATCGACCCGCCCCACATCGTCGCGATCCAGGAGAAGATCTTGATCCCAGTTGGCACCGCGATGACCATCGTGGCCAGCATGAAGTAGCTCTGCTGGCTCAGGCTCAGGCCGACCGTATACATGTGGTGCGCCCAGACGACGAAGCCCAGAACCCCGATGGCGACCATCGCATAGACCATCGGCAGGTAGCCAAAGATCGGCTTCTTGCTGAAGGTCGAAATGACCTGGCTGATGATGCCGAAAGCCGGGATGATGATGATGTAGACCTCGGGATGCCCGAAGAACCACAGGATGTGCTGGTAGAGGATCGGGTCGCCCCCGCCTTCCGGCTTGAAGAAGGTGGTGCCGAAGTTCCGGTCGGTCAGAAGCATTGTGATCGCACCGGCCAGAACCGGGAGTGCTAGCAGGATCATCCAGGCGGTGACGAAGATCGACCACGCGAACAGGGGCACCTTGTGGAGCGTCATGCCCGGTGTGCGCATGTTGAGGAACGTCGTGATCATGTTGATCGCGCCGAGGATCGAGGAGGCGCCCGACATGTGGACCGCGAAGATCGCGAGGTCCATCGAATAGCCGCCCTCGTTCGTCGACAGCGGCGGATAGAGCACCCAGCCCACGCCGGATCCGTGCTGTCCCGCCTCGCTCGGCGCCAGCACCGATGCGATGGCAAGGCAGGTGCCCGCGACATACATCCAGTAGCTGAGGTTGTTGAGCCGCGGGAACGCCATGTCCGGCGCGCCGATCTGGAGCGGCATGAAATAGTTGCCGAAACCGCCGAAGAGCGCAGGAATCACGACGAAGAACATCATCAGGATGCCGTGCGCCGTGATGATGACGTTCCAGAGGTGGCCGTTCGGTGTGCAGGTCTGGTCCGCTGTGGCTGCGATGAAGCGCGTGCCTTCCATGCACAGATACTGGACGCCGGGATGCATCAGCTCCATGCGCATGTAGACCGTGAAGCAGACCGAGATGAAGCCGACGAAGCCCCCGGTCAGCAGATAGAGGATCCCGATATCCTTGTGGTTCGTGGACATGAACCAGCGCGTGAAGAACCCGCGCTCGTCATGGTCGTGGCCTTGAATGGCTGCGTCGGCCATGGGTGCCTCCCGCTCGAGTGATATACCGGGTGGGGAGTTTCGGCACTCGCCACCACCTACAAGGGTTCTAGATCGGCAGCCCGGTTTGAGCAATCGTCGAGTTTGCCGCAGGCGCCGGAAAAAACGTATGCTTTGGCCGTGTTGCGGAAGGCTATCGTTCGCTGTTCACCCGGACGGGCAGGCGTCCTTACCGGGGGCGGAGCGGCAGGCCGTCGGTGCCGAATGCTGCGCCGAATCCGTCCAGCAGGGCCGCGTCGAGGTCGGCCATCGTAGTGCGCAATCCCAGACGGGCGAGGCTGGTGACGCCGTGCTCAGCGATCCCGCACGGCACGATGCCCCGGAAATGGTCGAGGTCGGGCGCGAGGTTGATCGCCATGCCGTGAAAACTGACCCAGCGACGGAGCCTCACGCCGATGGCCGCGATCTTCTCCTCCACCACAGTGCCGTCCGGTCCGGTGTGCGCGACCCAGACGCCGACGCGCCCGGACCGCCGCTCGCCCTCGACGCCGCACCGGGCCAGCGTGCCGATCACCCAGTCCTCGAGCGCGGTGACGAATAGGTGCACGTCACGCCCGCGCCGCCCGACGTCGAGCATGACATAGACCACCCGCTGGCCGGGACCGTGATAGGTATATTGACCGCCGCGCCCGGCGATATGGACAGGAAAGCGGTCGGGCTCCCTCAGGTCGGCGACCCGTGCGGAAGTGCCCGCCGTATAAAGCGGCGGATGTTCGAGCAACCAGACCGCCTCGCCCGCCTCTCCTCGTGCAACAGCCCCGGCCCGCGCCTCCATCGCGGCGAGCGTTTCGGCATAGGGCGAAAGGCCGGGCAGGACGCGCCACTCCACTCCTGCCGTCGCGCCGTGCGTGATCCGATCGTCCACCGTGCCCTGCCGTTCCCCGTTCGCGATGCCCCAATCTAGGCGCAACGTTCGCGCCGCGCCATGGAGGAGGGGGATGTTTCGCCCGACGACCGGCCTGTCGCCGCAGACACCTCGCGCCGATGGGCGGCCCTCCAAAAATGCCGCTTCACATCGCCGGGCGGCTTCGCTATGACGCGCTTCGTCGGGACTGTGCGGTCGTGGCGGAATTGGTAGACGCGCAGCGTTGAGGTCGCTGTGGGGTAACACCCGTGAAAGTTCGAGTCTTTTCGACCGCACCATCCCGACGCCGCCTCACCCCCCCTTCGCGCCATCCCGACACCGCTGTTGCAATCGCAGCGCGGCTTCTGTCGAGCCGTGTGCAATCAGAGCGCGGGAACACCCGCCGGGACAGACAGGAAGATACCGGTGGTCATCGAACCCCGCAACGACGGCATCGTCGTCTATGATCACGCGCAGAAAAGCTAGGATGCCGAAACGCTGGTGGTGAAGGATCTCAACCTCTCCATCGGCAGGGGCGAGGTCCTGACCATGCTCGCGCCGTCGGTATCGGGCAAGACGACCTGCCTCGTGATGCTCGATGCTGCCCGAAGGCGCCCATACGATCGACGCGGAGGTGCTGGAGTTCATCTATATGGGCGACATCTTCCGCACCCGGCTCGGCGTCGCGGGACCGGACGAGTTCGTGATGAAATACCGCAACACCCAGGACCGGCGCCGCCTCACCCCCGGCGAGTGGATCAAGATCGGCTTGGCGCCCGCCGATGCAAGAGCACTGGCGCCGAATTGAGCCCGCGCCACGACAAGGGGCCTCACACCAGAAGGGACGAAACGACCACTCAAAAAGTAGACTACGGATGAAAAGCGTTCTGATCCTGCCCACCGCGCTCGTCACCATGGGCCATGTGGCCTGCGCCGACGTCGTGATGATGTCGTGGGGCGTCGCCTTCGGGAAAAGCCAGACCGAGGCCGACGTCAAACCCTTTTTCGAATAGACCGGCATCAAGACCACGATGCTCGATGCCGACAACCCTGGGACCCCGATCAAGGCGCAGGTGGAGGCCAACAACGTGTCCGTCGACGTGGTAGACGTGGAATTCGCCGATGCCGTGCGCCTTTGCGACGAGGGGCCGCTGGACCCTGCAATGTTGCTGCTGCCCCCCGATGGCACGCCAGCGGCCGAGGATTTTCTTCCCGGCGCCATCGCTGACTGCACGGCCGCGAGCATCCTGTTCTCCACCATGTATGCCTGTGACAAGACGAAGTTCCCCGATGGCGGTCCCAAGACCATCGCGGATTTCTTCGACGTCCAGAAGTTCCCGGGCAAGCGCGGCATGCGGACGGGTGCGAAGGCCAACCTCGAGATGGCGCTGATGGCCGACGGCGTGCCCGCCGACAAGGGCTACGAGACGCTCGGCACCGACGCGCGCGTCGAAGAGGCGTTCAAGATGATGGACAAGATCAAGGCCGACACGATCTGGTGGGAAGCGGGCGCGCAGCCGCCGCAGCTTCTGGCCGACGGCGAAGTCGCGATGACCACCACCTACAACGGGCGCATCTTCTCCACCGCGGTGTCGGAGGACAAGCCGTTCCAGAGCGTGTGGAGCCGGGCAGGTCTATGAATACTACGTGTTCGGCATCCCGAAAGGCGCGCCCTACATGGAGGTTGCGAAGATGTTCCTCGCCTTCGACCTCGACGCAGGCCCTGGCCGATCAGGCGCAATGGATCAGCTACGGCCCGGCGCGCAAGTCTTCCGGTCCGCTGGTGGATCTGTTCAACGACGGCAAGACCGAGATGGCGGCCTACATGCCGACCGCCGAGGCCAACATGACCAACGCGCTCGCCTCCAACTTCGAGTTCCGGGCCAATCACGACACGGAGCTGAACGAGCGCTTCAACGCGTGGCTGCTCCAGTCGGAAGCGGGCAGAGCGTGCGGATCGCGCTCGCTTCCGACCCCGTTCCGGCGGCATCAATCACCGCCGGGACAGCCCACCGCGAAGGGACCAGACGGTGATGTTGAGCGAGATCAAGAAGGCCGCGACCCTGGATGCGTCCGAGACGCTTCGCACGGCGGACGGCCAGCCTTGAAAGCGGCGCTCGCACGTGCATCGCGCAAGGCCCGCATACGGGCGTTCCTGCTGGTCATGCCGCTTCTCGTCTTCATCCTGCTGATCTTCGTCGTGCCGATCGGCCAGATGCTGTCACGGTCCTTTGTGAACGACCAGTTCTCCGCCAATATGCCGGCGCTGAAGGCCCGGTTTTCAGACAACAAGGCCGACGGCGTTCCGGGCGAGGATGGATTTGCAGCCCTCGCGGCCGATCTCGCGACCTCCGCCAAGGCCAGGTCGATCGGCGAGGTCGGCACCCGGAACAACTACGAGTTGCCCGGAGCGCGCTCGATGTTCACCTCCGCCGGGCGCAAGGCGGAGGGGCTGACGGCACCCTTCCGCGAGGCGATCGTGGCGCTCGAAATGGGGCAAGCCCGACATCTGGGCCGCGATGCGGTCCGCGTCGTCGCCGGCCACGTCGAACTTCTGTCAGGCGGCGGTCGACCGCAAGCTTGGCCCCGACGGCACATTCGAGCGGGCGGACGCGTCCGGGCGGATCTACGTCGTGCGCACGTTCGTGCTGTCCGTGGTCATCACCGCGCTGTGCCTGCTGCTGGGGTTCCGGGTGGCGCACCTGTTGGCGACGCTTCCGCTGCGTCACGCGAGCCTTCTGATGATCCTCGTGCTGCCGCCGTTCTGGACCTCGCTTCTGGTCCGCACGACGCGTTGGATGGTGATTCTGCAAAGCCAAGGCGTGCTCAACGACGTGCTGGTGGAACTGGGCCTCGTCGCGGACGGCGACCGGTTTCGCATGATGTACAACCGCACCGGGACCATCGTCGCGATGACGCATATCCTGCTGCCGTTCATGATCCTGCCGCTCTATTCGGTGATGAAGACGATCACGCCTGCCTATGTCCGCGCGGCCCGCAGCCTCGGCGCGAAAAGCTGGACCACGTTCCGGCGCATCTACCTGCCGCAGACCATCCCCGGGATCGGCGTGGGGGGAACCTCGTCTTCATCCTCGCGGGCATTCCGTTCGTCATCGTCACGGTGACGGCGACGCTGATGGGAGTCGACCGCTCCCTCCTGCGCGCCTCGGCCAATCTCGGGGTGGGGCCGGTCACGACATTCTTCAAGATGCAGCTTCCGCTCATCACGCCGGGGGTTATTTCAGGCGCGCTCTTTGCCTTCGTGACGTCGTTCGACGAAGTGGGGTGGTAATGTTCGTCGGCTCGCACGAACAGCAAACCATCCCGCGCCAGATGTGGAGCGGGATCCGCGATACGATCAGCCCGTCGATCCTCGCCATGGCGACGATCCTCGTGGCGTTCTCGATTGTCCTACTGACGGTCGTGGAGCTGCTCCGCCGCCGGTCGGAGCGGATGCGGTGGGTCGCACCGGCCTGACCGCGCCGCTCACTCGGGGGCGGTGATCGTGCCCTCGACCTCATGGGTCAGATCCACGCCGTCGACCGTGAGCACCATCCGCGCCTTGAGCGAACGGCCCGCGACAGCTCTGCCCTTGTCGCGCACGGCGGCCTCGATGGCTTGCTGCGAGGTGACACCCACCTGCTTCAGGAATTTACGCATCGACATGTTGAATGCATCGTCCATGGTCCCGTCTCCCTTATGAAAGTCCCCAGCGCGCTTCCCGCGCCTCGATTGCTGCGATCCGTTCGGCCGTCTTGGGATGGCTGCGCAGCCATTGCGGCGTCGCAGCGCCATTCGCGCCCGTCAGCAGGTCGAGCTTGCGGAAAAGCGACTTCTGCGCCGCCGTTCCGATCCCAGCCTTGACCAGCAGCGCCGAGGCATAAGCGTCAGCCTCATGCTCATCGCGCCGCGAAAGACCGGCTGCCAGAGCATTGGCCAGAAAGCGCGCCACATAAATGCCGACGAAGGGAATGAACCGCCCCAGCGTCGCTGCCAGCACCACGAATACCGCGTTCTGTCCGGTGACATCAATCATCCGCCGTCGCGTGTGACCCAGCGCCACATGGCCCAGTTCATGCGCGATAACTGACCCCATCTCCTCCGCCGTGACAAGCCCGGACCGATAACGGTCGACGAACCCGCGCGTGAGGTAGATCTGACCGTCCGGCGCCGCCAGACCGTTGACCGGCTCCACGTCGTAGACCTTCACGCGCACCGCCGGGAGATCCAGCGCATCCGCCATCCGTCCCACGACCGAAAGCAGCCTCGGGTCGTCCAGGGGCTTCGATTCCGCCTCCAGCAGACCGCGCGTCCGCCACGCGGAAAAATGATACATCGCGAAGGCGAGGATCACCGGCAGGATGAAGGGGACAAGCCGCAGCATGGCCTGAATATGGGCTGGGAAGGGACACTCCGCAATGGCGGCGACAGGCCCCGGTCACCGATGGGTGCCGGGGCCTTGAAGGGTCAGCCGAGTTTGGCGTCCATCGTGATTTCGGTGTTCAGGAGCTTGGAGATCGGGCAGTTCTCC
>JBBSVE010000036.1:0-25504 GCA_038233815.1 Rhodobacterales bacterium
CTGCGCGAAGGCTGACGACGGATCGGTCTACGACCGCTTCCGGGGCCGCATCATCTTTCCGATCCGCGACGCGCGCGGCCGGGCGATCAGCTTTGGCGGTCGCAGCCTCGATCCCAACGCACGCGCGAAATACCTCAACGGGCCGGAGACGGAGCTGTTCGACAAGGGCCGCACGCTCTTCAACCTCGCCCGCGCGCGGGAGGCGGCGGGCAAGGGTGCAGCGCTGATCCTCGCCGAAGGCTACATGGACGTGATCGCGCTGTCGGAGGCGGGCTTTGCCGGCGCGGTGGCCCCGCTTGGCACCGCGGTTACGGAGGATCAGCTGCGCCTTGCGTGGCGCACCCATGCCGAGCCGGTGGTGGCGCTCGACGGCGATGCGGCGGGCTTGCGCGCGGCGCTCCGGGTGGTCGATCTGGCGCTGCCGCTGATCGAGGCCGGGCAGGGCCTGCGGTTCGCGACCCTGCCCGCGGGCCTCGACCCTGATGACCTTCTGAAAGCGAAGGGCGCGGGGGCGATGCAGGCGGTGCTCGATCAGGCGCGCCCGATGGTCGATCTGTTGTGGCAGCGCGAAACGGAAGGGCAGGACGTCGACAGCCCGGAGCGCAAGGCCCGGCTCGACAAGGCCCTGCGAGAGGCGATCGGGCGGATCCGTGACCCCTCGATCCGGGGCCATTACGGCGAGGAGATCAAGCGCCTGCGCTGGGCCTTGTTCCGGCAGGGCCCGCGCCCCGCTGCCCGGCGCCCGGGCGTTCCGGGGCAACGCTGGCAACCGCCCCCCGCCCCGGCGAGCGTCGGGGCACGGTCCTCGGTGCTGGCGCTGGACGGTGGCGAGGAGAATCTGCTGGAGCAGGTGCTGCTCGCGACGCTGGTGGTGCATCCGGGGCTGATCCTGTCCTTCGAGGCGGCGCTCGAGTCGCTGCACTTTGCGGACCCCGACCTCGACCGGTTGCGCGACGCGCTGCTGCATCTGGCCCACGATCCCGAACCGGCCCCGCTTGGTGAAAAAATACGCGCCACGCAACGCGCGGCCGTTGAAATGCTTTTTAGCCAGAGCCATGTCACATCCGCACCACCGGTCCGCAACGAGGGCGACGCCGACCTTGCCCGCATGTGCGTGGCCGAGGGTCTGGCCAAGCTCGACGCGCGGCGCGGGGCGGTCCGGGAGATCGAGGATGCGGTGCAGGACATGGCCGGTCTGGTGGACGAGGGTCTGACATGGCGGCTCAGTCAGGCGACCCGCGCCCTGCACCGGGCCGAGAAGTCGACCCTCGAGGATGCCACGACGATGGGAGAAGATCGTGCCGCCCTTTCAAAATACCTGCAAAGCCTGATAGACGGCCAAATCTGGGTCAAGACGCGACGCTGACACTCTACCTTAACGCCTGATTCGGGCTAATGATTCGAAACCGGGCGCGGTGATTCGGCGCCGACCCCTCCCAACGCGCCGTGATCCGGTGCCAACGTCCGCCTCAGAAGGAGCATCCATGGCAGCCAAGGATACCGTCGAAGACGTCAAGCCGGAGGAGGCCGAGGCCGATACCTCGCTTGATATGTCACAGGCTGCCGTCAAGAAGATGATCGCCGAGGCGCGTGAGCGTGGCTACATCACCTACGACCAGCTCAACACCGTCCTGCCGCCGGAACAGGTGTCCTCCGACCAGATCGAGGACGTGATGTCGATGCTCTCCGAAATGGGCATTCAGGTCACCGAAGAGGAGGAGATGGAGGAGAGCACGCCTGCGGGCGGGCTGGTGGAGACCTCCGGCTCGCGCGAGGTGGCACTGTCGGGCGCCTCGTCCGAAACGCTGGACCGGACCGACGACCCCGTGCGGATGTATCTGCGCGAGATGGGCGCGGTTGAACTGCTGTCGCGCGAGGGCGAGATCGCCATCGCCAAGCGGATCGAGGCCGGGCGCAACACGATGATCCTCGGGCTGTGCGAAAGCCCGCTGACCTTTCAGGCAATCACGATCTGGCGCGACGAGCTTCTATCCGAGGACATCCTGCTGCGCGACGTGATCGATCTGGAGACGACCTTCGGCCGCTCGCTTGACGGCGACGACGAATTGGTGGGCGACGCGGGCGCGAACGCCGACGGTCCGGCGGCCGCACCGGGGGCGGGCACCGCGCAGGAACTCGACGCCGACGGCAACCCGCTCGCGGCTGGTGACGACGACGACGATGACGACGAAGCCTCCAACATGTCGCTGGCCGCGATGGAGGCGGCACTGAAGCCGCGCGTGCTGGAAACGCTCGACGTGATCGCGCACCACTACACCCGGCTTTCGGACATGCAGGACCAGCGCATGTCGGCCACGATGAACAAGTCCGACCGCTTCTCCACCGGCGAGGAGGCGGCCTACCAGACCCTGCGCTCCGAGATCGTGCTGCTGGTCAACGAGCTGCATCTGCACAACAACCGGATCGAGGCGCTGATCGACCAGCTCTACGGCATCAACCGACGGATCATGTCGATCAACTCCGGCATGGTGAAGCTCGCCGATCAGGCCCGCATCAACCGGCGCGAGTTCATCGACGAATATCAGGGCTACGAGCTGGACCCCACCTGGGCCGAGCGGATGGAAGCCAAGGACGGGCGCGGCTGGCAGGCGCTGATGGAGAAGAGCCGCGACAAGGTGGCCGAGTTGCGCGGCGAGATGGCGCAGGTCGGCCAGTATGTCGGTGTCGACATCTCTGAGTTCCGCCGCATCGTCAATCAGGTCCAGAAGGGCGAGAAGGAGGCGCGGCAGGCCAAGAAGGAGATGGTCGAGGCCAACCTCCGGCTCGTGATCTCCATCGCCAAGAAATACACCAACCGTGGGCTGCAGTTCCTCGATCTCATTCAGGAGGGCAATATCGGCCTGATGAAGGCCGTGGACAAATTCGAATACCGGCGCGGCTACAAGTTCTCCACCTACGCGACATGGTGGATCCGGCAGGCGATCACACGGTCCATCGCCGATCAGGCGCGCACGATCCGCATCCCGGTCCACATGATCGAGACGATCAACAAGTTGGTGCGCACCGGGCGCCAGATGCTGCACGAGATCGGCCGCGAGCCGACGCCGGAAGAGCTGGCCGAAAAGCTGCAGATGCCGCTGGAAAAGGTCCGCAAGGTGATGAAGATCGCCAAGGAACCGATCAGCCTCGAGACCCCGATCGGCGACGAGGAGGACAGCCAGCTCGGCGATTTCATCGAGGACAAGAACGCGGTCCTGCCGCTCGACAGCGCCATTCAGGAGAACCTGAAGGAGACGACGACGCGGGTTCTGGCCTCGCTCACTCCGCGCGAGGAGCGGGTTTTGCGGATGCGCTTCGGGATTGGCATGAACACCGATCACACGCTGGAGGAGGTGGGCCAGCAGTTCTCCGTCACCCGCGAACGCATCCGGCAGATCGAGGCGAAGGCGCTCCGCAAGCTGAAGCATCCGAGCCGGTCGCGGAAGTTGCGGAGTTTTCTGGACCAGTGAGAGGATCGGGCCGGACCGATGTGGGGCCGGCCTCGCATGGATTTGATCCAAGAGAGCGCGACGGCAGCCCATCTCCGCCTAGATCGATGGGTGGACCCCGCAATCAGGAGGCTTTCATGCGCATCCTTTCGCTCGCTCTCGTGTCGGCCTTGGCCCTTGCTGCCCCGGCACATGCCTTCGATCCGGCGCGATCTTTCGTCGCGTCGAACGGACTGCGGGTCTATCCGACGGGACCGGGCGCATTCACCGTGCCTTACCAGAACGCCGATCACGCCACCGACTATCTTTGCGCCGCCGGTGATTTCGTGATGCGGGGTCTCGGCATGGGCAACAGGACGCGGATCTACCGGAAGTCCCCGGCCCCCCGCAAACCCGGAAAAGGGATCGTCTTTTCCCTCAACCGTGCGGAGGCGGTCCGGCTCGGGATCGTCACCTCGTTCGGCGGAAACAAGGATCCCGGCATTTCTGCCGGTGCTGCGGGTGGCAATTACTGCAATATGATGCGGCTGTTCCCGGATTGACCCGGCCCGTGCATATCACGCTCAAAGTGGAGACGACCGGACAAGGCCTTTACGAAGTTACGCCGCGCGTTGTGGAATGGCTGATCGGGGGGCCGGAGGAGGGGCTTTTGACCCTGTATATCCGCCACACCTCCGCCAGCCTCCTGATCCAGGAAAATGCAGACCCGGATGTGACGGCCGATCTGGCGGCGTTCTTGCGCCGCCTCGTGCCCTCGGGGGACGATCCCACGATGGCGTGGCTGACCCATACGTATGAGGGGCCCGACGACATGCCGGGTCACATCAAGGCGGCGCTTCTGCCCACGAGCGTGCAGATCCCGGTCGTGGGCGGGCGCATGGTTTTGGGCCAGTGGCAGGGCATCTACCTTGTTGAGCACCGTGATGCCCGCCATCAGCGTGACATTTTTGCGATGCTCAGCTGAGAAATGAGGTGAAGGGTTCGTCTCGACCCATCACCAGGTATCGTAACTCACGCCTCCAGCTTCTCCCGGAAGAACTCGACAGTGCGTCCCCACGCGAGGTCTGCGGCAGGCTCATCGTAGCGCGGGGTCGAATCGTTGTGAAAGCCGTGGTTCACGTCCTTGTAAATGAACGCCTGATAGGTCCTGCCCGCCGCTTTCAGCGCCGCCTCATAGGTCGGCCAGCCGGAGGTTATGCGGTCGTCCAGACCCGCATAATGCAACATCAGAGGCGCCTCGATCTTCGGCACGTCTGCCGCATCGGGCTGACGGCCATAGAAAGGCACCGCCGCCGCAAGCTCAGGGTAGGCGATCGCCGCCGCATTCGCGACCCCGCCGCCATAGCAAAAGCCGGTGATGCCGACCTTTCCAGTGCCGTCCTTGTGCGCCATCATGTATTCGACGGCCGCGAAGAAATCGTTCATCAGCTTTTCGGGATCGACCTTGGATTGCAGGGCCTTCCCGTCCTCGTCATTGCCCGGATAGCCCCCGACGGAGGTGAGCCCGTCCGGCGCCAGGGCGATGAACCCCTCCTTTGCCAGCCGCCGCGCCACATCCTCGATGTAGGGATTGAGCCCCCGGTTCTCGTGGACCACGACGACGGACGCGCGCTTTCCGCCGTCCTTCGCAGGCCGCACCAGATAGGCGCGCACCTCTCCATGGCCTTTCGGCGACGGATAGGTGATGTAGTCCGCGACGATATCCGGGTCGTTGAAGGACACCTGTTCCGCCAGCGCATAGTTCGGACTCATCATTCCCAGCACCGCCGTCGCGCCGAGCCCCCCGGACCACGCGCCTGCCCGTTCCATGAACTGGCGCTTGGTGATCTGGCCGTGGGCGTAGAAATCATAGAGTTCCAGCAGTTCCGGCGCGAAGTCTCTGGCGGTCAGTCGGGTCATGGTGGCCTCCTCTCGCATGATGGTGGCGAAACGCTAGCACGGACGGCCGCGCACGTCACATGACGCGCGCGTGAGTCCGCCACGCCACAGTGCGCAGGCCCATATCTTGGGCCTCGCGGAAGGGGCTACTCAACGCCTCGCCATTCCCCTAGGGTCTCGCGGCAATGACGGGGGACAACCCCGCGTGCGAGGCAGTGGACAGGATTGAAGGGAACCCAGCCGATGCGCTGCCCATTCTGCGGAAACATCGACACCCAGGTGAAGGACAGCCGCCCGGCAGAGGATCACGTCTCGATCCGGCGCCGTCGCTTCTGCCCGGCCTGCGGCGGCCGCTTCACAACCTATGAGCGGGTGCAGCTGCGCGACCTCGTGGTTATCAAATCCTCCGGCAAGCGGGAGGATTTCGATCGCACGAAGCTGGAACGCTCGATCCGTATCGCGCTTCAGAAACGTCCCATCGATCCCGAGCGGATCGACCAGATGATCTCCGGCATCGTGCGCAGGCTGGAGTCGCTGGGCGAGACCGACATCTCCTCCAAGGTGATCGGGGAGATTGTGATGGAGAGCCTGAGCCGGATCGACACCGTGGCCTATGTTCGGTTCGCGAGCGTCTACAAGAACTTTCAGGCCGCCGACGATTTCGACAAGTTCGTGTCCGAGCTTCGCCCCATGGCCCCGCCCGAGGAATGACAGACGACGACGCCCACATGGCTCACGCGCTGCATCTGGCGGGGCGGGGGTTGGGGCGGGTCTGGCCGAACCCTGCGGTGGGCTGCGTGATTGTGCGGGGCGGCCGCGTGGTCGGGCGGGGCTGGACCCAGCCCGGCGGGCGACCCCATGCAGAGACCCGCGCGCTGGATCAGGCGGGGGAGGCCGCGCGCGGGGCCACGGCTTATGTGACGCTGGAGCCGTGTGCCCACCAAGGCGTGACGCCGCCCTGTGCGGCGGCACTGGTCGCGGCGGGCATCGCGCGGGTCGTGACGGCGCTGACCGACCCCGATCCGCGCGTGTCGGGGCGGGGTCACACGATGCTGCGGGACGCCGGAGTTGCGATCACGGAAGGCGTTGGGGCGAGGCCTGCGCGGCTTCTGAACCGGGGGTTCCTGAAGCGGGTAACGGAGGGCCTGCCGCTGGTCACGCTGAAGCTCGCCACCTCGCTCGACGGCCGGATCGCGACCGGGGCGGGAGAGAGCCGTTGGATCACGGGGCCGGAGGCGCGCCGCGCAGTGCATCTGATGCGGATGCGCCACGATGCGGTGATGGTGGGCTCCGGTACGGCGCTGGCCGACGATCCCGACCTGAGCGTGCGCGACCTCGGTGCGACCCATCAGCCCGTGCGGATCGTGGTGGACGGCGGGCTTCGCCATCGGCCGGAAGGCCGCCTTGGCCAGACCGCACGCGCGGTGCCGGTGTGGTTGTGTCACGGGCCGGACGTGTCCCCCGCGCGGATCGCGGACTGGCAGGCGACGGGGGCGGAGACGCTTGCATGTCCGCGGGCCGGGGATCGCCTCGATCTGACGGCGGTGTTGGGGGGGCTTGCGGCGCGCGGCCTCACGCGCATCCTGTGCGAGGGGGGGGCGGGGCTTGCCGCTGCACTGGTGCGCGGGGGGCTGGTCGATGAGCTTGCGCTTTTCTCGGGCGGCGTGCTGATCGGCGACGAGGGGCGGGGGGCACTGGGTCTGCTCGGCCTCGGCGCCCTCGCCGATGCGCCCCGCCTGCGGCTCTGCGATACGCGCGCCATCGGCTGCGACATGCTCAGCGTCTGGCGCATTTCTGACATGGACAGGACGGAGACCCCATGACCCACGACTATGACGCGCAGCGTGCCGAGACCTTCGCCACCTTCGACGAGATCGGGCGCATCGACGATCTGCCAAAGCGGGCGGAGGTCAATTTCCTGTTCCTCGCCGACGATCTCGACCCGCCGTTCGAGAAGGCGGGAAAACTGTTACAAAACAAGGGATTTCGAACCGAGGTTGATGCAGAGGGTGAGACGCTCGAAGCCCGCATCGGCCCGGTGGAGGTTAGCGCCGAGGCGATCTGGGACTATGAACGGCAGGCGACCGAGCTCGTCCTGCCCCTCGGGTTCGAGCCGGACGGCTGGGAGATCGTGGAATGATCAGCGCAGTGTGCCGTTGATCCAGACCGCCTTCACCGCACGGTCGTCGCCCATCATGATGGTGGGGAACAGCGCGCTCCAGATATCCTTCGCCCGTGCTGTCGCCTGTGCGATGGCGGGGGTGGAGGCGAGGTCCACGACCACCAGATCCGCCTCCATCCCCTCCGTCACGTTGCCGATCCGCCGCTCGGCATGGAGCGTCCGCGCCGAGCCTTGCGTCGCCAGCCACCAGAGCTGCGAGGCATGGAGCGCATTGCCGCGGAGCTGCGCCACTTCGTAAGCCGCGGCCATCGTGCGGAGCATCGAGAAGGACGACCCGCCCCCGGTATCGGTTGCAAGTCCCACGCGAAGGCCGCGCGCCACCAGCCCGCACATGTCGAAAAGGCCCGAGCCGATGAAGGTGTTCGAGGTCGGGCAATGGACGAGGCTCGCGCCCACTTCGGTCAGGCGGTCGATCTCGCGCGGTTCCAGATGGATCGCGTGGCCGTAAAGCCCGCCCATGCCGAGCAGCCCATGCGCCTCGTAGGTGTCGAGGTAATCGCGCGCGGTCGGAAAGAGCGAGCGGACCCACGCGATTTCGTCGCGCTGTTCGGAGAGATGCGTCTGCATCAGGCAGCCCTGATTGTCGCGCCAGAGCGCCCCCATCGCCTCCAGCTGCTCCGGGCTGGAGGTCGGTGAGAAGCGCGGCGTGATGACATAGGACAGCCGGTCGACTCCATGCCAGCGTTGCAGAAGTGCGGCACTCTGATCGAACGCGGTCTGGGGGGTGTCCAGCACAGCCATCGGCGCGTTCCGATCCATGCAGGTCTTGCCGCCGTAGGCTCGCAGACCGCGGGACTGTGCCGCCTCGAAGAATGCGTCCACGCTGACGGGATGGACGGTTGCGAAGCTGCACACCGTCGTCGTCCCGTTGGCGAGCGTCAGGTCGAAATAGCGGGCGGCGATCTCGGCGGCGTAGGCGGGATCGTCGAACCGCGCCTCTTCGGGGAAGGTGTAGAGGTTCAGCCAGTCGATCAGCCGTTTGCCCCAGCTTCCGATGATCGCGGTCTGCGGATAATGCACATGCGCGTCGACGAAGCCGGCGGAGATCAGCGCATCGCCGTAGTCCGTCACCGCAGCACCCGGATGGGCGCGGCGCAGCGCCTCGGCCGTCCCCACGGCCGCGATCTGGCCATGCTCCACCAGCACGGCCCCGTCGAGCCGCGCCGCCTCCGGTCCCATCACGAACGGGTCGCCCCGGTAGGACAATACCTGTCCAAGCAGCAGATCGGCCATTGCATTCCCCCTCTTTGCCCGCACCCTAGACGATCGCGCCGGCGGGGTAAATTTGCCGGTTTCCCCTGTTTTCCGGCAACACCTTCCGCTACTGTCCGCCCAATCCCAGGAGGTGCGATGACCGACCTGCTCGAACGCGACGCGGAGGAGGAGGAGGTGCTCGACGCCCGCCGCATCGCGTCGATCCGCGAGGCGGTCGAGGGCAAGGATGCGGCCCGGCTGACATCGCTTCTGGAACCGCTGCACGCGGCCGACATTGCGGACCTTCTGGAACAGGTCGGCAAATCCGAACGCGCCGAGCTACTCCAGCTCTATTCCGGCGAGATCGACGGCGAGATCCTGTCCGAACTCGACGAATCGATCCGCGAGGAGGTGATCGAGGCGCTGTCGCCCTCGGTCCTTGCCGATGCGATGCGCGAGCTCGACACCGACGACGTGGTCGACATTCTCGAAGATCTGGAGGACGAGCAGCACGGGCTGATCCTCGACGCGCTCGACGATGCCGACCGGGTCGCGGTCGAACAGGCGATGTCCTACCCGGAATATTCCGCAGGCCGCCTGATGCAGCGAGAGATGGTGGTGGCGCCGGGGCACTGGAACGTGGGCCAGGCCATCGACTTCATGCGCGGCGAGCAGGCGCTGCCGGACCAGTTCTACCACATGATCCTCGTCGATGCGTCGATGAAGCCGGAGGGCTACGTGACGCTTGGCCGGGTGCTGTCGTCGCACCGCGAGGCCATGCTGCGCGACCTTCAGGAAGACAGCTTCCGCACCGTCGACGCGACCGAGCCAGAGGCCGACGTGGCCTATATCTTCAATCAGTACCACCTGATCTCCTGCCCCGTGATCGACGACGGCGGGCGGCTCGTCGGCGTCATCACCATCGACGACGCGATGAACGTGCTCGACGAGGAGCACGAGGAGGACATGCTGCGCCTCGCGGGTGTCGATGACGAGGCGTCGCTGTCGGACACGGTCTGGCAGGCGACCAAGGGCCGGGCGGTCTGGCTTTTCGTGAACCTGCTGACGGCGATTCTCGCCTCAACGGTGATCTCGATGTTCGAGGGCACGATCAACCGGATGGTCTCGCTCGCCGTGCTGATGCCGATCGTGGCCTCGATGGGCGGCAATGCGGGAACCCAGACGATGACGGTCGCGGTGCGGGCGCTGGCGACGCGGGATCTTACCGCGCGGAATGCATGGCGCGTGATCCGGCGCGAGGCGGCGGTGGGGGCGCTGAACGGGATGACCTTCGGGTTGATCATGGCGGTTGTGGCGGGGGTCTGGTTTGGGGTCCCGATGCTCGCCGTCGTGATCGGGGTGGCGATGGTGCTGACGCTGATCGCGGCGGCGGCGGGGGGGATCCTGATCCCGATGGGCCTTCAGAAACTGGGCGTCGATCCGGCGCTGGCGTCGGGTCCGTTCGTGACGACCGTGACCGATGTTGTGGGGTTCTTCGCGTTCCTGAGCCTCGCGTCATGGATGCTGCAGTGATTGTTGACGCGAAGGCCGCCGCGCGCAAAACGGCGTTCGCGGTGCGTAGGGCCGCATTCGACGCGGGGCAGGGGCGGGCGGCGGATTACCTTGTGGACTACCTTTCCGCCCATTTCGGCGCGGTAGTGGCGGGCTACATGGCGATGCGGACCGAGATCGACCCCCTGGCGGCATTTATGCTGCATGACGGTCCGGTCGGCATGCCGGTCGTCGAGGGTGCGGGCCGGCCGCTGCGCTTCCGGTCCTGGACCTCCGCATCGGAGACGGTGGTCGGCGCATTTGGCGCGTCGGTTCCCGCGGCCGGTGACTGGCTCGATCCGACAGTCCTCATCGTGCCGCTTCTGGCATTCGACGCGCGGGGCTACCGGCTCGGCTACGGTGGTGGCTTTTATGACCGGACGCTGGAGGGGTTGCGGTGCAGAGGTCCGATCCTCGCCGTCGGGTTCGCCTTTTCGGCGCAGGAGGTGGCGGAGGTTCCCATCGATGCGACCGATCAGCCGCTCGATGCCATTGTCACGGAGCGCGGCGTCATGCAGATCCGGTCCTGAGGTCGCTGGCGGCGCGTCAGTGGGCGATTGCCTCCTCCCGCACGAACATGTTGTTCCAGGCCCGGTCGATCAGGTCGGGCGTCATCTGGTAGGGCAGGCCCTCGAATTCGCAGACCGCGATCATCTGCTCGATCAGGAACTTCGGCATGTAATTGGCGTAGAGGTTCTCGATGGTGGGGAATTTTACCTTCATCAGATGCATCAGCGCGCCCTCATCCAGCGGGATGCTCTTGGCGCGCGCCACCATCGCGAAGATCTTGAGGAAATTCTCCCGATCCGGGCCGTCCACCTTGATCTTGAAGAAGATCCGGCGCAGCGCGGCGCCGTCAAAGATCTTGTTCGGGTGGAAGTTGGTGGAAAAGATCACCAGCGTGTCGAAAGGAACGGTGAACTTCTCGCCCGATTGCAGCGCCAGGATATCGCGCCCCTCCTCCAGCGGCACGATCCAGCGGTTCACCAGCTTTTGCGGTGGTTCGGCCTGCCGGCCGAGGTCGTCCACGATGAAGATGCCCCCCGTCGACTTGAGCTGGAGCGGCGCCTGATAGGTTCGCGCGGTGGCATTGTAGGTCAGATCGAGCATGTCGAGGCTCAGCTCCCCCCCGGTGATGACCGTCGGACGTTCGCACCAGACGTAGCGATTGTCGAACCGGTTCGATGTCCGGCGGAGAGAGCCCGGATCGTCCACCGCCTCCTCCGCCGCGGAATGGACGATCGGGTCATAGACCGTGATCACCTGACCCGCATATTCCAGCGCCCGGGGCACATAGATCCGGTCGCCCATCGCATCGCGTATACCATTGGAGATGCTCGATTTCCCGTTTCCCGGTGGCCCATACATCAGGATCGAGCGCCCCGAGGTCACGGCCGGTCCGAGATTGCCCAGAAGGTCCGGCGGCAGGATCAGATGACCCATCGCCGCCCTCAGCTCGGCGCGCGAGAGCCGGATGTCGCGCACCGACTGGCGCCCGACCTGTACGCGGTAATCCTCCAGCGGGACGGGCATCGCGCCGTAATATTCGGATTGGCCCAGCGCATCGAGCGCACGCGCCCTGCCGCCGTCGGTTAGCTGATACCCCATTTCCCCGCCCGAGGTCGCATGAAGCGTGCCCATCGCCTCCACCAGCTTCTGGCCGCGGGCGAGGTCCACAAGCTCCTGCGTCAACGGGACCGGCAGGCAGATGGCGCGCGCCAGTGCCGAGACGAGGTCGACGTTGGTGCGGAACATGGTCTTGAGCAGGATGTCCCGCATCATCACCGACGAGATCCCGACATCGTGCAGGCTGCGCGGCCCGGGCGGCGCGAGCACGTTGGGCAGGGACACATGGGCGTTCATCGCTCACCTCCGACAGGGTCCCTTACATGGTGCCCCTGAAAGATGGCCAAATCGTGAAGCGGTTCAGCCGGAAACGAGCCCCGTCAGCGGATAGAGCAAAAGCGTTCCCGAGAGCGCGAGGCCCATCGGAAAATCGCGCCGCGACCAGCTGAGCCAGTCCGCCGTCTGCCTGCGGAACGCAGGGACGCGTCCCAACGCGCGGTGGCTGGCGAAGGCAGCCAGAAGGCAGGCCGCGAAGAGCGCCAGCACCGCCGTCACGTTCGATCCGACGAAATAGGGCGCCATGGCGGCCGCGAACTTCGCGTCCCCCGCGCCCACGAGACCCGCCATGTTGGCCGCGAACCCGAGGCTGAGAACCCCCGCCATCAGTGCAAATCCCCACGCCCATGCAGCCAAGGGCAGGACCGCCAGCCCCAGCACCGCATAGGCGAGCACCAGAACGACGACGGCCCGGTTCGGGATTTTCATGAATCGCATGTCCGACCACGACACCCAGATCGCCACCGGGACCAGAACCGGCAGGAACCACAGGACCGTCGCGGGCGCCACCGCAGGGATCATCAGTTGGTCACGTTCGCGTCGAGCGCCGCCAGCGACTGCTGGGCCGCGTCGAAATGCTGCGGATGCGTGTCCACCGCCTGCTGCAGGAGGCCCTTTCCAATCCGCACATCGCCCTGCTTGATCGCGGCGAGGCCCATCGTGTAAAGCAGTTGCGCCCGTTCGGTCTGGGTCACGTCGAGCACCGGCAGGTCGTATTTCCGCTGCACACCGCGCGCGAGGATGAGGTTGTTCTTGGCGGTGAACAGCGTCGGATCGTAGGTGATGGCCTGCGCGAACAGCTTTTCGGCCCCCGCGAAATCCCCGCGCGACAGCTTGGAGAAGCCCCAGTTGTTGTAGGTGCCCGCGGGCTTTGTAGTCAGACCCGCCGCGATCTCGTAAAAGCTGTCGGCTTTCTTCCAGTTCTTGTTGCTATCGGCGACCATCGCCTCCAGCCGGTAACGCTCATAGGTTTCGTGCGTGGGGGGCACGGAGTTCAGCACCGCCTCGGCCCGCTTCCACTCGTTCGCGCGCACGAGGGCGCCGGCGAATGAGACCTTGTCATCGTCGGTGCTTTTGGGATCCTTCAGGACGTCGTCCCAGACCGGCAAGGCCTCTACGGGGCGTTGCGCGCGCACCAGCGATTTGGCGAGCCCGCGCTGCAGGTCCAGCCGTCCGGGATTGGCGGCCAGCGTCTTGCGGAAATAGGCGACCGATTCGTTCGGATCGCTCACCGTCAGCATGATGTCATTGAGGTTACTTTCGTCGATCACGTTCACGTCGCGGATAGCCTTGCTCACCTCCGCATCGGTGTTTTTCAGACACCCGGACAGGAGCAGGGCGCAAAGACCGATCGCGATGCCAGCCGCGCGGTTGATGCGCGGCGGGTGGTTCGTTTGGCGCATGGCGCGTCCTTCATGACAGCGCCGACAGCTTCCGTTCTAGCGTTTGGACAGGAGCACATACTGGCCCTTGTCGCGGCGCACGAGGGTGAAGGTCGGCTCCTCCTGCGGTTGAGCATAGGCCGTGCGGTCCAGTTCCGCGATAGCGAGGCGCAGATTCTGGCGGATGGAGTCCGAACTGCCACTGTCGAGCGCAAAGGCCTGCTCGAAGACCTGTCGCGCCTCACCCACCCGACCCTTTTCCATCAGCACGACGCCGAGATTGTTGAGTGCGGGCACGTTGGACGGCTCGGCCTCCAGCGCGCGATGCAAGAGCTGTTCGGCCTGACCGAGCCGCCCAAGCCGCAGGTTCGCCGACCCGAGGGCGGAGAGGACGTCGGCGTCGATCCCGTCCTCGGCCGCGGCCCGGAGGTAGGCGCGCAAGGCCAGGTCGTATTCGCCCGCCTCCATCAGACGGTGCCCGACGATCAATCCGTCGATCCCCTGCGCGCGCCTGTCGGTGCCGGGGGCGAAGTTCCGGGCCCGGTCCGACGCGGAGATCTCGTCCGATCCGGTGCAGGCAGTCAGAAGAAGAAAGGCGGCACCGATCCCACACGCCAGCCGTGTCATGATGTCCCTTCCCGGACCCGCCGCGTGCCCGTCAGCCGCCGCCGAGGGTTTTTGATATCCCGTGGACGGACGGTCCGATCAGGATGATCATCAGCGGCGGCACGGTGAACATCATTGTGCCGAGGGTCAGCTTCGTCGGCAACTTGTTTGCCTTCTCCTCGGCCCGCATTACGCGCTTGTCGCGCATTTCGGCGGAATAGACACGCAACGCTTCCGCGATCGAGGTGCCGAAGGTTGCCGACTGCACCAGGGTCGTGACGAAGGACGAGACGTCGGGAATGCCCACTCGCTCCGACATGTCCTTGAGGACGGTCACCCGTTCCTTCCCGGCCTTTACCTCCTGCGCCACGATGTCGAACTCGTCGGCGAGCGCCGGATAGCCCGCGCGGCTCTCCCGCGCCATCCGCAGGATCGACTGGTCCAGCGACTGCCCCGCTTCCACGCAGACCAGCATCATGTCGAGCGCGTCGGGAAAGCCGGAGATGATCTCCTCCTGTCGGCTTTGCGCGCGGCGCGTGATCCGGTATTTCGGCAGATAGTAGCCCGCAGCCCCCGGACCGATGGTGGACAGCACCATCATCTGGGTCGAGACCTCGCCCTGACCCTGCGCCGCGAGTGTGTAGAGGACGCCCGCCGCCAGCAATCCCAGACCGAGGCACAGTTGCGCGAAGTGGAAGACCCGGACCGCGTTCTTGCCCGGATAGCCCGCGCGCAGCAGCCGGAGGCGGGAGGCCGACATATCCTCCGCCGACTGCGGCTCGAGGAAGGTAGAGAACCTCTCCAGCCGTTCCGCGGCCCCGCCGGAGGACGCGCGCAGCGACTGTTCCTTCTGGGTGGCACCCCGATCGACCTGCGCATCGCGCAGTTGGCTGAATCGGTCGGGTTGCTTCTTCAGCATCACCGGCAGTGCAACGATAACGAGGACAATCCCGAAACCGCCCATCGCGATCAGCGGGCCCATCGGCCCCAACGCATCCGTAAGCGCGGTCCCGACCCGTGTGAAAAGCTCCATCGCCACCCCCTACACCTTGATATTGACCATGATCTTCATGAAGACCACGTTGACGATCAGGAACAGCGCCACAACGAGGCAGGCGGGCACGAAGGCCGCCGTCTCCTTCACCTCGTCGTAATAGTGCGGCTGCACGATGTTGATCATCACGAGTGCGCCGATCGGGAAGGCGGAGAGGAACATCCCCGACCATTTCGCCTCCGCCGTGATCGCGCGGACCCGGCGGAAGAGCTTGAACCGCGCGCGGATCACCTTGGCCAGCCCGTCGAGGATCTCCGCCAGATTGCCGCCCGAGGTCTGCTGGATCGTCACCGCGACGGCCAGAAATCGCAGGTCCTGGCTGTCCATCCGTTCGGCGAATTCCTTCAGGCTCTCGGACACGTCACGCCCGTAGGCGGCCTCGTCGGAGATCATTCCAAACTCGGTGCCCAACGGGTCTGCCACCTCCTTCGACACGATCGCCACGGCCGCCGAGAACGGATGCCCGACGCGCAGGCTGCGCACCATCAGCTCCACTGCGTCGGGAAGCTGTTCTTCCATCAGGTCCATGCGCTTCTTGGCTTTCCGCGCGACCCAGACATAGACCCCGCCGATCCCCATTCCGACCGCAATCAGCGCGCGCACCGGCGCCTCGGCCGACGTGCCGAGGGTCAGGGCCACGAAGGAAACCGCGCCGAGTCCCGCCATGATCATCACCAGTTGGCGCGGCGAGAAGGCGATGTTGGCCTTCTGCGCCTTGGCCGCGAGGATCGAATAGAGCGGGATGCCACGGGCCTTCATGTGCTGGCCCATCTCCTTTCGGAGCTGTTCGAGCACCCGCTCCCGGTTGCCGGACTGCTGCAGGAGCGCAAGCCGCCGGCTGACGCGCGAGTTCAGGCTGATGGATTTGCCGAAGACGGTGAGGTAGAGCCCCTCCACCATCAGCACGATGGCCACGAAGATCACGATATAGATGAGGGGGGCGGCGCTGATCTGCATGGGCTATCCTCAAACAACGGGTTCGTAGATCGAGGCGGGCAGATCGTAGCCCCACTGGCGGAACCGTTCGGAATAGTGCGATCGCACGCCGGTCGCGTTGAATCGGCCGATGATCTTGCCGTCGGGGGCGAGGCCCAGACGCTCGAACCGGAAGATCTCCTGCATCGAGATCACCTCCCCCTCCATCCCCGTGATCTCGGTGATCGACACCATCCGGCGCGATCCGTCCTGCAACCGGCTCGCCTGAACGATCAGGTTGACGGCTGAGGCGATCTGCGCGCGCACCGCCTTTAGCGGCATCTCGATCCCGGCCATCGCGACCATGTTTTCCAACCGCGAGATCCCGTCGCGCGCGGAGTTCGCATGGATCGTCGTCATCGAGCCGTCATGGCCGGTGTTCATCGCCTGCAGCATGTCGATCACCTCCTCGCCCCGCGTCTCACCCACAATGATCCTGTCGGGCCGCATCCGGAGCGCGTTTCGCAGGCAATCCCTCTGCGTCACGGCGCCTTTCCCCTCGACGTTGGCGGGGCGGCTCTCCATCCGGCCGACATGGACCTGCTGGAGTTGCAATTCGGCTGTGTCCTCGATCGTGAGCACCCGCTCCGCCGCGTCGATGAAGGAGGACAGCGCGTTCAGCGTCGTGGTCTTGCCCGACCCCGTGCCGCCGGAGACGATGATGTTGAGACGGCAGGACACGGCCGCCTGCAGATAGGCGGCCATCTCCTCCGTGAATGCGCCGAAGCTCACGAGGTCGGGCACGCCCAGCTTGTCCTTCTTGAACTTACGGATCGAAACGAGACTGCCGTCGACGGCCACGGGTGGCACCATGCAGTTGAAGCGGCTGCCGTCCTGCAGGCGCGCGTCGCAGTAGGGATTGCTCTCGTCCACGCGCCGCCCGACCGCGGAGACGATCTTGTCGATGATCCGCAGCAGATGGCGTTCGTCCTTGAAGGTGATGTCGGTGAGCGTGAGCTTGCCCCCCCGCTCGATGAAGATGCGTTTGGGCCCGTTCACCAGGATATCATTGACCGTTTCGTCCTTCAGCAGCGGCTCCAGCGGACCGAGGCCCATGACCTCGTCGTAAAGCTCCTGATTCAGGATCGTGCGGTCGTCCTTGTTCAGCACGACCGACATCTCGTCGAGCGCCTCTGCCGCGATGGACTGAATCTCGGCCCGCAGGCTCGCCTCCGACGCCGTTTCCAGTGCCGCGAGGTTGAGGTTCTCCAGCAGGCGTTTGTGCAGCTCGACCTTCAGCTCCATCAGCCGGATCTTGCGCTTCTGCTCCTTGTCGGCGGCCACCGTCTCGGCGGACGACAGTGCGGGCAAGGACGCCAGAGGCCGCATCTGGTGGGATGCGGGCGTCGGCGTCCCGGCGGCGGGGCGGGGCAGGGGGGCCGCGACCGGCGCTGTCGGTGCGGGTCGGCCCGGTTCGGCCTTCTTGTAGCGAGAGAACATCTTATGCCCCTTTCGGCGGGATCAACGCTTTGCCGTTTCGACCGACCGCGTCAGATCTACGAGCGATTTCGCCAGTTTCTGGATCTCTCGGCGGAGCGCGTTCTTCGCGGCACTGATCGCGAGCGGCAGACCGTGATCATTGGCCTGCGTGACCTGCGCGCCGCCGTCGGGCAACTGCGTTTCCATCGTGATGGACAGACTTTCGGCCATCCGTTTGACGCGGCTCTTGGCGGACAGGTCGGTAAACCCCGGCGCGCGGTTGAGCACGTAGCGCAGCTTTTCCACCGGCAGCCCTTCGGATTTCAGCGTGCGCGTCAGGCGCAGCACGTTCTGCGCGGACCGAAGATCCAGTTCCAGAAGCGCGAAATAGACATGCGCCCGCGCGAGCACGGTTTCGGTCCAGCCGACGACCGTGGAGGGCATGTCGATCACCACGAAATCGAAATTCTGCCGCGCCAGGTCGATGAGCCGCCCGATCTCCTCGCCCTGAACGATGTCGAGCGGCAGCATGTCGGGCGGGGCGGTGAAAACGTGGAGCCGGTCGTTGAAAGGCAGCATCGCGGCGAGAAAACTTTCGCCGTCCGCCGCAGCCGTGTCGTGCAGGACGTCGAACACCGCGTCCTTGCGCGGCAGGTCGAGGTAGGTCGACACCGCGCCGAACTGGAAATCGAGATCCAGAAGGCAGACCCGGGGGCCGTCCTTGGCCGCCGTCGCCAGTTCCCATGCAAGATTGACCGCGAACGTGCTGGCGCCCACGCCGCCCGACATGCCGTGGACCGGCAGGACCACCCCGTCGCGGTCGCCCCCGGCCTTCAGGGCGGGCGCCGCGACCGCCGGGTTGGGGGGCGAAGCGGCGGGTGCCACGACGAGCGCGGGCGGGGCAGGTTTTCGCAGGCGCGCAATCGCATCGTGAAGCGCGCCTTCAGGCAGGGGGTAGGGCACGAAATCGTCGCAACCGAGCCGCAGAAGGCGGTGCAGCGCCACGGGATTGACCTCATGCGCGATAATGATGACAGCGATGCCCTTGGCCTTCGCGGTGCGGATGATGTCGGAGAGGGCACCCGGATCTTCCGTATCCTGTCCGTCGACCGCGATCGCCACGAATTCGAGCGAGGCGGACTCGGGCTGCTCCAGAAAGGTCAGCGCATCGGAAAAGCCGAGGTCGCCCCAGTTCTCACCAAGCTCCGCCTCCATGTCGTCGATCAGCGCGTCGAAATTCTGCACGTCGCGTGATACGGTGCACGCGAGGATCGGCGCCGGTTCCGGCTGGAGGTTCGCAACGCCCGTCATGCCTCATGTCCCCCCCGGGGCCAGTGCCCCATGCCGCCGGATCGGGGCGAATCGCCCGCAGGCAGTCCCCGTGCAGCCGGATCACCGCCGCGTTCCGCTGGGGAATGATGCCATCATCGGGACTAAGACATCGTTAGCGCCGCAAGCATTTCATGCGCGCGCGGACCGACGCGTCAGCCGCCCGACGGGTTGGTCTGGGTCTGGATTTCGACGTTCTGGGGATGCGGGCGTTCGGCGAGCGTGATGTAGGTGCGATGGATCACCGCCGCATACTTGCCGTCGAGCACCGTCGGATGGCGCTCAACGAAGCCGGACACGTCGGTTACGGTGCGCCGGTTGCGCATCTCCGGCCCGGCGGTGGCGACCACTGGCCGCGTCTCGCCGTAGGAGACGAGCGCCTCCAGCCGCGACCGGCTGATCCCACGCGTGGCAAGGAACGACACCACCGCTTTTGCCCGACGCAACCCAAGCGCCCTGTTGTAGGCGTTCGACCCGACGAGGTCGGTGTGGCCATAGACCCGGAATCGCACCTCCGGGAACTGCCGGATCCAGTTCGCCTGCTCGGTCAGGACGGCGGCGGCATTCGCGTCGATCACTGCGGAGTTGAAGGCGAAGGTGATGGTGGAAGGAACCTCCGCCCGAAACCGTCGCCCGAGCGCCATGGTGGCATCGCGCTGGCCCGATTGCACCAGCGTGTTGTTCATCGTGGCATTGCCGAAGCCGCGGTCCATTCCCGATTCGCCCAGCGGCCGGTTCATGTCCGGCCCGCAGGCCGCAAGCGCCAGCAGCACGGCGCCGGTCAGGATCGGTTTCATCGCCGTCACTCCATCACATAGCCGTAGGAGCCGCTGAAGTCCTGCCGGGCGACCTCGCCCGCGGCCCCCTTCGGACCCTTGCCCGCGACCTTGCCGAACAGGAAGAAGTCCTTCTCCGACGGGAGCTTGACGCGGTCGGTGGGCATTGCGAGCGCCTCCCCCCGTGTGGGCGTCACCAGATGCGGCGTCACGATGATCACCAGTTCGGACTGCGCACGCTGATACTGCGCCGACCGGAACAACGCCCCCAACACCGGGATGTCGCCCAGCCATGGCACCTGCCCTTTGAGGTTGCGGAAATCGTCCTGCAGGAGGCCTGCTATGGCAAAGCTCTCGCCGTCGCGCATCTCCACCGTGGTCGAGGTCTCGCGCCGCTTGAAGGCGTTGATCGTGAAGCCCGACGATTGCAGCGTGATCGTGCTGTCGATGGACGACACCGCCGCGTTGATCGTGAGGTTGATGATGTCGTTGTCCACCACCACGGGGGTGAAGTTCAGCTCCACCCCGAAGGGCTTGTATTCGATGGAGATGGAGTTGTCGGAGCCGGAGCCCGACGCGACCGGGATCGGATATTCGCCGCCTGCGAGGAACTTCGCCTCCTGACCCGAAAGCGCGGTCAGGTTCGGTTCCGCCAGCGTGCGGACCACGCCTTTGGATTCCAGCGCCTCCAGCAGCACCTGGAACTGCAGCGAGCCGGTGGAAAATCCGAGCGTCGTGTTGCCGTTCGTTCCCGACGGCGAGGTCCGCAGCCCCCCCGCATAGGCATTGTTCAGCGCATTTCCTGCCGTATAGGCCCCGGTGCCCGCGCCGATGCCGATCCGCCCCCCGTTGGTGCCGCCGTTGATGCCGAGCGAGGCCGACAGGCTCTTCGCCACCGACCGCTGCATCTCCGCGAACCGGACCTTCAGCATCACCTGCTGCGTGCCGCCCACGCTCATCAGGTTCGACACCCGGTCGGGCGCGTAGCGGTTCGCGAGATCGAGCGCGCGGTCCAGCTTACCAGTGGAGGATACGGTCCCCGACAGCACGATGCCGTCGTTGGCGGTGCGGACCTCGATCGGCTCGCCGGGGAGGATCTGGCCCAGCCGCTCCTTGAACTCCGCAATATCGGGCGTGACCTGCACGTCGACGTTGGCGATCAGCTTGCCGTCGGGGCCCAGCAGCGTCATCGTCGTGCGGCCGGGAGCCTTGCCGAGCACATAGATCGACTTGTCCGACAGGGTGGAGATATCCGCGATGCCGGGGTTCGCGATGCTGAGTTCGGCGAACGGCGTCTCGCTCTCCACCACCACCGCGCGGTTCATCGGCACGTGGAGCGCGCTCGCCGGTGCGCCGGTCATCACGCGCAGGGATTGGGCGAGGGCGGGGGGCGCCGCGAGCGCAAGGCATGCGACGGCCAGTGCCGTCGCCCGGACGTGGGGTCGCAAATCCATACCTCTGCCTCTCGTTACACTTTAGTCGGGTCTTTGGCGCCCGATCTTCGCGTAAAGATTGCAGAGGTTCCGATTTTTCGCAAGTTTTCCTTCCGTGTGGCCGTTGTGCCTGTGGATATCCTGCAACAGGCCGCTCAGTTGGTGCAGGGAATCGGCATTTCCACCACCTCGGACCCCTTGCGCATCTTCACGCTGCAGGTTCGCGCAGCCTGCGCCTGCACGATGGGGGCCGCGGCCTCGATCCCGAGCAGCCGTCGGCTGTCCACCTCGACCGCGCTGACTTCCGTGTCGTCTCCGATGCCGACCAGCGACAGGGCGAGCTTTCCGGTCGCGGCGGCCTGCGCCAGACGCCCGACCTGTCCGGGGTTCGCCTCCACCGTCACGGTCTGCGCGACGGACGCTGCCGTTCCGCGATCCTCGCTGGACGCCTGGTCGACCGCGATGACACGCACCGAGGTCTCGATCAGTTGCGTGATGTCGCCGTTCGACGCCCCCGTGCTGCCGGTCCAGTAGACATCGACATTGTCGCCCGGTTTCACGAAGCCCGACACGCCCGAGGCCACATCGACCTTGATGGCGAACGCCCGCATACCCTTGCCGAGCCGTGTGGTGAGGCCCGCATCCTCGCCGGGTTCGGTGAGCCGCGAGGCGGTCAGCATCTCATTGCGCTCCAGCGCGCGGATCACGTAGCGCGGCTTGGCGTAGTCGCCGGGAAAGAGCGCGGCTTCCTCCGCGAACGTGCCGTCGGGCAGCGCCTTTTTTGGCACCAGCACGCGTTCCACATCGTCCCGCGACAGCGCCGCACCGTAGGGCAGGGGCCTGGTCACGACGTAGGCCTCCGCCAGCGGGCCCAGTTCCAGCCGCGTCGCCCGCTCGCGCGCCACGTCCACCTGAGCCTGCGCGACATAGCCCTGCACCATCCACACCGCCATCCCGGCAAGGCCGAGGCCGACCATGAGAACCAGTCCGAACATCATCCGCATATGTCGTCTCCCCAATTCGGCGCGGGTGCCCCCGGCCCGGCTATTCGTCGAAACCGACCTTCGCGCTGCCGATATACTCTGCGGTCGCCTGCGCGGCATTGTTGGTCGAGAACCCGATCGGCCCGAGGGCCGCGAAGGCGAGGCCCACGATGGCTGCGGTCAGCACGACCCAGTCCACGGTCACCGCGCCGTCTTCATCCCGAGCCCCTTCCGACAAAAGTCTAGTGAAACGTGTCATCTAAATGCCCTGCCGTTTGTCCGGCCCGCGAGGTCATCGGCGCCAATGGAAAGGCCGCGCCCGTGAGAGACGCGGCCCGAGTGGCGTCAGTCAAAGTTATTCAATTCGGCAGATTGCTGTAGCCCGAAGACTTGCTGTTGAGATCGGTGACGATCTTGTCGCCCATGCCCGTGATCCCGCCGCCGACGGTCTTCATCACGACCATGCCGAGGCCGACAATGGCGGCGGTCAGCACGACCCAGTCGACCGTCACGGCGCCGTCTTCGTCCTTTTTGAAGTGGTTGGTGAGCTTGAGGAATTTCATCATGGTCGGTCCCTTTCGATGAGTGGCTTGCGAAGTCTAGGTCTCTGGCAGCTTGGGGGGCGGGTCCGTCGTTCCGTCCCGGTCCCTGTCGCGGCATGGGTCCATATAGCCACCCGATTGTGGCGGAGATTGGGGCGGACCATGATCATTTCGCGGCACGGCCACCCATCGGTTGGCCGGGGGCCGGCTCAGGACTTGTCGTCAGCCCGCTCCCGGCAGGGCTGTTGCATTCCTGCCAAATCCCCCGTTTCCGGGCGAAAAACCCCGAAAACCCTAGGATGCGGATTGCAACCGGGGGTAGAGATCTGCAAACGACAGAAACCAGAGCGGCGGATCATGGCGCGAGACGATACGGCCAGAGGGATCTCCAGACCGGCTCCATCGCTATTCATGGGCGTCGTTTCGGCCCTCCTGATCGCCTGTCCCGGCGTGCCATCCGCCCAGACGCCACCGTTTCGGTCCGACTTCTCCGCCCACCGCGTGAAGGTCGGCGAGGGCGGGCCCGGCAATCGGATCCGGGTGCAGATCGACCCTGTGGAACAGGCTCTGCGCCTCGCCGTGGTGCCGCGACCCGAGCCCGCTCCCGCCCCCCCGGTTCCTGCCGAGGCGGTGGCACAGGCGGCGCTCACTCCGCGCATACCGGGCAAGGCCGCCTACGACTGGTTCTGGGATGCAGTGCCGGCGGCACAGGATGCCGTCGCGGGGCGCTATCCCAAGGCAATGGCGGCGCTCGGTCTCGGGCCCGGCGGGGCGATGGTGGCGGCGCCCCGGATGCAGCAGATGCAGGACATCGCGCAACGCTACGGGACCGAGATCCTGCGGGCCACGCTCGGCACGCAAGTCTCCCCCGCGCTCGTTCTGGCGGTGATGGGGATCGAGAGCGGCGGCAAGCCCCTCGCCGAAAGTCCAGCGGGCGCGGTGGGTCTGATGCAGCTTATCCCCGCGACGGCGGCGCGGTTCGGAGTGCGCGACAGCACCGACCCTGCGCAGAATATCAAGGGCGGGGTGGCCTATCTCGACTGGTTGATGGACCGGTTCGACCGCGATCCATTGATGGTGCTTGCCGCCTATAACGCCGGTGAAGGCGCGGTCGCCGCCAACCGGGGCGTGCCGCCCTATCCCGAGACGCGTGACTACGTGCCGAAGGTGCTGGCCGCCTGGGCAGTGGCGCAGGGCCTATGCCTCACGCCGCCGGAACTGGTGACGGACCCTTGCGTATTCCGGATCATTGCCGCCGGGGGGTGAGGCCGCCCTCTCTCAGAGAGTGAACACGTCGTTCCACTCGGGGTGGCGCTTGCGCATCGCCTCCACAAAGGGACATTGCGGCACGATCCGCGTGCCCTCGGCTTTCGCATCGACGACCATACGCTTCACCAGAGCGAGCCCCGCACCCGTGCCGCGCATCGCATCGGGCACGGCGGTATGGTCGGCCACGATCCTGCCGTTCCCGTCGTTGCGCCACGTCAGCTCGGCCTCCGCGCCGTTCAGGGACAGGGAGTAGCGTCCCCCCCGGTCGTTCCGCTCGCAGATGATGTCGCTCATTCCATGCCTCCGGTTGATTTCAGCGAAATGGCCCGGTCCCGCAGCGCAAGTCAACCGCAGGGAAGATCGCCGATGGGGCTTGAGGGTCGCAGGCCCCCTCCCTATCAAGGGGCCGAACCTTGGCACGGTTCATCCGGGGGAGCCTGGCCGCTTGCTGGAACTGGTAGACAGACCGGACTTAAAATCCGTTGCCCTCTGGGCGTGTGGGTTCGACCCCCACAGCGGCCACCACCTCTGCCTCTACGATACCGTGTCGGCCTTCACGGCGGCCCGTTCGCCCATCGGCTCCTCCGCGCCTGTAGTGGTGTCGGCCTTGGTCTGCGCTTCGGTCTCGGCGTTGATCTCCGCCCCCAGAAGGACGATGTAGGCCGAAATCCACAGCCACATCAGCAGGATGATGACCCCCGCCATGCTGCCAAAGGATTGGTTGTAGCTTGCGAAGTTGCTGACGTAGATCGAGAATCCGACCGAGGCCACGATCCACACCCCGCACGATACAAGAGCCCCGGGCGTGAGCCATGTCCATTTCGCATCCTCCCGCGCCGGGCCATAGCGGTAGAGCACCGCCAGCCCCAACACGGTCAGCACTACCAGCACCAACCAGCGCGAGAGGTTGAGGATCACTTCCAGCCACCCCGGCAACGGCAGAAAGTTGAGCACGATGGGCACCGCGAGCGCCGCCAGAAGCCCGACGAGCAGGCCGAAGATCAGAAATAACGTTAGCGCCAGCGTGACGAGGGTTCGCATGATGAAGCCGCGCCCTTCGTCCTCGTCATAGGCGACGTTGAGGCCCTCGATGAGGCTCCCCATACCCTTGGACGAAGAGTAGATCGCGAGCCCGAGACCGATGATGAAAGCGAGGCTGAGCCCTCCCTGCTGCGAGCCCGCAACCGCGACCGCCTGATCCAGAATAATCTGGGCTGCCTGCTGCGGCATCAGCGACGTGAAGGTCTGCAACTGCGCTGTCACCTCGGACGGGTCCAGCACGAGGCCCGCGAGAGCCATCAGCGCCGTGATCGCCGGAAAAATCGCCAGCAGCGCATAGAATGCCACCCCGGCGGCCATCAATCCGACATGGTCGTTGCCAACCTCGTCCTTGACCCGGAGGGCGATGTCCTTCCAGCCTTTCGCCGGGATCGCCGCGGGGCTATCGGCCTGTCGTCCACGTGCCATGCAAGTCTTCCTGATGTCGGATACGGGGGGCCCGGCCCTCGAAGGGGCCGGGACCTGTCGTTCAGCTCTTTTTCACGTCGCCGAGGTTCTGTTTGTCCGCCTCGGATTTGGCC